>DASRXV010000044.1:0-18758 GCA_035687325.1 Holophagaceae bacterium
CTCCACCGCCACCGGCGCTTCCACCAGCCATGTGTTCACCAACACCGGCACCTCCGCCATCACCCGCACCGTGACCTTCACCGCCACGGACAACACGGGCGTCTCCAACTCCGCCACCCGCTCCGTCACCGTGAACCCTGCTCCCACCGGCGGCACGCAGCTCCTGCTCAACCCCGGCTTCGAGAGCGGCAGCGTGAGCTGGTCCAATTACTCGAGCCTGGGCGGCGGCGGCACGGTCATCAGCAGCGACATGACGAGCGAGCCCTCGCATTCCGGATCCTGGGATGCCTGGCTCAACGGCTGGGGGCGAACGGACTCGGACACGCTTTCCCAGAATGTGGCGATCCCTAGCACGGCTTCCACCGCCACCCTCAGCTTCTGGCTCCACATCGACACCGCGGAGACTTCCACCACCACCGCCTATGACAAGCTCACGGTCCAGGTCCAGACCAGCGGCGGGACCGTCCTGGCGACCCTGGCGGCCTTCTCCAACCTGAACGCTGCCTCGGGCTACACCCAGTACACCTACGACCTGAGCGCCTACAGGGGCCAGACCGTGAAGATCTACCTCAAAGGCACGGAGGATTCGAGCTACCAGACTTCCTTCGTGGTGGACGACTTCGCCCTCAACGTGCAGTGATCATCCTTATTCCAAGGATCAACCCATGACCTCCTTCTCGAAATTCCCCCTTCTGTTTCTCGCGCTCCCCCTTGCCGCCCAGGGCACGCGCATGCCGCTCCAGGACGCGCCTGCCCACCGGGTGCTCGTGGATGATGACGACGGCAAAGTCGAGATCGTCCCCTCTGCAAGCTCTGTCGCGCCCGAAGCCGCCCGGAAATTCCACGGCGGCGCCATCCTGGCGAGCCCCCAGATCTACACGGTCTACTACGGAACCGCCTGGTCCTCCCCGCAGCACGCCGCTCCCATGCGCCGGATGAACGACGGTGTGACCGCCTTCGGCGTGTCTGAGCGTTTCGCGGCCCTCAAGCCCCAGGGACTCGACGCCTTCAGCTTCCCCGTGGTCAACGAGGGGATCGCCCCCACCCTCCCCTCGCAGGGTTCCGTCACGGACCTCGGCCTCCAGCATTTCCTGCACGGCTCATTGCGCGCGAGGCGGCTCCATCCGCCCACCGGCAATTCGCTGGTCGTGATCTTCTTGGCGCCCGGCATCCGGAGCACGCTCAACGGGAAACCCGACGGGCTGGCGTTCCAGGCCTACCATTCCGCCTACCACGATGAGGCCGGGCTCATGCGCTATGTGGTGGTCCCCTTCGGCGCTTCTGAAGAGAGCACGCGCAACACGGCCGAACAGGCGATCACCGCGGCGATCCTGAATCCAGACGGCGATGGCTGGTACTAGACCCCGGCACAGCTGGGTCTGGGCCGCGGCAGTCATTCTTCCCGCGGGCGCGGTTCAGGCCGCGCCCGCGGGAAAGGGCTTGCCCTTCGACCAGGTGTCCGCCACCGCCTCCTATGTCGTCTTCTACCGGGTGGAAGGCGGGCACCAGTTCCTCTTCGTGTACGCGATGCCCTCCAGACGCCTCATCGCCCTCGAGATCGACCGTAAGGATGATGAGGACGCGAAGAAGGACGCGGATCCGGAAGAGGCCGGAGAGATCGTGCACCGCCTCCCCGTTTCCAAGCTCAAGGGGGAGATCCAGTACCTCGCGTTGGACCGGCTGCCTTCAGGGCGGCGCGGGCTCCTGAGGTTCATGGGCCAGACCCGCGTGGTCTTCCATGGAGCCGATTTGACTGCGAAGCCTGCGGACCGAAACCATTGGTTGGCATTGGATCAGGACGCTTTGCAGGGCGCTCCCCGCTAGAGATACTGGTCGGATGCCCCAGCAACCTTAGCTGCCTGTGCGGTGCGGTGCGGGATTTCATGTTCACGGAGCTTCACAGTGCGTAAGCCGTTCCTTCCGTTCCTCCTCGCCGCGCCGCTTCTGGCCCAGGGCACCCAGACTTCCTCCTTTCGCGGCGCCGTCGTGGACGAGCAGGGACACCCGCTGCCGGAAGCCCGGGTGCGGGTGGTGTCAGAGCGCCTCCAGGGCGTCCGCACCGCCACCACCGATGCGAAGGGACAGTTCCTGCTCCGCCTGCTCCCGCCGGGCGCCTACACCCTGGAAGTCGCCATCGAGGGCTACCAGACCGTCAAGCTTGAGCAGCGGCTGGGCGTGGATCAGGCGGCCGTCCTCCGCGTCATCCTGCCCAAGATCTCTTCAGCCAGTGTGACGACGCGGGATGTGCCGCCGGAGATCGATCTCAGCGAGGTCCAGCACGCCGTCAACCGCCGCATGACCGAGGACATCAAGCCGCTCCCGGCGGAGCAGAACCTGGATGATGTGCTCCAGACCTTCAACCCCGGCATCGCCGACACCGGATTGAACGCTCCCCATGTCCGGGGATCCATGAGCACCGGCAATGTCTACCTGGTGGACGGCCAGAACATCCAGGACGGCTTCCAGCAAGCCAGCGGCATCTCGCTCATCGAGGACGGCATCCAGGAGGTGGAGGTCATCACCGGCGCCATCCCGGCGGAATACGGGCAGGTGGAAGGCGGCGTGGTAAACGCGGTCACGCCCAGCGGCGGAAACGACTTCCACGGCTACCTGCGCTTCGAGCTGGGGGACGCCGCCTGGAACGCGCTCCAGCCCAAGCAGGACAAAGCCTCCATCATCGACCATGTGGACGCGCAACGGTCCTTCACCCTCGGCGGCCCCATCGTGAAGGACAAGCTTTGGTTCTTCCTGGCGGGCTTCGACCACGACAGCAGCGGCCCCGCCAGCATCACCAGCAATGCCCAGCAAGGCCCCGGCGGCATCGGCGCGGGGCAGGCCTACACCTCGCTCGGCCATGAGACCCGCTTCCAGGGCAAGCTCACCTGGGCCATCAACCCTGACAACACGCTGATCGCCAATGTGGACCATTCGGTGCGGAACCAGCACAACCAGGACCCCACGGCCCAGGCTGGCGAAGTGGCCGCGCTGGTGCAGGTGCGGAACACCTACGGCTTCTACAACCTGGACTGGCGCTCGCTCCTGAGTTCCGCGGCGACCTTGGAAGTCCGCCTGGGCCGCAAGTTCCAGGACCTGACTCAGGGCGCGGACCCGGCTGGCGGCACCCCGCTCCTGAACACCACGGACGGCCTCGTCTACCGCAACGGCCTCTTCGACAACGGGGACGGCGGCCAGCACTACGACACCCGCACCGGCAACGCGAAACTCTCGCTGCTGTGGGATGGCGCCGGGACTCATGTGAGCCAGGCCGGGCTCGATTGGCGCGACGACCTCCATCGCGCGCGCGCCAACGGATCCGCCACCGGCATGGTGGCTCAGGTCTCGAACCTGGATCTGAACGCCGGCACCGCCCAGGGGGCTCAGCTGGACACTTACCAGACCTTCGGGGGCGAGTCCTCCACCACCACCTTCGGATTCTGGGCCGATGACAAGTGGTCGGTGAACGACCGCATCTTCCTGCAATTGGGCGCCCGCGCGGACCGCTATACCGGCAAACGCGAGAACGGGAGCACCATCGCCTCCGCCACCTCGTTCTCGCCCCGCCTGGGCCTCAAGTATGACTTGACCGGCCATGAGGACTGGATTCTGAACGCCAGCTATTCCCGCTACACGGGCCGTGTCCTCCAGACCTACCTGGACCAGGCCACGCACCAGGGCAACCCCACGGTGATCAGCTACCAGTACACCGGTCCCGCAGGCGCGCAGCCCTTCAGCGTCCTGACAAACCGCGCGAATTACGGGCCCGCGCTGGCGGGGTACAGCGACCCGGCGGTGAATGTGCGCGTGGACGCGGGACTCAAGCCACCTTCCGTGGACGAGTGGCAGCTGGGCCTGACCCGCTCATTCCGGACCGCCACCGGAGATGGGTTCCTCCGGGCCACGCTGGTCAAGCGGACCTGGCACAACCTCATCGACTACCGGATCGGGAATGAGGGCCAGGTGACCGACGGCGCAGGGAATGTCCTCTATGTGAAGCGCTGGACCAATGAGCCCGACGCCCGGCGCGACTACAAGGACCTGGAGCTCGAAGGCGCCTGGCACCAGGGTCCCTGGGCCTTCTCGGGCCACATCACCTGGGCCCGGCTGGAGGGCAACTACGAAGGCGAGGCCGTGGGGCAGCCCGGCACCGGAGAAGGCATCCACGCCTGGGATGTGCAGGGCGGCACCGCCATGTTCGACCGGAACGCCTTTCATCCCTCTGGAGACCTCCAGGGCAATGTCCCCATCCGGATGCGCCTCTTCGGACAGCGCACGGACCACCTGATGGGCGGCACGACCACCTGGGGCCTGATCTACCGGTTCACCTCCGGGCAGCACTACAACCAGGTCCGCTCCATCGACGCATCGGCCGTCAACCCGGCCCTGAGTCTCCAGGCCGGCAGCACCTTCACTCAGTACATGGACAACACCCGGGGCAGCGGCGTCTTCAACAGCCAGGCCTACACCGACTTCTCCTTCACTCAGGAGTGGAAGGTCGCCACAGTGCGGGACACACCGGTCCAGATCTACATCAAGCTGGTCGCCCTGAATGCCTTCAACCACCAGGCTCAGATCACCTGGAACACCAATTACGCGCCGGTCCAGAGCGGATCGGGGACCGTGTCCTCGCCCTTCGCCCCGGGGCCCGATTTCCACCAGCCCCTGTCCAGCGCTGACTACGCCGGGGCGAGGGCCTATGTGCTCCACCTGGGGTGCCGTTTCTGACGGAGGCAGGTTCTCCGCCTCTGGCCGTTTCGGTCACACTGCTGTGCCCCACCCTTGCCTGCACAGGAGGCTGCCATGCCCGAAGGGCCTGAAATCGAAACCGACAAACTGCACGAGGCCATCCATGAAGAGATGGAGAGGGAAGGAAGCGGCTTCCTGAGGAAGATCGCCCTCACCACCGCCGTCCTCGCGGCGTTCGCGGCGATCGCCGCGCTCAAGGCGGGGTCCACGGTGAACGAGGCGCTCGTCCTCAAGACGGAATCCACACGGCTCCAGGCCCAGGCCTCCGACCAATGGACCTACTACCAGGCCAAGGGCCTGAAGGCGGCCATCCAGGAGGCAAAGAAAGCCACATGGGAGGCGGCCGGGAAGGTTCCGCCGCCGGAGCTCGCGAAGCAGGCGGAGCGCTACGCCGAGGAGCAGACCGAGATCAAGAAGACCGCCGAGGAGAAGGAGAAGGAGCGGGACGAGAAATCCGCCGAAGCCGACCATCTCCTCCACCAGCACCACCGCTTCGCGAGCACGGTCGCGCTCTTCCAGGTCTCCATCGCCCTGGGCGCCCTCGCCGCGCTGACCCGGAACAAGCCGGTGTGGTGGGCATCCATGATCGTGGGATTGTCAGGCATCCCGCTCTTCGTGCTGGCATTCCTTGGCTGAACCCTGGCCCTGCCAGCCCTCAAGACGGCCGCGTGACAGATGCCGGGCCACAATGCAGTTCCTCTCAGGCTCCCGTGCCATCTGCGGCACGATCCGTTCCCGTTTCAAGCGCTGGGCAGAAGATGCGCCAGCCAGAGAACCGTGCGTCGCAGATAGGGAACAGCCCAGGCGTACGCCATCATCTGCGTGAACGCCATGCGGTATCCCCCCACTCCCGCTGCCTTGATGGTTTGGCGGAGCAAGCCTAGGACCATGACATCTTCCCGGCCTATCCCGAACAAGGTGGACTCTCCACAAGGCTTCAGAGGCGACATCCCGACGGAGCGGACGACCCGGACACTTCCCACATTAGAGTTCGCCACGATGGCGGCGATGCCCGGCGCTTGTCCCCGCCCCAGCACTGAGGCCACGATCGCGCGAACCGCCTCCGTGGCCAGACCTCGCCCACGGTATGAGGGCGTCAGACCATAGTGTATGAGGGGCCACTCTTGGACAGATGGACGCCATAAGATGACAACACCGATCAGGCGCCGGTCGGCCCGGTTCTCGATCAGATACAGATCGGGGGGAAACGGGTTTCGGAAAGGGCGCTCGAAAACCTGCCAAGAAAGCTTCCGGGGAAGGCCCATGGGAGCTGCCAACTGGCTCTCCTGGATCAACCGGTGGCCCACACGCCGGTCCAGAGGGCCTGCGGCGAGGCGGATCCGCAAACGAGGCGTCTCCAGGCCCCTTGGCAGGGCTCTTCCCGTTAAGGGTTGGATTGCGGCCAATCGCGGGGGCATGACCACCTTCAGAACCGGACAGTATCGAACATAGATAGAAGACATGACCTATCGCAAGGTTTATCGCGAAATCATCTCTTCGAGGCCTGTCCATTCAAAGCGCCAGGCTAAGAATCTGGCGCGTTTCTGGCCGTGGGCCATGTCCACCGTCCGGACCTCCCTGACTCCGGCCCGGTCGAGGGCCTGGCGGAGCGCTGGAAGGTTGGAGGATTTCGAAACCAGGCTGGTGAACCACCGGCAGGCCTCCGGGTGTCGCGCGCTCTCCTCGATCATGCGCCTCACGAAGGCCGCCTCCCCGCCTTCGCACCACAGCTCAGCCTCATGGCCACCGAAGTTGCGCCGCGCGCCCTGGGCGCTCCGGCCCAGCTTGCGCCACTTGTCCCGAGCCGAGGCGCGGGCTTCCAAGGCCGAAGCGAAGAAGGGCGGGTTGCACATCGCGAGATCGAAGACCTCGCCGGTTTTAAGGACACCTTCGAAGATGGCGCCGCGATCCCGTTGCAAGCGCAGCTCGATGGCCGCATCGAGCCCCGTGTTCGCGCGGAGGATCTTCCGTCCCGCGCCCAGCGCGGCCTTGTCGATGTCCGTGCCCACGAAAGACCATCCGTATTCGCGATGGCCGATGAGCGGATAGACGAGGTTGGCGCCTGTGCCGATGTCCAAGACGCGGATGCTGGACCCACGCGGGATCGCGCCGCCACTCAGCGCCGCCAGCAAATCCGCCGCGTGATGCACGTAGTCCGCGCGGCCCGGAATGGGTGGGCAGAGGTAGCCCTCCGGAATGTCCCACCCTGCGATGCCGTAGGTCGCGTGGAGGATGGCCCGGTTGAGGAGCCGCACCGCTCGGGGATCCGCGAAGTCCACTGTGAGGCCATGGGGGCCTCGCAGGACGAAGGGTCCCAGCTCAGAGCAGGCCTTCACGAGCGCCCCGAAATCGTAGCGGTCCCGGTGGCGGCTGCGCGGATGCAGCCCCGCCTTCTCCGGTGCCCCGCCACTCGCCTCGCCAACCGGTCTCGTCATCCCCCCAGGTTAAGAGCTTGGGAAGGCCGCCGGGCTTTGATATGCTGGTTCCTTCGCGTTGCGAGCCCTCGGGCTCCCGCGGAACCCCGGAGAGTTGTCCGAGTGGTTTAAGGAGCACGCCTGGAAAGCGTGTATACGGGCAACCGTATCGGGGGTTCGAATCCCCCACTCTCCGCCAATGAGCCGCCGCCAGGCGGCTTTTTGCTTCAGACCAGCGCGATCGCCGCCAACCCCAGCGCTGCCATCACGCACAGGCCGATCAGTGCGCGATGCCCGGTCGCCTTGTCCGCGAAGCTGCGGGCGTAGAGGCCCTTCACCACATTGTTGCTGGCGGCGGCCACCAGCACGCCGATGGCGGCGTCCCGCATCGGGGTCGCGGCCCCGGCGGTCTGGGTGAGGCTCATGATGAAGGGGTCCACGTCCGAGACGCCCATGAGTGTGGCGAGGCCGAAGAGGCCCTTGTGGCCCATGTGCGCCACGGCGAGCCGCGTGATGACGGTGATGGCGAGGAAGATGAATGCGAAGAGGAAGGCCGCTTTCAGGTCGAGCGGGTTGCGCGATTCCGGCGGCGTGGAACCCAGGAGCCCGCGATCGCCCCTGCGGGAGAGGAGCCAGCCGCCGACAACGCCGAGGAGGCCCAGCGCGCAGAGGGCCGGCGCGAGCATGCGCCCCAGCACGCCGTTGAACAGGAGGACGAGGATGGCCAGGCGGAGGTACATCATCCCCGAGGCCGCCCAGATGCCGCCGGCGAAGCGGTCCGGCTCATGCTCGTGCGCGGAGCGCTTCGCCAGCACCACCGTCGTCACCGTGGACGAATAGGCGCCGCTCAGCAGGGCCGACAGGAAAGTGCCGCCACGGCCCTTCGTCAGCTTCTCCAGGCCGTAACCCGCATAGGACACGGCGCAGACCGTGACGACCACGAGCCAAGTCTTGAAGGGGTTCAGCTCGAAGGGGGTGAAAGCCTCGTTGGGGACGATGGGCAGGATGACGGCGGCCAGCAGGAGGAACTTGGTGAAGGTGGCCACCTCATTGGGCTCCATCCGCGCCGCCAGGCCCTCCAGCAGCGTCTTCAGCTCCAGCAGCACGAGGGACAGGACCACCAGCGTGATGCCGGTCCAGTAGTGGCCGTCGGCGATGAGCGCGCCCACGGCGAAGGTGCAGAGGCCCGACAGCTCCGTCGTCACGCCCGCGTTGCCGGCCTTGAGCTTGTGCGCGTAGGACACCGCCATCAGCACGCCCACGGCCACGAGACCCGCCGCCACCAGCAGGAACTGCCCCTGGCTGATGAAGGCCAGGGCGAAGCCCAGGAAGCCCAGCAGGGGGAAGGTCCGCACGCCGCCGAAGGCGTAGGTCCCGGCCTGGGCCCGGTGTTCTTCCCGCTCCAACCCCAGCAGGAAGGACAGGAAGAGGACCAGCAGGATCTGCAGCGCCTCCGGGGGCAGGTGGTGGAAGGACTCCGGCATGGGTCACCTTGGGGGATGGAGGATGATAGCCCCGGGCAGGTTCGGCGCGGGTCCGGTAGAATCCATAGATGCCTATCCACTGGCCTTCGCCCGGCCGCCTGGCCCTTGTCCTGCTGCTCCTCTGGGTGGCCTATGTGTTCGTCTGGACGCCAGGTCCCTTAGGCCTGCGGCTCCTCGGCTTCTACCCCAAGAAGCCCGGTTCAGCCGTGGTGGGCTGGGCCGCGAACTGTACCCTGCCCGGTTCCTGGCGCAGGCCCCTGCTGGGCCGCTTCGCCGCGCGCTACGGGGTGAATCTGGATGAGGCCGAGAAACCGTTGGAGGACTACAAAAGCCTCCAGGCCCTCTTCACGCGCCGCCTCAAGGCGGGCCTGCGGCCTCAAGATCAGGCCGCGCCGGGCTCTATCAACAGTCCCGTGGACGGACGCATCATCGCCTGCGGCCGCATCACGGAAGGCATGGCCATCCAGGCCAAGGGCCTGCCCTACCGCGTCACGGAACTGCTCAAGCACGATGCGGACGCCAAGCGCTTTGAGGGCGGCCACTACCTCACGCTCTACCTCGCGCCCAAAGATTACCACCGCATCCATGTTCCATTTGAAGGCCGTGTCACACATGTGGAGCGCGTGGAGGGCGAGCTCTGGCCCGTGAACGACGCCAGCACAGGCAGCGTGCCGCGACTCTACGAGCGCAACCGCCGCGCGGCCTGGGAGGCCACCGGCACCGGGCCGGATGAGGGCCTCGAAGTGGCCGCCGTGCTCGTGGGCGCGACCCATGTGGGCGGCGTGATCCTGGATGATCGCTGGTTGGACGGGAAGACGCTGCCGAGGGATGGCGGCTTTGCCGTCCCCAATCTCCCTTGCGCGTCCGGCGAGGACCTCGGCACCTTCGCCTTCGGCTCCACCGTCGTGCTCCTCATCGGCGGGCCGAAGGCGGCGCAGTGGCAGCCCGCGCGCAGCGAAGGCGATATCAAGGTCGGTGAACGGTTGGGGATGTGCCAATGAGCGAAGTGAACGAACACCTCTTCGATGAAGCGCCGGAAGCCGGAAGCCCTGAACCGGTGGCTGAAAACCAAGAGCCTGAAAACGAGCCGCTCTGGGAAGTGGACGGTGACCTGCCCGGCGCGCTGGAAGCCCTCTTCACGGCGGCAGGCGAAGTCCTCGACATCGGCAAGCTGCGGGAGCTGACGGGCTTCGGCGAAGGTCCGCTGCGGCAGGGCATCGAGGCGCTCCAGGAACGACTCCAGCCGCCCCGGGGCCTGCGGCTCATCGAGGTGGGCGGCGGCTGGCGCATGGCCACGGCGCCCGCCTACGAGGCGCTCATCTCCAAGCTCGTCACCACTGTGCGCAGCGGCCGCCTCACGCCCGCGCAGCTGGAGGCCCTGGCCATCGTGGCCTACCGCCAGCCCGTCACCATCACGGAGATCAACGCCATCCGCGGCGTCACCTCCTCCGCGAACCAGATAAAGAGCCTCATGGAGCGCGAACTCATCACCCCCGCCGGTCGCAAGGCCGTGGTGGGACGGCCCATGATGTACGCCACGACCCAGGCCTTCCTCCTCCACTTCGGCCTGAAGTCCATGTTCGACCTGCCCCGCCTCGCGGACTTCGGTGATGGCCATCTGGAAGCCCAGGCCCTTGCCAGTCTGGAGCCGGAGCTGGAGGACGGGCTCTTCGCGCACCCATCCGAAGAAGAGGCTGCCGAGTACGACGAGTTGCCAGAGCCGGTGGAGGCTGAAGCGGAAGCCGAACCCGAACCGCCCCTCGATCCCGACGAGCCCGGGCCCTTTCCGGGATGAGCACCGCCTTCAAAGGCTGGATGCGGCCCGGCCCCGCTGTGACCGGCGGCATAGAGCCTGGCCCCGATGAAACGCTGGATGGCCTCTGCGGCCATTGGAAAATCTTCCAATACGCCAAGGGCCACCGATTCAGCGTGGATGACCTGCTGGGCGCCTGGTACGGCACGCAGTGGTGTCCGCGCGTGGACCGCGTCTGCGACCTCGGCTCCGGCATCGGCACCCTGGCGCTGGTGGCGGCCTGGCGCTGCCCAGGCGCGGCCGTCCACACGGTCGAGGCCCAGGAGCTGAGCCTCGCGCTCGCGAGGAAGAGCGTGGCCTACAACGGCGTGATGGCCCGCTTCACGCTCCATCACGGCGATCTGCGCGACGAGACCATCCACACCGCGCTCTTAAAGGACGGCGCCTTCGACCTCGTCATGGGCTCGCCGCCCTACTGGGCCGTCACGGACCGGCTCGCGGCCGATCATCCGCAAGCCATTCCCGCGCGTCTCGAAGTGCGCGGCTCCATCGCCGACTATGCGGCCGCGGCGGCCAAGTTGCTGGCTCCCGGCGGCGTCTTCGCCTGCGTCTTCCCCAACGACCAACGCGACCGGGCCCGCGCCGCCTACCGGGACGCGGACCTGCTGCTCCTCCACGAGCGCGAAGTGGTCTTCAAGGAAGGTGAGGCCTACGGTCTCATCCTCCTGGCCGGTTCGCGGCGCGCGGATTTCCCGCCGAATTTCGAGGTAAAAGCGGATCTTCCGGAAATCGAACCGCCCATCCTCATTCGCCGCGCCGATAACAGCGTCCACCCCAGCATCGCGCTGGCCCGCGTGGGACTGGGGTTCCCGCCGGGGCTCTGACACACCCGCTAACCGGAAGGCGGACCCCGGCGTAGATGAAGAAACCTTGGAGGCTTTGTGAATGAGCCCATGAAACGCGTGTTCCTTTCCCAAGATGGGCGGATGCGGAACGGTTGGAAGGTGTTCGGCTTCCTGGTGGCCCTCATCGGCCTCGGGCGGGTCGCGAGCCTCGCGGCGCACTTGCTTCACTTCCCGCATAGCGCGAGCCTCGGGGAATGGGTGTCCGTGGGCCTGATGCTGCTCGTCTCCTGGGTCTTCGTGCGCCTGGAGCGCGAACCCTTCCAGAGCCTGGGCTGGAAGCTCAACGGGCGCTGGGGCCTGGAGCTGCTGCTGGGGACGCTCCTGGGCGTGGGCATCATCGGGCTCGCGGCCGCGGGCTCCGTGGTCTCCGGCGCTGTGAGCCTCGTCCGCTCCGGCCAAGGAGCCGGGCCGATGCTGAGCGGCGCCCTCTTCTTCCTGGCCGTGGCCCTGTTCGAGGAGGGCGTCTTCCGGGGCTACCTCTTCCAACGCATGACGCGGGGCGCGGGTTTCTTCATCGCGCAGCTGATCATGGCCCTCTTCTTCGGTCTGGCCCACTGGGGCAATCCGGGCATGCACGGCGCCACCCTGCTCTGGGCCACCCTGGACATCAGCCTCGCCGCGGTGCTGTTGGGCTTCTGCTGGCGGCGCACCAACTCGCTGGCCCTGCCCATCGGCGTGCATCTCGGCTGGAACTGGGCCCAGGGCTCCCTGCTGGGCTTCGGCGTGAGCGGCACGGACGCGGGCGGTTTCTTCAAGCCCGTCTTCGCGGCGGCGAAGCCCGAGTGGATGAGCGGCGGCGCATTCGGGCTCGAAGCCAGCCTGCCTGGCGTCATCGTCTGCGTCCTCGCCATCCTGGCGATCTGGATGTGGAAGGGCCGGTCCGCCGAAGCGGAAAACGCCTGAACGGAAATTGATAAGACGAAGGGCGCGGAGCCACAGCTGCCGCGCCCTTCGTCTTATGGGGACTCGCCAGATTCAGCGGGCCTTAAACAGGTCGCCCAGCGTGTCAGGCTTTGTGGCGTCGCGCACGAGGTGGGGATACTTCAGGCCATCGTGGTAGTCGATGCGCACCGTCTTGAACTCGTCGAAGTTCTTCACGAGCAGCTCGATGGGCTCCTTGCCGCTCTTGGCGGCGGTGACGGCCTCCTTGAGAGCGGCGGCGTTGTACTCGCGGCCATTGACGGCGACCAGGATCATGCCGGGCGCAAGGCCCGCCTTGAACGCGGGGCTGTCCCATAGCACATCGCCCAGCTCGCCTGCCTTCCCGGGAGAGATGCCGAGGGAATAGGTCAGGTTGGCAGACCCCATGAAGCCCTCCATGGCCTTCACGGCGGCGGTGGGCTCGTCCGTATAGACGAGCTTCCAGCCGTGGGCCTCGATGCCGCCGATGAGGGGGCCATGGCCGTCCAGGCGGCTCCGCAGGTAGTCGGCCCAGCCGAAGGGCGCGATGCCGTCGAGCGTCTTCACCACATCTTCGAAGGTGTAAATGTTGGCGGCCCACTCGCCGTTGCCCATGCCGAAGAAGGCCTTGGCGAAATCATCGATGGAGCGGGCGCCCTTGGTCAGCTCTCGCAACTTCGCATCCACCTCCAGCCAGATCATTTCGCCGCCTGTGTAGTAGTCCTCGCTCGCCTGGTAGTTGCGGTAAGGCAGGGGCGAGCGCTGAGCGATGATGGGATCGTTCGTCGTGTCCTGGAGCGCGCGCCAGGTCGCCAACCCGGGGCGGCCCTTGTCGTAGGTGGCGGCCACCATGGCGAACATGTCGCGGGTCTGGTCCGCGGTCCACAGGCCCGAGCGCGCGGCCATCACATTGCCCCAGAACTGCGTCTGGCCCTCGTAAACCCACAGGAGGGAATCCTGCATGGGCACATTGAAGTTGGGGGTCCACAGATCGGCCGGGCGGCGGTACTTGCCGTCCCAGGAGTGGTTGAACTCGTGGGGGAGCAGGTCGCGGACCATGGCGCTCATGCCCCACTCGGTGAAATAGCCGGTGCCCACGCCGTCCTCGCTGGAGCGGTGGTGCTCGAGGCCGTTGCCGCCCATCTTGTTGCTCAGGGAGAAGAGGAAGTCGTAGTGGTCGTAGTGGTGCGCGCCGTAGAGCTTGTATATCTGCTGCACGAGGTTCCGGTGGATCTGGAGCTGCTCTGGCGTGATCTCCAGGAATTTCGGGGCGTCCGCCACGATATCCATGAACACCCCGGCCTTGGCGCCCGGGTCCAGGTCCACGCGCCTGAAGTAGAGCCCGGCGTAGATGGGCGAGTCCACCAGGTCGTCGTAGCTGATGGGCTTGAAGGTGACGGTGTCGCCGGAGCGGGAGGCCACATCCAGCGCTGTGCCAAACTGCCATCCGGCTGGGAAAGTGACGCTGGCCTCGGTCGTGATGCGTCGGCTGTAGTAGCCGGCTGGATAGAGCGTGTTGGCGTTCCACTGGAGGTTGAGCATCTCCGGCGTCATCACGATCCGGCCTTCGCGCCCGCTCTGGGGCGACAGGTACTGGAATGCCACCTCCACGCCGCTGGCGCCGACGGGCACCTCCACATGGAAAGCGTAGACATTCAGGGGATCGCGGGTCCAGGGCAGCGACTGGCCATTGGCCGTCACCACCAGCCCCGCCAGCTTGGAGATAGGGCCGCTGGGCGAATGGTTGCCGGGAAGCCACTGGGGATACAGCAGCGTGAGCGGGCCGGGCGCCGCGGGGATGGTCTCCTTTACGCGGAAGACGCGGTGGGCGACATCCGTGGCGTCCACGCTGATCTTCAGCGTGCCCTGGAAGGGGATGTCCTTCGGCGCCGGGACCTCGGCGGGAAGCGCGAGCCCGATGGAGCCGACGATGAGCAGGGAAGCGAGGCGGGCGACCTTCAAGGGATCCTCCAAAAGGACGGGATCGCCCAGCCTAACTGGAAACATCACCTAACGAGGTAAGTTTTTCACTCTGCCCCAGGCTTGAGTCCGCGGTCGCGCCTCAGTCCTCCGGCTCGTCGTAGACGGCGTTGTGCCACATGTTCTGGACATCGTCGTTGTCTTCGACGGTATCCACGAATTTGAGGAAGGACTTCAGCTTGTCCGGGCCCAGTTCCACCGTGGTGCTGGGAGCCATGATGAGCTTGGCTTCGATGACGGGCAGCGCCGCGGCCTCCACGGCCTTCTTCACGCCTTCATAGGAATCGGGGCTGGTCTGGATGACCCAGGCGCCGCCCTCGTCCTTCACATCGTCTGCGCCGGCCTCAAGCGCCACTTCCATCACCTTGTCCTCAGAGACCTCGGCCTCCACCACGATCTGGCCCTGCTTAGCGTAGAGGTAGGTGGCGCTGCCCACAGTGCCCAGCTCGCCGCCGAACTTGGTGAAGTAGCTGCGGATCTCGGGCGTGGTGCGGTTCTTGTTGTCCGTCATGGCCTCGATGATGATGGCCACCCCGCCGGGGAAGCGGCCCTCGTAAGTGATCTCCTCATAGCTGACGCCCTCCAGCTCGCCGGTGCCCTTCTTGATGGCGCGCTCCCAGTTGTCCTTGGGCATGTTGGCCCCCTTGGCCTCGTCCACGGCGAGGCGGAGGCGGGGGTTGGAGGCCACATCACCTCCGCCCATGCGGGCCGCGACCGTGATCTCCTTGAGGATCTTCGTCCAGAGCTTGCCCCGCTTTGCGTCGAGGGCGCCCTTCTTGTGCTTGATGGTGGACCATTTGCTGTGGCCGGACATCGGGACTCCTTTGAGGCTGGAGGGATTTATCCGCGCATGGCGCGGCGGCTCATGCGGGCGAAGGGTGGGGGCTCCTGCATGACCTTGGGCCGCTCAAGCATGAACTGGTACCACTGCTCGCCGTAGACGGACATCTTCATGGGCTTGGCGTTCTGGAGCAGGTTGCGGTTCTTCTCCAGACGCTCATCGCCCATGATGACCTTGAGGCCCTTGTTGATGACGCCGATGGCGGCGTCGCGGTCGCCCATCTCGTTGAGCACATAGGCGTAGACGCCGTAAAGGAGGCTCTCCTTCTTCCCGGACTTCAGGGCCAGGTCGAAGGTCTCGCGGGCGGCCTTCTTCTGCCCCCGTTTCCACTGGAGGATGCCCAGCATGGCCTTGGCGATGTAGTGCTGCATGGTGGCGGACTTGAGCAGGGGCTCGGCCTCTTCCGTGCGGCCCTGCAGATAGCGGAGGATGCCGGTCTGACCGTCGATGGCGCCCTTGATGAAGAACTGGCGGTTCTTCAACGCGTACCCTTCCTGCATGACGGCGATGGCCTCGTCCAGCTTGCGGTTCCGCATGGCCTCGGAGCGGATGGCCTCGCCGCTCATCTTCTCGCCCGCCTTGGCCATGATGGCTTCCAGCGCCGCCTGGGTCTTGCGCCCCAACCATACGAAAAGGGCGAAGCCGCCCGCGAGCCCCATGGGGATGGATATCCACAGGGAGATCTTCAGCAGGCTGGACAACAGGATCACGGCGAGGGCAAGGCCCAGGCCGAGCAGGAGGTTGATCACGCGGACTCCGGGATTCAGGCCCTGCTCGGGCCAAGCTCTTAGTTTATCGAGGCGCCCGCGTTCGTGCCACGGACCTTAGGCGATGACGGGGCTGCGGAGGCTCGGCACCTTGCGGCGCACCACCTTGCGGACCACGGCGCCCGACGGGGACTCGCCCTTCCGGGGCCTTCCAGGTCCGCGCTTGGCCACACCTTGACCCCGGCCCAGCACGATGGGTTTCACGGCCCGGACTTTCTTGCCGGCTTTCTTTGCCTTCTTCCGCGCGACCGTCCCGGCCTTCTTCACCTTCCGTGCTTTCTGGGCCTTCTGCTCTTCGGTCTTGCGGGCGATGGCGGCGGCGGCGCGTCCCGTGACCACCTTGCGCGTGCCGTCCTTGAGCACCTTCACCCTCGAACCGGCTTTACGGCCCCGCTTGAGGCTCATAGGCAATGGCGCCTCGCCCAGCAGCTGCGTTTCCAATTCCGATTGCAGCGCCAGCATCTCGCCGTTGTCTTTTTCGTGATCATATCCGCAGAGATGGAGGAATCCGTGGATCACCAGCGTCTCCACTTCACGGCGGCGGCTCACGCCGAGCTTCTTCGCCATCGCCTCCGCGACAGGAAGGCTGATGACGATGTCGCCGAGATGAGGAAACTCGCCCTTGCCTGCCTCGGTGGGGAAGCTCAGGACATCCGTCGTCTCATTCTTGCCCCGGTGCTCGCGGTTGAGTTTCTTCATGCCGCGATCATCCACATAGGTGATGCTAATGCCCAACGCTTGCGGCGCCAGCCGGTCCTTCAGCGAACGCACGAGATCTCCCAATGATTTCTCGGAAGGTCCGCGAAGACTGCTACGGGACGCCCAGTCGATCTGGAAGGGAGCGCTCACGCCGGCCATGGTTCATCCCTCATCAAGATGTTCAGCCAACACAGTATTTCGCCCGGACTTGAGCCTGTCAACACAGGCTTGACGATGTTTCACGGATTTCATGCTTTTTTTGCCACTTGATTTTTAATATGGATCGCCCAGATGGGCCATCCACCATCCGGCACACTCCAAGGATCACCAATCGCGTTTTTTTCTCACAACCTCCAGTCGATGCTGCCATTCTGAGCCCATGATTCCCACGATTCCGCCCGCCCTGGAGGCCCCTTTACGGGACTGGCTGGCCCTTCTGGACCGTTGGAACCGCACCCATGCCCTCACTGCCCTGCCCCCGACAGCCAGGTGGGAGGAACTGGTCCTGGACGCAGCGACACTCCTCCCCTTTCTGGCAGAACTCCCTGCGGGCTCAAGAATTGTGGATCTCGGAACCGGCATGGGATCCCCAGCCGTGGTCTTGGCTCTGGCCCGTCCGGATCTCCATATCCTCGGCCTGGATGCCTCCGCCAAGAAGCTGGCCTTCCTCCGCCAAAGCTCGCTGGAGCTGGGAATCCGGAATCTGGAAGCAGTCCACGGGCGCTTTGAATCCACACCGCCCATTCATGCGGATCTGGCGGTTGCCAAGGCCCTCGCCCCCCTGGAGCAGCTGGCTGGATGGTGGGAGCGGCTGGGCAAACCCGGCGTCCCCTTGCTGGCCCTCAAGGGCCCGGGCTGGGAATCGGAGACACGACCCGCGGGATGGCGGGTAGAGGCGACGCCCTACAACCTCCCCACCCGGGGACGCCGCTTCGTCATCCGCCTCGTCCGTTGAACGGAGAAGGCCCCGGGATCCCAGGGCCTTCTCCGTTCAACGGGTTCGAAACATCAGTGGGTCAGCTTGTCGCCCACCAGCACCTCTTGTTGGCTGCGGAGCACGCGGCAAGTGGCGGTGGCGGCATCGGCGCGGATGACGATGACTTGGCCCAGGTAGTGGGCGAAGCGCTCGGTGTCCTTCTTGCTCTCGCCGCCGGGCCAGCCGTTGGTGCGGGCCAGCAGGAGGACATCGCCCACCTTCAGGCCGTCATTGGAACCACGGTCCACGACCACCTGGGTTCCGAAGCCGTTCAGCTTGTGGCTGTCACGGGTGTAGACCACCTCCATCACGGGATCCTGGAGCTTCACAGGCTCGTCCGTGTCCTTGCGCAGCTCGAGGTTCATGTCCGAGGGCTCGGTGAAGCGGGTGAGGTGGTCGCCCACCTCCACGGTGTTCATGGAGCGCTCGAGGGTGGCCACGGCGCCATTGGGCGTCACATGGTCCACGCGGAGGATGCCCGCCTGCTCCAGAACATCGCCCAGCACCTTCTTCGTGTCGGGGTGCTTCAGCTTGGCCTGCACGGTCTGGATGATGAGGAAGCGGTCGCCCTGGCGGACGCCCTGGGCATCGCCGGCGTTGAGGTAGACCACATCGCCGTCGCCCAGGATGGACTTGCCGTCATCCTTCTTGCCGGTGATCTGGAAGGCGCCATTGGCCTTGAACCAGGCGTCCCCGCCCTGGGGGGCGATGAAGGGCTGCTGGACGAAATCGGAGATGGAGTAGGCCAGCTCAGGGCGGCGGAGCGCGTTGATGTCCAGCTTGATGGGTTCGGCGCCCGCGACCGCCTCCGGCGTCGCGCCTTGGGCGCCGCGACCGGCATCGATGATCAGGGGATCGCCGGGGTAGATCCAGTGCGGATCCTTGATCCACTGGTTCAGCTCCCAGATCTGCGGCCAGGCATATGGGTTGCTCAGGAACTTGTTCGACAGATCCCACAGGGTGTCGCCCTTCTGGACGATGTAAACCTGCTGGCCATCCTTGGGCGTGATCGTCTTCGGGTAATCCCACTTGGAGGAGTGCGCCGGGACCTGGGTGGCGTTGGAAGCGGGCGCTGCGGCCGGGGCTGCTTGCGCGCTCGGCGCGGCCGGAGCATCCTGCGCTGTCAATGTATTGGCGGTGAAGCCAGCGGCCAGACAGAAGGCCAGGGCCGTCGCCGTGCGCTGGAGGCGCAGCCAACTCACGCGCTGCCGGTTGGGCTGATCCATGGTGTCCCCCGAATGTTGGGTAGAAGGTGGAACGATTATAGAGCCTCGACGCGGATCATGTCGGAAAAAA
>DASRXV010000045.1:0-2042 GCA_035687325.1 Holophagaceae bacterium
CGCCCACGGCTTCGACGCGCTCTTCGGCGGCGCGCGCCGGGATGAGGAGAAGGCCCGCGCGAAGGAACGCATCTTCTCCTTCCGCGACGAGAGCGGGCGCTGGGATCCCCGCGGCCAGCGGCCCGAGCTGTGGAGCCTCTATCACGCGCGGCCCCTGCCTGGCGAGCATGTGCGCGTCTTCCCCATCTCCAACTGGACCGAGCTGGATGTGTGGCGCTACATCGCCCGCGAAGAGCTGGAATTGCCATCCCTCTACTTCGCCCACCAACGCCTGGTGGCGCGCCGCGGCAATCTGCTGGCGCCCGTCACCGCACTCACGCCGCCGAAGGCGGGTGAGCGGGCGGAATGGATGAGCGTGCGCTTCCGCACCGTGGGCGACATCACCTGCACGGCCGTGGTGGCATCCGCCGCCACGACGGTCGAAGACATCCTCGCCGAAACCGCGGCCACGGCCGTGAGCGAGCGGGGCGCCACGCGGCTCGACGACCAGACCTCGGAAGCGTCCATGGAACTGCGCAAGAAGGAGGGCTATTTCTGATGACCACCCCGATCACGCACGACCTTCCCGCCCTGCGCTTCCTCGCCTGCGGCAGCGTGGACGACGGCAAGAGCACATTGCTTGGCCGCCTGCTCCACGACGCGGGCGCCATCCCGCCGGATGCTCTGGAGGCCGCGCGCTGCGCCAGTCGCGAGCGCGGGCTCGGCGAGCTGGACTGCTCGCTGCTCACGGACGGCCTGCTGTCCGAGAGGGAGCAGGGCATCACCATCGATGTGGCCTACCGGTATTTCGGCAGCGGCAACCGCCGCTTCATCCTCGCGGACACGCCGGGGCACGCGCAGTACACGCGCAACATGGCCACGGCCGCGTCCACGGCGGACCTGGCCATTCTTCTCGTGGACGCGCGCAAAGGCATCCTGCCCCAGACCCGGCGCCACGCGGCGCTGGCGCACCTGCTGGGCGTGCGCCGTCTCGTGGTGGCCGTGAACAAGCTGGACGCGCTTGCCTGGTCCAGGGATGCCTTCGCGCGCGTGCGCGAGGATTTCGGCGCCTTCGCTTCCACCCTCGGCATCTCGGGCGCGGACTTCATCCCCGTGTCCGCGTTGCATGGGGATATGGTCGTGGCGCGCGGATCGCATCTGGATTGGTACACAGGCCCGACGCTGCTGGAGGCGCTGGAGCGGACGGCGCAGGAGGACGCCCGCTCCGGGGGGCCTTTCCGCTTCCCGGTGCAGCTCGTGCGGCGTCATGAAGGCGAGCGCCGCTACTTGGGCCGCGTGGAATCCGGCGCCGTGCGCGTGGGGGATGAAGTGGCCGCCTGGCCTTCAGGCTTTCAAGCCAGAGTGAAGCGCCTCGAGCTGGGCGGTGTCCCCTTGGAGACGGCCGTGGCGGGCCAGAGCATCGCCCTCCAGCTGCACGAGGATGTGGACCTACCGCGGGGCGGCCTGCTCACGGATCCCGCTTCCGCTCCCGATCTCGTGCGCGCCTTCGACGCCACGCTCTGCTGGTTCGGGGAACAGCCCCTGGACCTGCGCCGCCGCTACGGCCTGCATCTCGGCCCGGCGGAGACACAGGCCCGCGTGGAAGGGATCGCACCCATCGCCGGACTCGAAGCCCCGGGCGGAGAACCCCATGCCGCGCTTGAGACCAACGGCCTGGCGCTCGCGCGCATCGTCTGCCGTGACACCCTGGCCGCCGATCCATACGACACGCACCGCGCGGGCGGCGCCTTCATCCTTGTCGACGAGACGACCAACGCCCCCGTGGCCGCGGGGATGATCCGGCGGGCGACATGAAGGCTCTTTGGCGCTTTCTCCGGCTCCTCTATCAATGTTTCTGCTGGTCGCCCGGAGACGATCTCGATCCCCGTTGAAATCCTCTTGCGGAGAGAACCGCTCCGCGCCAGACTGGAAGCTCGTTGAGATCTTTGTCAGTTCCATAGCGCGATATCCAGAAAGGTGGAGGGACGGGCCCTGTGAAACCTTGGCAACCGGCGGAAACGCACGGTGCCAATTCCTGCCGTAGCCAGTAGTGGCAACGGAAA
>DASRXV010000046.1:0-33552 GCA_035687325.1 Holophagaceae bacterium
GGACCTGCCGCCGAAGATGCTCGTATCCAACGATGCCGAGTGAAAGGGGCGATGAGATGGCCATCGGTTTCCGCCGCAGCGAGCGCATGCAGAAGTGGCTGGACTGGTACGCGGGCGACCACCGGAACCCCGTGAACCACGCCATCCACCAGGCCTGCATCCCCCTCATCGTTTTCAGCGTCATGGGGCTGCTGGGGCTCATCCCGCCGAAACTCCTCATCCTCGGCGTGCCCTTCGGCTGGCCCGAGCTGGCTCTCGCCGCGCTCTTGGCCTTCTATGCACAGCACGACCTCCGCCTGGCGCTGCTCGCCGTGCCCATCGGCGCCGTGATGGTGGTGCTGGCGCGGCATGTGCCCTGGCCCGTCCACGCGGGACTCTTCGCCGCCGCCTGGATCGCGCAGTTCATCGGCCATGGCAGCTTTGAAAAGAACAAGCCCAGCCTCATGGCGAACCTAGTGTCGCTTTTCATCGCTCCGGCCTTCCTGCTGGACGGGTTGCTGCATTAGAGCGTGTTTCAAAATGCCCGTGCGCCACGACGGCGGTCAGCCGCGCATGCCCAGCAAGGAAGGCCGCGCAGCCTGGTATCGGGAATACGAGCCAGCGGTGTGACGCAGCTGAGGGCGCGCGGCTGGCCCCGTCCCTCCGGGCAAGGGGTGGCGCCTCTCGCCATGCGGCGTCAGGCTCAGCTCATGCAGTGCAGCTGCACATCGCCTCGCCTTCCTTGCCTAGCTCGGGCGGCGCCCCTTGCGCGGCACGCGGGCATTTTGAAACACGCTCTAAGACGCGTTAGCCGGGCTCCCGCCGGCACCGGCGTCCTCTCCCCGCAGCAGCTGTTCACGGAGTTTCTCCGGCAGCTTCTTCTTCGCCTTGTCCTTCTCCAGCATCCCCTTATAGGGCGCGTTGGTGAGGAGGGCCTTGGCGCCGCAGCCGCGGGTGCGGGCCTCCGCCAGCGTCTCCCCGAAAGCCACGAGGTCCGTCTTCTTGTAGAGGCAGAGCAGCTTCACCCCGTAGGCGTCCGGATCCAC
The DNA here is from genome assembly GCA_035687325.1 of Holophagaceae bacterium. Classification (GTDB taxonomy): domain Bacteria; phylum Acidobacteriota; class Holophagae; order Holophagales; family Holophagaceae; genus JAFDVN01. The sequence continues at coordinate 1,026 of DASRXV010000046.1, forward strand.
ATCCATGTTCCTCGGGGTGGCGTCGATGACCGCCTGGGCCAGCTTCATGGCCTCGTCCGGATGGCCCTTGTCGGCAATGGCGGCGGCCTCGTCCAGGTAGATATCGTTCAGGTGAAGGTTGGCGGCGGTGGGCGCGGCCATCTGCGGAACGGCGGCTTTGGGGCGCGCGGTGAAGAAGAGCGTGGCCGCCACTGCGGCCAAGACGAGGACGGCGGGGAGGATCCACCGCCTGTGCCCACCGGCCGCGGCATGCCCAGCGGTGATAGTGCCGTTGTCCACGGCCCGGTGCTCCGCGGTGGTGGCGGCGGGATCCGCCGCGAACGCGCTCAGGCTCTTCTTAGAGATCGCGGTCGTCGCTTCCGCGTCATCCGGCAACCGCCAGGCGGGATCCTTGGCGGCCCGCAGCCACTTCGCCAACTCTCCCGCGCTGCCTGGCCAGCGCAGGCCGGGATCCTTCGCGAGCAACCCAGAGGAGATCGCCTCGATGGCCGGGCTGAGGCCTGCCATGTGCCCGAACTCCAGCTTCCTCGGCGGGTCGTTGATGATGCCGTAGACCACGGCGCCAGTGGTAGAGCCGCCGAAGGGGCGTTCGCCCGCCAGTGCCTCATGCAGCATCACCCCCACGGAAAAGAGGTCCGTGAGCGGCCCGGCCTCGCCCGTGCGCAGGTACTCGGGCGCCATGTAGGCGAGGGTGCCCACCACCTGGCCTGTCTGGGTCGCGGCCGCGCCCGTGGCCTTGGCCACGCCGAAGTCCATGAGCTTGGCGCGCACCGCGCCGTCCTCCCGCGTCACCATCACATTGGAGGGCTTGATGTCGCGATGGAGGATGCCGTTCTTGTGCGCCAGCTGCAGGCCCTCGCAGATCTGTGCCACCACCTCCAGGATCTCCGGCGGCGTGAGGGCCTTCTCCGCCAGCAGCGCGCTGAAGTCCTCGCCCGCCACATACTCCATGGCGAGGAAGAAGAGGCCCGCGTCCTCGCCGAACTCGTAGACGGTGACGATGTGCGGATGGCTGAGGATGCCGGCCGAGCGCGCCTCGCGCTGGAAGCGGGCCTGCAGTTCCCCGCCGGGGTCCAGGCCCGCCAGCGCGGGGCGGATCACCTTGAGCGCCACCTCGCGGCCGATGACGGTGTCCTTGGCGAGGTAGACCTCGCCCATGGCGCCGCGGCCCAGGATGCGGAGGATCTCGAACTTGCCGATGCGGTCGGGCATCTGCAAAGGCTAGCAGCGCGCGCAGAAGTGCGGGGGCGCCGGAAGGGTGGCAATGGATCGCAGGGCGAGTTCCCAGGCGGTCGCGGGACCGCGGAACGCGGCGACATGCTCGGACAGCAGGCGCAGCGCGTGGAGGCCCGAAGGGTCCTCTGGCAATGGCAGGAGCGGGATGGGCCGGTTCAGCGCGCGGCGGAGGGCGTCCCGCAGCGCGTCCAGGAGCGGGCCGCCCACGGCCAGACGCAGGGGCGGCACGAGGATGCGTTCCGGCGCAGGCGGAGCCGTGTCCGGCCAAAGCAGGCTCGCGGAAGAAATGAAGGTCTCGCGGAACCCCGCTTCATCCCAGCCGTCCAGGAACGCTCTAAGTTCCGCCGTTTCGAGCGGTCCAAGTTGTGCAGGTTCGAGTCGGACCTCTCTCGCGACGCGCCCTGGCAGCCGCTTCGCGAGCATGGGCTTGTTCTCCAGCCAGGGAAGGGAGGCGTCGAGAGCCGCCGTCACCGCGCCGATGCGCCGCCGCTGGGCTGCGAGGGCTCCGGCGAGATCCGTTCCGGGAAGAGAGACGATGGCCGCGAGGTTGATGGGCGCGTCGCTCCTGTCCCACGCATCCAGCGCGTCGCGAAAGTGCTCCGGCTCCCGGCCCAGCACGGCCAGCGCGGGCAGGCCGTGGGCGCGGATGCGCTCGACCAGCACCAGCGGACCGCCGGGCCCCGAAAGCCTCGTCCCGCCCAGCTCCGCGGCAAGCCGGAGCGCGTCCGCGTTCATCCCAGGCGTTCCACGAGCCGCTCGCGGTGCCTGACGAGATTCACCGCGCCGATCTCCAGCCCCGCGCGGAAGACAAGGAGCATGAGCCCTGCCGCCGCGGCCATGCTGGGAACCAGCCAGCGGGGCGCGGCCCAGGCCAGCAGCGCGAAGAGGCCGCCGAAGAGCGCCGCGCAGCCGATGCTCGTGCCCATGGAGAGGAGGATCATGGGCAGGGGCATGCCGGAGTTGTTGAGGCGCTTGCGCGACAACGGGCGCGGCATGGCGACCGAGCTCCACAGCCCCACGGCGCCCATGGCCAGCGTGCAGGCCACGAAGAGGAGGAGCCCCGCGGGCAACTGCGGCGCGAGCCCGGGCCCGCCGAAGAGGGCCAGCAACAGCGCCAGCAGCGCGCCCTGGAGGCCCATGAAGATGCCGAAGCCGAGGCTCTTGCCGTAGAGCAGCTCCTTGGGCGCGATGGGCAGCAGCAGCAGACCCTTCACCGCGCCCTGGTCCAGGCCGAACATGTTGAAGAGCAGTTGCGCCGCGCCGAAGGCGAGGTAGATGAAGGCGCCGGGCACCGCCCAGAGGCTTGTTCCGCTGGCCCGGCCCATGGGCCCCTTGATGAGCACCACGGCCACGATGGGGATGAGGAAGGCGAAGCGGCCGATCATGCTGCCCATGAGTGTGCGCCACTGGAGCCGGGCGAGGCCGTAGGCGGGCCGCGAGAAGCTCCACAGCTTCGCCTGGCCGGCGCTGATGGTGAGTGTCCGACCGTCTTGCACGGATTCACGCCAGAGCAGCCCCGCCGCCGCCCAGGCCAGCAGCCCGGCCAGGGCGAGGAGCGGAAGCTGGCGGAGCGAGGCTCCGAGCAGCCCGGCATCGCCAAGGCCGTGGGCGCTTTGCGTGGCCGGCAGGATTTCCGCCGCGAGGCGGATGCGCTCCCCCAAGGCCCGTAGGCGCGCCTCGTCGAGGACCTCGACCTGCGCGTCGGCCTTCCGTGATTCGCGCGGTTGATGCTTCGGCCCTAGGGAGCCCATGGCCACTGAACTGATCCAGACGATGCCCAGCAGCACGAAGAGCGCGGTCTTCAGGTGGCGCAGGAGGGCTGTCGCCAAGCCGCCCACCAGCAGCTGCACGGTCAGCAGCACCACCAGCGACGCGAGGAGGAGCGCAAGCGTGAAGAGCGTGCGGAAAGGCTGGGCGAGGATGAGCCCCAGCGAGAGCGAGACGAGTCCCAGCGCGATCATGAGCGTCAGCAGATCGCCCAGACCCGCCACCAGCTCCGCGCCGAAGATCTGGCCCCGGCGCAGGGGAAAGGCCCGGAGCCGCTCCCAGTCCAAGGTCTTCGCGCCGCCGAGGATGCCGCCCAGCAGGCCGCCGCCCACCGCCGTGGCTGTGAAGATCGCGCCCAGCGCCGCGGGCGCCCAAGGCTCATGGATGCCGCGGCCCAGCACCCATCCCGTGAAGCCCAGCCCTGCCGTGATAGGCAGGAGCGCGAAGAAGCCCGCGCAGCAGGCCACGATGACGAGTGCCACCGTGCCGTTGCGCCCCATCTCGCGGATGGCGCGGTTCCAGCCCGCCTGGAAATGCGAGATGAGCAGCGCGCGGACCGGGCTCATAGCCACGACAGCTCTCCCGCCTGGGTGCCGCCCACCAGTTCCACGAAGAGCTGCTCCAGGCTTTCGCCGCCTTTCTTCAACTCCTCCAGCGGGCCGAAGCCCTTGAGCTTGCCGTCGTCCAGGATGGCGATGAGGGGGCAGAGCTTCTCCACCACTTCCAGGATGTGGCTCGTGAGCACAAGCGTCACGCCGCGCTTCTGCAGGCCCAGCAGGATGTCCTTGATGGTGCGGCTCGTGACGGGGTCGATGCCTTCGAAGGGCTCATCCAGGAACACGATGCGCGGGCCGTGCAGGAGCGCGGCGGAGAGGCTCACCTTCTTCTTCATGCCGAAGCTGTAGTCCGCGATGAGCGTGCGGGGTCCGGGCTTCAGGTCCAGCTTGTCGAAGAGCTCGGCGGCGCGGCGGTCGATCTCCGCGTCCTCCAGCCCGTGCATGCGGCCCGTGAAACGCAAGTACTGCGGCCCCGTGAGCATGTCGAGGAGCGCCATGTCCTCGGGCATGGCACCCACTTGCCGTTTGGCTTCCACGCTGTCTGGATCCAAGCCCAGCACCCGGATGCGCCCGGCGGAGGGCGGCACGAGCCCCGTCACCATCTTCAGTGTCGTGGATTTTCCGGCGCCGTTGCGCCCCAGCAATCCGAGGAAATCCCCCGGCTGCAGCGAGAGGCTCAGCTCCCTCACGGCGACCTTGTCGCCATAGACCTTGGTGACGGAATCCAATTCGAGCGCGGGCATGTGATGAGGCTAACCCAGGGAGGTCTGGGTGACCGGATATGCTTGTTTTATACAAGATGATTGCAAAATTAATGCTGACAAATTCTTGTTCCGTACAGTGAAATAACAGATTCACTTCCATCGCCCCGGTCCACTTCTGGACCCTAAATCAAGAGGAATCATGAAAAAGCTTGCCCTTCTCACCCTCGCTCTGTCCCTGCCCGCCCTGGCGCAGGCACCCCAGTTCCATGTGGCCCTCAGCGGCCAGTTCGGGGATTACACGGGCTCCAGCGAGCAGCTAGCCATCCGCGCCCGCTCCAACAGCGCTCCCTATGCCTACAACGGGGAGCCCGCCACCTACGACATGAAGTCCAAGACGCCCCTCCAGCTGGATCTGGGCATCCAGAATGGGGACGATGATTTCGTCCTCTCCTACTGGGCGGGCAAGGCCAAGGGCAACGGGACGTTCACGGCCGATTCCGCGAACACCTATTACGGCCCCTATGCGGACTACCTCAACCAGCTGGGCATGTCCAACGGCAATTCCGAGATCAAAGCCCACACGCTGGACATCTCTTGGATCCGCACCTTCGTGAAGAACGACAAGGGCAGCCTGGCCTTCTCCCTGGGCCTCCGCGAGTTCAAGGTCGAGCGCCACATGTTCCTGGACCAGTGGGACACCAGCACGCCGATGCAGCACATGGGCTATGACCAGATCGATGCCACGAGCAAGGGCTTTGGCCTCACGGCGGGCCTCAGCGGCCGCTACACCTTCACGGAGCGCGTGTGGCTCACGGGCGGCGTCAAGCTGGCCATGACCAACGGCAAGAACGATTTCGAATACCAGGAGGACTACTACCCCTCCTTCACCACAAACACGGCCACGCCTATGCTCCAGGCCACGCTCAACGGGCAGAAGGCGACCTCCGTGCAGATGGATTCGGAGATCAAGCTGAATGTGAACTTCGTGATGGGCTTCGATGGCTTCGTCGGCTACCGCATGAAGTCCTTCCAGAATGTGCTGGGCAGCGATTCCGGCACGGTCTACGGCTACAACAGTGTCCCCGTGTTCGGACCCACCACGGTCGGGTTCAACGGCATCATCGTGGGCGTGGGTTACCGCTTCTAGACCGCAGGAACTCCTGGAACGGGCACGGGTGGCAGATGCCTTCGTGTCCGTTTCTTATGTGAGGTAGAAAATGGCTGACATTAATAAAGATGCCGAATTTTTCTTGATGTATCACAGATTTCACGCCAGCATGCCTATGCCCTCAATCCGCCCCATCCCGGGGCCTTAACCTGGAGAAACACCTAATGAAGAAGCAGTCCATCCTCGTCGCTACCCTCGTCATGGGCCTGGCCCTCCCCGCCTTCGCCCAGGACGGTTTCCGCGTCGGCGTGCAATTCGGCTCCATGAAGACCACGGGCGATGCCACCACCTTGGGCATCAACAATACGGGCACCAGCCCCAACAACGTCCTCAACACTTACACCTACGACCAGCCGACCCAGTCTCCCCTGAGCCTCGACCTGGCCTGGGTGCGCGGGGACGACGAGTACGCGCTGACCTTCCTGACCTCCAAGAAGTCCACCGGGACCTCGCTGCCCATGAACACGGTGAATCCCTATGCTTTCGGGATCCTGCTCGGCGGCAGCTACGGGAGCATCCTCGGCTCCCAGGAGCAGAAGGCCATGATCATCGACCTGGCCTGGAAGCACACTTTCGCGAAGAGCGACACGGGCTCCGTGGCCTTCAGCGCGGGCCTGCGCTCCTCGAAGATCTCGGATGAGTTCACGAACATCGGAACGGACAACACCGGCGCCCCGCAGGTCTCCATCCACAACAAGGCGACCGGCACGGGTTTCGGCCTCACGACCGGCATCCATGGCCGCATGAACTTCAACGACCAGGTCTGGCTGACCACCGGTTTCACCGCCGCCCTGCTCAACAACACCAATAGCACCGACGATTACACTTATCAGAGCCTGACCGGTGGTGGCGGGTCCATCGTTTTCGTGAGCGCTGACAAGCGCCAGTCCCTGCTCCAGACGGAGGCCTACCTCCGCTTCAACATGAACTTCGTGAAGACCTTCAACGGCTACCTGGGCTACGAGGTCAAGAACTACGGTTCCGAGGCCGCCAAGTCCCAGAACCTCTACACCAACCTCGGCCTTCCCTCCACTTCCGGTTTCGGCCTTTCCGGCTTCACGCTGGGCCTGAGCTACACCTTCTAAGACTTGATCGGATCCAATGAGAAGGGGGCCACGAGGCCCCCTTCTTTTCTTTCGAGGATCACGCTCAGCGCTTGATGCCGCTCACGGTCTGGAAATACCGCGCGAAGGCCACGATGCCGCCGCTGGCCTGCTCCCAATCGTAGTTCTCGTTCGGCGCGTGGTAGCCGTGCTCGGGGAGGCTGAGGCCCAGGAAGTAGACCTCGCAGCCCAGCTGGTCCTCCATGGTCTTCACGGCGCCGATGGAACCGCCCTCGCGGGTGAAAGAGCAGGAGGCGCCGAAGGCGAACTGGTAGGCGTCCTTGATGGCCTCGGCGTAGGGGCCCGTCACATGGCCCTTGAAGGGGGCGAGGCCGTGCTCCTCGTGGACTTCCACATCCGGGTTCTGCTTCCGCACGAAGGCGCGGATGCGTTCCATGGTCTTGTGCTCTTCCTGGTCGGGCACGAGGCGGCAGCTGACCTTCACTTCCGCCCGCGCGGGCACGGCGCTCTTGATGCCGGGGCCCGTGTAGCCGCCCACCACGCCGTGGACTTCCATCGTGGGCTTGCCCCACACGCGGGTGAGCAGCTCCAGCGGGTCCTCCGTGCGGAGACCCTTGATCATGTGGTCCTTCTTGAACTGGGCCACAGTGAAGCCGCTGTTCTTCCAGCTCTCCAGCTCCGCAGCGCTGGGCGGGACGACCTCATCGTAGAAGCCGGGGATCTTCACCTCGCCGGTGTCGCCGTCCATCATCTCGCTCACGAGCTGGATGAGCTCCGAGAGCGGGTTGCGGGCCGCGCCGCCCACCACGCCGCTGTGCAGGTCGTGGTCCGCCGTCTCCAGCGTGAGGCGGAAGCCCTTGAGGCCGCGCAGGCCCGCCGGGGTGCTGGGCTTGCCGCGGGTGATCCAGACCGTGTCGCTCACGACGATGGCGTCGGTCTTGAGACGCGCCTTGTGCGCTTCCAGGCCGCCTTCGAAATTGGGCGAGCCGATCTCCTCCTCCAGCTCCCAGAGGAAGTGGAGGTTCAACGGCACGCCGGCCTTGCGGGCCGCGAGGGCGCCGAAGAAGGCCGTGACAGCCGGGCCCTTGTCGTCCGTGCTGCCGCGGCCGCGGTAGGTGCCGTTGTCATTGGTGAAGACGAAGGGTTCCGCCGTCCACTCGGGCTCGTTGGCAGGCTGCACATCCATGTGGTTGTAGACGGTGATGGTGGGCAGGCTCGCGTCCTCGCCGAACCAGCCGTGAATGAGCGGGTTGCCTTCCGTCTCCAGGATCTCGGCCTTGCCCCCGTGGCGCTCGAAGAGGTCCTTGGCGGCCTCCGCGCAGCGGCGCACATCGCCCGCCCGCGCGGGATCGGCGCTCACGCTGGGGATCTCCACCAGCTTCTTCAGCTCCGCTTCAAAGGCCCCCCGCTGTTCGGCGGCGAAGGCGGCAAGGGCTTCCTTGGTGAGCAGGCTGGGATTCATGGGGGCTCCAAGCGGAACGACCAGTTTATCGGGATCAGCCCGGCCATGCTCCCGCGGATCGCAATCCCGCCATGGGCGAGCAGCCCAGCGCCAGATTCAGGTTCTGGATTCCTTGAGTGGCCATACCCTTGCCGAGGTTGTCCAGCGCGACCATGACGCTGAGCCAGGGGCCCTTCGCTGCGAAACCGATGTCGGCGAAAGGCGAGCCCGCCACCGCCGCCACCCGGGGCGAGCCCTCCACGAGCCGCACGAAGGGGCCGGGCAACGCGGCCCCGATGCGTGCCTGCAGCGCGGCCTCGTCCAGCGGCGTCTTCAGCCGCAGCTGGGCTGTGGCGAAGATGCCGCGCACGAGGGGCGCGGAGTGAGGTGTGAAGGCCAGCTCCGGCGTCCAGCCTTCGGCCGCCAGCGTGGCCATCACCTCGGCCTCGTGCTGGTGCGAGAGGGGCTTGTAGGCGCGGAAATCGTTGGCGCGTGCGGGGTGGTGGGTGGTCTCAGAAGGATGGGCGCCGCTGCCGCTGGACCCGGTGATGGCCGTGACGGCGGCGAAGTCTGGTTTCAGATCCGAGAAGGGCAGCAGGGCCAGTTGCAGGGCTGTGGCGAAGCAGCCGGGATTGGCGATGCGCCGCGCGCCGCTCATCCGTTCAGACTTCCACTCGCTGAGACCGTAGACCCAGCCTTCCTTCCAGCGGAAGTCGGCGGAGAGGTCGATGACGGTGAGCCGCGCAGAAAGGCCGAGCTTCGCCCAAGTGCGCTCATATTCCGGCAGCCGCGCCGCCAGCTCGCCGTGGGGAAGAGCGCTGAAGAGCACGGGCTGCTCCGAGCCCGCGAGCCATCCCCAATCGGGCTCCGCGTCGAAAGCGCCCTCCAGCAGGCCCCGCAGATTCGGGTGCACGGCGTGGAAGGGCTTCTCCGCGTGCGAATGCGCGGTGCCCTTGAGGCCATGAAGCTGTGGATGCTGGATGAGCCAGCGCAGCAGTTCGCCGCCGCCGTAGCCGGAGGCGCCGAGAATCAACGCATCGAAGCTCATGCCGTCACCGCCATCCGCGCCTGGACGAGGGCGAGGACCGAGGCGCCCAGGGCGGCGGGGTCGCGCCGGGCGTTGGCCGCGGCGGTGCCAAGACTCTCCACGAAGCGCACGCCCACGCCGTTGTCCGTGGCGGGGCCCGCCACGAGATCCACGGTGATGCCATAGTCCGCCTTGAGGTGTTCAAGGCCGCCCGCCACGCCCACGGGGTCGTTGGCGCAGAGCACGAAGGCAGCGGAGGACTGCATCAGGTCGGCGTCCGCCAGGATCTGCTGGACGCCGTATTCGCCGAGGATGCCGTCGCCCGTCTCCGCCACGACCACATCCACCCCGTGGGCGCCAAGCGCCTGGAGGATGCTCCGGGCCGCGGGCAGCGCGGACTCGGGGCCGGTGCTGGGCAGGCCCGCGTCCGTGAAGTCGAGCCCGATGGTCGCGCCATGGTCCTTCATGGCCAGCACATCGCGCATGAGCGAGACGCCTGTGAGCTTGCAGGCGCCCACTCTCAGGCCCGCGCGGGTGAGGGCGCGGACGATGACGCAGGCGGCGGCGGTCTTGCCCGCGTTCATGCAGGTGCCCGCCACGAAGATCGTGGGCGGGAAGGCGGCAGCGGCTTTCTCCGATAGCACCGGCGCGGCGAGCGTGGCGGGTTTCCCTTTGCGGCTTTGGAAATCCGGGAAAGTGAGCACCTGGCCCAGCACTTCCAGCTCGAAGGGCGGGCCCAGTTCCGGATGGTGGGAGCTGCAGAGGCCGATGACGCCGCCGAGATTGAGGAGGTGCAGCGTGTCGCCCGGCGCCACGCGCTCCGGCACGGAACCTTCATAACCTTGCAGCGCCCGCCTGCGGCCCAGCGCGCCCACGATGAGGTCGCCATCGTGCAGCGTGCTCATGCGGCCGTGGGGATCCTCCAGCTGGTTGTAGGTGCGCTTCTCGCCCTTCACCCGCGCGGCGATGACGGCGCCCTCCACGGCCTGGATATCCGCCGCGAGCGTGAGCCGCTTGCCGAGCTTGAGGTTGCGGGTGACGGACGCGATCTTGTCCACATGGATTCTCATGACGGCACTCCGGCCTTGGCGGACAGCAGTTGCGAGACGCCGAAGACCTTGCCGAAGGCCGCGGCTTCGGAACCGGTCCAGAGCCTGTTTTCTTCGCCATAGCTGGCGACCTTGGGGTCCATGAGCGAGCGGGGCGAACGCACCCCCTCCACCGCGGCCACTCTCGGATAGAGCTTCATCCGGACCTCGCCCGTCACGCGCGCCTGGCTGGATTCCAGGAAGGCCTCGAGATCCTTCACGAGCGGATCGAAGGCCTTGCCTTCATGCAGCAGCGCGCCGTAGAGCTGGCCTAGCTGCTCCTTCCAGAAAAGCTGCGGACCGGACAGCACGAGCTTCTCCAGTTCCCTGTGGGCCAGGATGAGCAGGTGCGCCGCCGGGGCCTCGAAACCCACGCGGCCCTTGATGCCGAGGATGGTGTCGCCGAGATGGACGCCCCGGCCGATGCCATAGGCGCGGCCCAGGGTGTTGAGGGTTTCGATGAGCGCGACGGGGGTCATCGCCTGGCCATCCAGCGCCGTTGGGACACCACGCTCGAAGGCGAGCGTGACCGTCATGGCCGGCGGCGCGTCCACGGCGCCGCCTGGGTAGGCAGCTTCGGGCAGCGCGTCCCAGCTGTTCAGCGTCTCCCGGCCGCCCACGGAGGCGCCCCAGAGGCCTTCGTTGACGGAATAGACACTCGTCTTCGCGGGCACTTCGATGCCGCGCTCCGCGAGGAAGGCCACCTCCTGCGCGCGGCTCCAGCCCAGGCTCCGGACGGGCGCGAGAATCTCCAGCTCCGGCGCGAGGGCGCGGAAGGCCACGTCGAAGCGCACTTGGTCGTTCCCCGCGCCCGTGGAGCCGTGGGCGACGGCGCTGACGCCGAGCGCCTTCGCGGTTTCGGCCACGATCTGCGCCTGGCAGACCCGCTCCGCGCTGACGGAGAGCGGGTAGGTCTGTCCCCGCAGCACATTGCCGAAGAGGAGGAAGCGCAGGGTGCCGTCGAAGAGCCGCGCTTTCGCGTCCACCCTGCGGTGGTCGGCGCTGAGCGAAGCCGCCAGCGCCTCGATGCGCGCCAGCTCCGCGGCGTCGAAGCCGCCCGTGTCCACGGTGAGGGTGGAGACCTTCCAGCCTTCGGCCTGGAGCCAGAGGGCGCAGAAGGTGGTGTCGAGGCCGCCGGAGAAGGCGAGGAGAGCGTGTCCTTTTGTCTGGGTTGTCATGGCGTCTCCTGGAAGATCGAAGCAGTGATGGCGCTCATGGCATGGCGGCGGGCGTCGAGCCAGGCGAGGGTCGCGGCCAGCTCTGCGCGCGCGGCGGACAGGAGCGGCGCCACGGGTGGCGCGCCAGCGGCGGCATGGTCCGGCGCGAAGGAACCATCGGCAAGCTGCGCGGCCACGGCGCGATAGGCGTGGCGGAACGGGGTGCCCTCCGCCGCGAGCCGGAAGGCTTCGTTGGCCGCGTAGAGCTCATCCGTGCACGCGGCCTGCGCAGCGGCGAGATCGGGTTCGAGCCCCTCCACGAGATGAGTGAGCAGGGCCATCACATCGAGCGCGATGTGCACCGCGTCCATCATCGGCTTCTTGAGGAGTTGGAAATCCCGGTGGTAGCTGGAGGGCAGGCCGCTGCCAATGCGTTCGACCGTGGCGGCGAGGCCCCGGATCTCGCGGGCCCGGCTCCGCGCCAGCTCCAGCGCGTCGGGATTGCGCTTCTGGGGCATGAGGCTGGAGCCGGTGGTGAAGGCCGCGGGCAGCTTGAGGAAGGCGAAGCCTTCGGCGCCATAGAGGCAGCCATCCCAGGCCAGCTTCTCCAGCGTGAGGCTGAGGCTGGACAGCCAGGCCAACAGGGCGCCCTCATGACGGCCCCGGGCGTTCTGGACATCAAGCGGATTGCGCTGCGTCCGCGAGAAGCCCAGCCGCCGGGCGGCCGCGGCGTGATCGAAAGGGAGCGGCGTTCCGAATCCGGCGGCGGAATGGGCTGGGCTGCGGTCGAACCGCGCGTCCACGGATCTCAGGGCTTCCAGCTCTTCCAGCAGCGCTTCCGCGTAGGCCTCGGCCCAAAGGCCGAAACTGCTGGGCATGGCCCGCCGAAGATGGGTGAGCCCCGGCAATGGCGCGTCGCCGTGCTTGGCGGCGAAACCGAGCAGCGCATCCGCGAGGGCGGCCGCGCTTTCGCCGAGCTCCACCAGCGCGGAGCGCATCCAGAGCCGCAGCGCCAGCGCCACCTGTTCATTGCGGCTTCGGCCCAGGTGGATGCGCGCGCCGATGTCTCCTAGCGCCTCCGTGAGCTTGGCCTCCAGGAGGGTATGGCCATCCTCCAACGCGGGCGGGATCCCCAGCTCGCCCCGATCCGACGCGGCCCTGAGCTTGCCCAGTTCCGCCACGAGCGCCGCGGTGTCCTCCGCCGAAAGCATGTCCGAGGCGGCCAGGGACTGCGCGTGAGCGGCACTGGCCAGGCAGTCGAAGGGCAACAGCGCGAGGTCCGTGATGGGATCCTCACCCACCGTGAAGCGGTGGACGAGGGCATCCACGGATTCACCCTTGGCCCACAGCGTCTCAGACATGCACTGCCTCCTTGAGGAAGGCCGGCACGAGAGCGCTGTAGAAGGCGATGCCCGCTTCCAGTTCGGCGAGGGTGAGGTACTCGTCCGCGCGATGGCTGCGGTGCGTGTCGCCGGGGCCGATCTTCACGGCCGGAATGTCGCCGAGATAGGCCCAGTCCGAGGTGGTGGCGCTGCCCACGGGGCCCTTGCGCCCCGTGGCTGCGAGCGCTGCCCGCACCAGGGGGTGCGCGGGATCCGTGGCCTTGGGCAGATAGCGACCGGAGTGGATGGCCGTGTCGCTTTCCAGATCCTTGGCGATGGAAGCCGCCAGCGCCTCGTGATCGAGGTTGGGCGTGGTGCGGAGATCCACGAAGAATTCGCAGGCGTCCGGCACCTGGTTCCGCGCCTTGCCGCCCTGGATTACCGTCACCTGCGCCCGAGTCTCGCCCAGCAGAGGATGGGGCTCGAAGCGCAAGGCGTCGAGCTTCGCGATGTCCCGCGCGGCGCGGTGGATGGCGTTCGCGGCGCCGAGGGCGTGAGCATGCGCCGCGTGGGCGGCGTCGCCCTTCGCCGTGCAGCGCAGCACGAGCATGCCCCGTTGGGCCACGCAGACTTGGAGCCCCGTGGGCTCGCCCACGATGGCACCATCCTGCGTCCCCAGCTGATCGAGGATGGTGGCGATGCCCTTCCCGCCGATCTCCTCTTCGGCCGTGAAGGCGAAGACGGCTGTGCCCTGCGCGGGCTTCCGCTCCAGAAGCTGGATCGCCGTGAGTGTCATGGCCGCGAGGCAGCCCTTGGCGTCGTTGGCGCCCAGGCCGTGGAGGCGGCCGTTGCGCCATTGGGGCGCGAAGGGATCGCCCTGCCATCCGGCGCAGGGGGGCACGGTGTCGAGGTGCGTGTTCAGCAGCAGCCGCGGCGCGCCATTTCCGGATTTGGCGCCCACCTCGAACCAGAGGTTGTGGCCGCTGCGATGGACCTCGGCGCCATGGGAAGCCAGAAGGTCTTGAAGGAAGTCCGCGAGGGCGCCTTCTTCCTTCGACACGCTGGGCGTGGAGACGAGCTTTTCGAGCAGGGAGGCGGCGTTCATGATGCGCCCCCCGCTTCGACCATCGTTCCGCTGCCTTCGTTCGTGAAGATCTCCGTGAGCAGCGCTTCTGCCGAGCGGCCGCCCACGAGATGGGCCGCGGGCACGCCTCCCTTCAGCGCCCGGCGGATGGAGGCCGCTTTGGGCGCCATGCCGCCCTGCAGCGCGCCCGCGGCTTCCAACGCGTCGAGTTCGGCGACCGTGAGGTGGGGGATGAGCGTCTCGGGCTTCGTCGCTTCGCGCAGCACGCCGGGCGCATCCAGGAGGAAGACGAGCTTCTCCGCGCCCAGAGCTATGGCCAGTTCCGCGGCCACGGTGTCGGCGTTGGTGTTGAAGACCTGGCCCTCGTCATCACCCGACAGCGGCGCCACCACGGGCAAGAAGCCCCCTTCCAGCAGCCGCTCGATGACGGCGGGGTCCACGGACTCCACATCGCCCACGAGGCCGAAGTCCACGGGCCCTGAGGCCGTGGCGACGGGCGGCCGTTTCGTGGCGCGGAGCAGCCCGGCGTCAATGCCGGAGAGGCCCACGGCGGGCACGCCGCAAGCGCGGAGATCGGCCAGGAGGCGCGTGTGTTCCGTGCCCGCGAGCACCATCTGGGCCGCTTCCAGAACGGCGGGGCTCGTCACGCGGCGGCCACCCACCTTCTCCACGGGCAGCGAGAGCTTCGCGCAGAGGGCGTCAAGGGCGGGTCCGCCGCCGTGCACCAGCACCACGCGGATGGAGAAGCTCCAGAGCAGCGAGATCTGCCGGCAAAGCGCCTTCGACGCGGCGCGGTCCTCCAGCAGGGCTCCGCCCACCTTGAGGACGAAGGTGCGGTTGCGGAACCGCCGCACATAGGCCGCGGTGGAGTGGAGCAATTCGTAGGGATCGTGGGCGAGGGGCATGGGTTCCTCTTCAGAACATCGACGCGAGCAAGGCCCGCTGAACATGGAAACGGTTCTCGGCTTCATCCGTGACGCGGCTCCAGGGGCCGTCAAGCACGCTGTCGTGGACTTCGAGGTTGCGGCGCACGGGCAGGCAGTGGAGAAATACGGCGTCCTTGGCTGCCGCATGCATGTGCGCGGCCGTGGGCATCCAGGGTCCGAGCGAGGACATCGAGGCCGCTGTCCCTGAATCGGCGGCGCCGGTCGCGGGGCCCCACGCCTTGGCGCAGACGGCCTTCGCGCCCTTCAGCGCCTCGCCCTGGTTGTGCGTGAACCGCACGCTTCCGCCCGTGGCCTTCGCGTAGGCTTCGGCCTCGGCCCGCACCTCGGGCGTCAGCTCGTAGCCTTCGGGGTGAGCGACCGTGATGTCCGCGCCGCAGGCGGCGGCAGTGAGGAGGAAGGAGTTCGGCACGGCCTTGGGCAGGGGCTTCATGTGCGGCGCCCAGGTGAGCGTCACAGGCACCTTCGTGGTGCCGAAGGCCTTCTGCACCGTGAGCAGGTCCGCGAGGCCCTGGCAGGGATGCTCACGGGCGCTCTCCATGGAGATGACGGGGACGGGACTGTGGGCACGGAAGGCGGCGATGACAGGATCCAGCTCGTCCTCGGCGTCCGACACGCCGCCCGAGAAGGTCCGCACGGCCAGCGCGTCCGCGTAGCGGGCCAGCACGGGCACGGCCTCCTTCACATGCTCCGCGCGGTCGCCGTCCATGACGACGCCGTCGCGATCCTCCAGCTTCCAGGTGCCGTTGCCCACTTCCAGGACGATGGCGTTGCCGCCGTGGCGCAGCATGGCCGCCTCGAAACTGGCGCGGGTCCTCAAGGAAGGATTGAAGAAGACCATGGCGAGGAGCTTGTCCGCGAAGATCTTCCCCGGTGGTGCCTCCTTCCAGGCCACGGCCTGGGCGAGGACACGAGCCACGCCCTCAGGGCCGAGATCCCTGAGATGGGTGATGTGGCGCGTCATGCGGCCTCCGTCCGGTAAGCGTGGACGGCCTCCACCAGCGCGGTGAGCGAAGCGTCCGTGATCGTGAGGGGCGGCATGAGCCGGAGGACGGAAGGATCCTTGGAGCCGCCCGTGAGGATGTGCCGCTGGAAGAGATGGGCCTTCAGCGCGGTGGCATCTGCCGTCTCCAGGCCCAGCAGCAGGCCCTTGCCCCGCACGGCCCGGACGGCTGTGCCTTGCAGCTGGTTCCGGAGGAAGGACTCGGCTTCGAGCGCACGAGCCATCAGCGCTTCATCCGCGATCACCTTCAGCGTGGCCAGGAGCGCCGCGCAGGCCAGGGGCCCACCGCCGAAGGTGGAGCCGAGGTCGCCGGGCTTCAGGGCGCGCGCGATGTCCGCCGTCATGAGCAGAGCGCCCATGGGCACGCCGCTGGCGAGGGCCTTGGCCGAGGTGAGCAGGTCCGGCTTCACGCCGAGCACCTGCGACGCGAAGGGCGCGCCCAGGCGGCCCATGCCGGTCTGGACTTCATCGAAGATGAGCAGGGCGCCGCTGGCATCGCACTTGGATCTCAAGGAATGGAACCAGGAGGTCTCCGCGGTTCTCACACCCGCCATGCTCTGGATGGGTTCCACGATCACGGCGGCGATGTCCGAGAGATCCACCGCATCCAGCGCGGCCTTGTCGCCGAAAGGCAGGCGCGTGACGGGTGCCAGCAGGCTCTCCAGCGGCGCCTTCAGCGCGGGCTCGTCCGTGGCGGAGAGCGCCAGCAGAGTCCGCCCGTGGAAGGCGCCATCGAAGGCGAGCAGCTTCTTCCGGCCCGTGAGCTGGAGCGCGACTTTCAGCGCGTGCTCGTTCGCCTCCGCGCCGCTGTTGCAGAAGAAGACGGAGTCGAGTCCCGCGAAGGCGGTGAGCCGCGTGGCGGCCTCGCGCCGGATGGCGAGATCGCCCGCCGCGGAGTAGAAGGCCAGGGCCTTCGCCTGCGCCGCGATGGCCTCCACCACCACCGGATGTCCGTGCCCCGTGCCGCTGACGCAGTGGCCGCCATAGAAATCCAGCCAGGCGCCGCCCTGGTCATCGAAGACCCGGTCCCCTTCTCCCCGAGCGAGGGTGAAGGGGAAGGGCGCGTAGGTGGGGAGGAGGGCCGGGACGGGGTTCATGCGAAGTCCGTGCATAGAGGCGCATGGAAACGCATAATCCAGCGCGAATATGAATAATATTCATACAGCGATGCGTCATGCAAGCCATTTTTCTGTGCCCTCCAGGTGGGGTACCCTGCATATGAACTGCATATGCGAACTGACGAGCTCATCCTCCAGCTCCTGGAGACCCGGGAGATCATCGACCAGGCCCATCTCCAGGCCCTGCTCGCGGGCCAGGGCCATGCCCTCACCCAGCCCACGCTGTCGCGGCACCTGAAGAAGCTGGGCGTGCGCAAGCATGAGGGCCGCTACCAGCGCGTGGAACCCTCCAGCGGCGATCTGGGTGAGGTGGAGATCCGCCGCGCCCCGCCCAACCTCCTCGTGCTCAAGACCGCGCCGGGCTTCGCGCCCGCGACGGCTTACGCGCTGGACGAGCGCGCGCCCGTGGACCTGATCGCGGGCACCGTCGCGGGAGAGGACACCGTCTTCATCGCGGTCGCGGATCCCGCGAAGCTCGACGAGGCCGCCGCCACCATCACGCGCATCCTCGGCCTCCGTTTTTGAATCCCAATTCCTAGGAGCCTCACCATGGACCGTTTCGGAAGCTCGAAGTTGCGCATCGGCTGGACGCTGGCCTTTCTCTTCCTGGCTGGCCTCGTCTTCATGGCCGTGAAGGGCCAGGCGGGCGACAGTGGCTCCTCGCTGGTGGTGATGGGCACACCGGTGCCGCTTGGCATGGACACGCTGGAGAGCTATGTGACGGGCAACCTTCGCGCCCTGATCTACGCCTGCGTGCCGCTGGTGGTCCTGCTGGGCAGTTTCGCGCCGCTGGCGCCCATGGCGGGCGCTGGCGCGCGGAGCGAACGCTACCTGGGTCTCACGGGCGGCGTCTTCTTCGCGTTCCTCCACGGCCTCTTCCTCAGCCAGGTGATGCTGCTGCCTGTCTGGGCCGCGACCTGGCGGCTCACGGGGCACATGTTCCCGGGCGAGCTGCTCAAGGCGGATGGCCTCGCACTGCTGTTGGGGCTGCAACTGCTGCTCTGGTCCATGATCCTCATGCGGCTGCTGCGCTCGAACCCGGGCCTCGGGCTGCTACTGGCGCTGCTGCTGCGTGAAGTGGGCTCGCGCCTCCAGTACTTCGCGGACTTCGGCCAGGATCTGGGCCTCAGCGCCGGGCAGTCGGGCGCCATCGCCACGCTCCACAAGCTGCTGCCCTCAGGCCAGCTGCCCACGGACCCCTTCTCCACCGGCGGCCTGCTGCTCTCCATCGGCGGCCCGCTGCTCCTTGGCTTCCTCGTCCTCTTTCCCGATCCGAAGAGTGGCGCGAAGCGGCCTTCTGCCAAGAAGGCGAAGGTTTGAAAAAAATCCTCCTGGGTCTCGCGGCGGCCTCGCTCCTGGCGAGGCAGGCCGACGATCCGGCGGCGCTGCGGCGGCGCCTTGAGGTGGTGAACGCGCGCCTCGCCCAGATGGATCAGCAACTCAAGGATTTGGGCCAGCGCCGCAAGGGCGTCATGGTGGACTTGCAGGGCATCCAGCTCCAGCGCGACCGCGTGCGCGCGCAGACGGAAAGCGCGCGGCTGCAACGGGACGATACCCAGGCCCAGGCCGATGAGCTGGCCAGGCAGCAGGTGGCCATCCAGGCGGAGCTGGAGCAGCTGCGCCTCGAGCTGCGGAAGCAGGTGCGCTGGATGCAGGCCGAGGGCCCCTGGGGCGAGATCGGGTTCCTCAGCAGCTTCGAGGACTTCCGCCAGTACTTGGACCGGGGTCGCATGCTGGCCTGGTGGCGCCTCCAGGAGCGCAAGCGCATCGACCGCATCCGCGCCCTCCAGACGGAGCTGGGCCAGAAAGCGGAAGCCATGAGGGCGCTGCTGGGCAAGCTCGAAGCGCAGCAGCAGCAGCTCCACCAGTACCAGGCGGCCTTGCAGGTGCAGGAGGATCGCCTGCAGGCCGCGCTGGACCACCTGGCGGAGGATGAGCAGTCGCAGAAGCAGGCCCAGGCGGAAATGCAGGAGGAGGCCATCCAGCTGGAGCGGCTCCTGAACAACCTGCTCGGGAAGAGGCGGCCCGACGCCTTCCTGCCCGCGACCCGCTTCGAGTCGCTACGCGGCGAACTGCCACTGCCGGTGGAAGGCGGCCTCGCCGAAAGCTATGGCGAGCACCTCCATCCGAAATTCCACACGAAGATCGTGCAGACGGGCGTCCTCGTCTCCGCGCGACTCGGCGCCACCGTGCGCGCCGTGGCGGATGGCAAGGTGGTCTTCGCCGAGGCCTACCAGAGCTACGGCCCCATGGTGATCCTGGACCACGGCGACGGCTGGTACAGCCTCTACACCCACCTCCAGTCCCTGCAGGTGTCCAAGGGCCAGATCCTGCGCGCGGGCGAGACCGTCGGCGAAGTGGGCGACACAGTGGAAGGCCCCCGCCTCGGATTCGAGATCCGGCATCTCGCGAAGCCGGAGGATCCGCAGAAGTGGCTGAAGAAGAAGTACCGGTGAAGGTGTGAGGTGGCGAGGTTCGAGGCAGGCCCTCAGACCTCGACTCTCACCCCTCGCCCCTCAACTCACGGCATTCCTGGCGTTGAAGAGCGGGATGTAGACGGCCAGCAGCAGGATCAGCACGATGACGCCCATGGCGAGGATGAGGATGGGGCCGATGAGGCTTGTGACGACAGCAGTGGCCTTCTCGACCTCCTGGTCGAAGAAGGTGGCCACATGGTCCAGCATGTCGGGCAGGGCGCTGCTCTGCTCGCCCGCGCGCACCATCTCCACGGCCAGCGGATCGATGATGCTGCTCCGGGTGTTGCGCTACCCACCCGACGGCCGAGGCGATCACGCTTCATGCGGTGGTTAGGCCGCAGTCACCTGCGCTTGCCAGGCGCCAGGCTTGCGAAGAAGGCGGCAATATCTTTCGCAAGCGCGACAGGATCCTCTCGTGGGGCAAAATGCCCGCCGCGAGTCATCGGTGTCCAGCGCTGGATGTTATACAGACGCTCGGCCCACTCGCGGGGCGGATCGCCTTCGAAAGCGTGCTGGGAGGAGAAGTTGGCGATGCCAGTGGGGACACGGACGACATCATCCGGCCCAAGCGTGATGCCGTGCCACCGGTTATCGAAATAGTCGCGCATCGAGCTTGTGATGCTGCCAGTGACCCAATAAAGAGTCAGCAGAGTCAGCAAGAAGTCGCGGGGGATGTGGCCCTCGAGGTCTCCATGGGAGTCGCTCCATGAGCGCCATTTCTCACCGATCCAGGCGGCCAGCCCGGCCGGAGAGTCGTTCAGGGCATACCCGAGTGTTTGCGGCTTGGTCGACTGGATGGCCTTGTAGCCCCCTTCCGACTGCAACCATTGATCGGCCGTCGCGATGTAGGCTTCCTCGGCCGGGGACAGTGGCCGGGAGCCGGAACCAAGATACGGAGCCAGCTCCAGGTTGGTCAGGTGGAGTCCGATGAGGGCGTCGGGCTTGTCGAGGGCCATCAGCGTGGCCACGCCGGCGCCGAAGTCGCCGCCGCCGGCTCCAAAATGCTCATATTCCAGTGCCGTCATGAGCCGGTGCCACAGAGACGAGACATAACGGTAGTTCACGCCCGTCCGTCTCGGACGGTCTGAAAAGCCGTAGCCTGGGAGGGATGGGATGACGAGGTCGAATGCCGGGCCGTCGATGCCGTGACGCCCTGGATCGGTGAGGAGCGGCACGAGAGGCAAGTACTCGACAAACGCGCTTGGCCAGCCATGAGTCAGTATCAATGGAATGCCACGGCCGCCCCGGGCACGGGCGTGCACGAAGTGGATGCGGACCCCATCGATCTCTATCCGGAACTGAGGGAGACCGGCGAGCTGTTGCTCCTGCGCGCGCCAGTCGAATTCCTCGGCCCAATAGCGCATCAGGTCCTGCAGCCACCCGATGTCTGCGCCCTGTGACCAGGGCGCATCTGGCGCGTGATCAGGCCAGCGCGTGTTCCGGATCCGTGTCTTCAGATCCGCGAGCGTGTGCTCCGGGACGGCGACCTGGAACGGTTCAATGCTATTCACCATAAGAACGACGCCATGAAGGTTCCATCCGATCCTCGCGCAATTCCTGGTGGGAAGCTCAGCGCATCACCAAACGAACAAAGCCTCAGCTCACCGCGTTCCCGGCGTTGAAGAGCGGGATGTAGACCGCGAGCAGCAGGATCAACACGATGACGCCCATGGCCAGGATGAGGATGGGTCCGATGAGGCTTGTGACGACAGTAGTGGCCTTCTCGACCTCCTGGTCGAAGAAGGTGGCCACATGGTCCAGCATGTCTGGCAGGGCGCTGCTCTGCTCGCCCACGCGCACCATCTCCACCGCCAGCGGGTCAATGAGCTTCGCCTGCTCCAGCGCGAGATGGAGGCTGGAACCGGCGCGCACGGATTCGGTGACAGTGATGAGGCGCGTCTTCATGCGCTCGGAAGGCGTCGTCCTCTGCACGACTTCGAGGGCCTGCACGGCCGGGAGGCCGCCGTTCAGCAGCACGCCCAGCGTGCGGCAGAAGACCGAGGAGTGGTACATGCGGTAGAGCGTGCCCAGTTTGGGGATGGCGAGGAGGATGCGCTCGCCCGCGCGGCGTCCGGCCTCGGCCCGCATCATCCAACGGACCGTGAAGATGACACCGATGGCGAGGATGATCTGGAGCCACCAGGTGGCGCGGAACACGGTGCCCACGGTCAGCAGGGCCTTGGTGAGGGCGGGCATCTCCACGCCGCCGCCGGAATAGAATTCCGCGAAGCGGGGCAGCACCACATTGAAGATCACGCCCAGCGCGATCCCCAGCACGATGGTGAGGAAGGCCGGGTAGAACATGGCCTCCATGATGCGGCGGCGGCTGCTCTGGGCGAATTGCTGGAAGGCCAGCCAGCGCTGGATCACCTCCGGCAGGGTGCCGCTGCGCTCGCCCGCCACGATGTTGCTGCGGTAGACGGGCGGGAAGCCGCCCGCCTGCTCCAGCGCTTCCGAGAAGGCCATGCCTTCGCGCACATGCACGACGGCAGCCTCCAGTGAGCGCCGCAGCAGCGCGTCCTTGCCGTGGCCCAGCAGCAGCTCCAGCGCCTGCAGGAGGGGGATGCCCGCCTTGAGCAGGGCCAGCAGCTCCTGGTTGAAGACGATGAGCGATTCGGCCTTGATGGTGGCCGTGCTGCGGAACGCGGAATCGGTGCGGTTGATCTCCAGCGGGAAGCCGCCCTCCGCCAGCACCCGGGCGCGGGCGTCCGTAGCGCTGGGCGCCTCGAAGTCCTTGAGCAGGACTTCGCCGGTGGGAGAGGTGAGCTTGACCGTGAATCGCATGGAGATTCCAGGATACTAGAGCCATGCGTCCAATCTCCTCCCTGTTCCTGCTCGCAGCCCCGGCCTGTCTCGCCCAGGCCCCTCTGATCCAGGTGGCGACGCCGGAGCCCGCGATGCTCGACCTCAAAGTTGTCGACACCGGCGCGCTCGTGCCCGCGGACAACCGCGACGCGGCCCAGGTGGACGCGGCCCGGAAGGCTTGGGCGCCCCTCATCGCGCCCCTCGGCGCCGCCCCTACGGTGCGGATCATCCTGCCGGACGCAGGGCCAATGGAATCGCTGCTACTGGCTGCCTCCCAGGCCTTGCGCGCCCAGAATCTGGACCAGCGGCTCTTCATCGCGGATCGGCCCGCTGCGCCACCCATCCTGTCGGAGACCGCCTGGGGCGCCGTGGATGGCGGGGCGCTCACGGGCGCTGAGCTTGGCCCAGACCCCGCCACCTGGCGCGACAAACTCACGGCGGCTCAGAGCCGTTTTCCTGGCCGCACCTGGACGCTCTGGCTGCCTTTCGATCCCGGCGCGTTGGCTTCTGCGCTGCTGGGCGACGGCGCCCGCCTTGTCGTCCCCGCCGGTGGCGCGGCGGCGCTGCTCGCGGCCAAGCTCCCCGCGGACTCCCCTGAGATCGCGGGCGGCATCGGTGATCTCCGCATCACAGTGGATGGCAAGCGGCAGCATTGGCGTTTCGAGAACGGCGCGTGGATCCCCGCGTCCGTGGACACGAGCGGCGCCCGCGTGGAGGTCGCCACTGCAGCGGCCTACGATACGGGCGTCCTGCTGGCGAAGATGCGCGCGGCGCAGCTCCGCTCCCTGGCCGCCGCGCGGTCCGTGGAGGCGGATTTCTCCGTGGATCTGCGCATGCAGCAGGTGGGCGGCGACGCCTCGCTGGGCTTCGTCTTCCGCCGTTTCGAACAGGCGGGGAAGGATCCCGAACTGGTGCAGCAGGAAGTGCGCTTCAACGGCGTGAAGGCCAAGATCCCCGAAGGCGTCCTGCTGCCCACGGTGGAGCCCAAGGCCTCGCTGTCCCTGCCCGTGAGCCTGTCGCTGGCGGAACGCTACCGCTATGAAGATGGTGGCGAGGCGGGACTGGGCAGGCGCCGCCTGCGTTACGCGCCCGTGGACGCCGATCCGCTCCTCTACCGCGGCGAGCTGGTGGTGGACGAGGCCACGGGCCGCGTGATCGAGGAGACCCGTGAGCGCAGCGGCCTGCCTGGCACCGTGAAGGATGAGCGCGAGACCCTGACCTACGGCGAGCCTGCGCCAGGCCTTTGGCGTCCTGTGGAGGTGCGCACCTTCGAGCGCTGGCTGGGGCCTCAGGGCGTCTTCCCCGTGCAGCGGCGGTTGTCCCTCACGCGCCTGCAAGCGGATCCGCCTTCCTTTGATGCCGATCTCGCAGCGGCTCGCGCCTCCAAGGCCGCCATGCTCGCACAGACGAAGGACGGTGTCCGCTACCTCGTGCCCGATGGCCGCGGCGATCGCAAGGTGGAGGCGAAGCCCCGCAGTCTGGGCCGCGCCATCGCCGCCATCATCCTCGTGGACCCGGGCCTCTCGCCCGCGGTCGCCCCGCTGGGCGGCCTGGCTTTCTTCGACTTCAACGCCTTCAACAAGGGCATCCAGGCCAACGCCATCGTGGCGGGCGTCTTCAACACCGCCAGCCTCGCCGTGCCGCGCCTGCCAGTGGGCTTCGACCTCTCAGCCTCGGGCACCATCCTGCTGCTGAAGGTGGATGAGCGGCCCGTGCAGAACGGGCAACTGGCGGATCACGATGCTGTGGGCCACCGCTTCGGCGCCGCGGGGTTGTCCCTGGGTCGCGACATGGGGCTCGGCTTCCGCCTGGAGCTGGCTGGTGACTTTCTCTACAACGCCTATGGCGCGCCGCGCGATGACCGCTACGCCACGCCCGGCTTCCAGGCGCCGCCCAGCGGGTGGACGACGGCGGGCACGCTCACGGCCTCATGGATCTTCCGGGGCTTCACCGCCAAGAGCTACGAGGGACGGGGCCAGCGGCCCGAGGGCGTGTGGGGCACGGCGCTGGATCCGCATACGGTGCCCGATGGCGGCGCCTTCAAACGCTGGGGCGGCAGCCTCGCCTACACGCGCGAGTTGACGCCCAGCCTCTGGTTCAGTGGCAGCGTGGCGCTGGACACTGGCTCGTCTTTCGACCGCTTCAACGCCATCCCCGTGGGCGGCGGCTTCGGCAGGACCGGCGTGCCCGGCATCCGCGCCAACGCGCTCACAGCGGACCGCCTCGTCTCCGAACGTATCGGCCTCGACCTGCCGCCCACCGCCGCCTTTCGAGCCGGGCTCGACCTCGTGCGCGCCCAGGCCCGCGCCCTGGACAACGGCCTCACCTACAGCTTCACGGGCCTCGGGCTGAAGGGCACGCTGCCCGGTTTCTGGATCTTCACCGCCGTCCAACTGGATCTCGGCGTCGGCCTCCAGAGCGATGTCCCCGGCGTGAAGGGCGTGAACGGGTATGTGGCGTTGCTAAGGGTGTTCTGATCTGAGTTGAAAACCACTTACGCGGAGTCCACGGAGGAGGGGAGGTTAGCGGAGGAAAGCAAATGCCCTTCCCGTTTTCTCCGTGCCCTCCGTGATCTCTGTGGTGACATGCTTTCTTCATGACCGCGCTGTTCCACCACGCCTTCCTCGTGCGCGACATCGCTGCCGCGCGGCACTTCTATGGTGATCTCCTCAGCTGCCGCGAAGGCCGCAGCGCGCCGGCTTGGGTGGATTTCGATTTCTTCGGCCACCAGATTTCGCTGCACCTGGGCGAACCCGCCGTGTCCACCACGCGTGGCGAGGTGGACGGCATCCAGGTCCCCATGCCCCACTTCGGCGCCATCCTTGATCGGGATGCTTTCGATGCACTTGCGAAGCGTTTGATGGATGCAGGCACCACCTTCGTCATCGCGCCCCGCCTCCGCTACGAAGGTCAGCCCGCCGAGCAGCGCACGATGTTCCTGCTGGATCCGTCAGGGAATGCCCTGGAGTTCAAAGCGTTCAGGAATCCGGAGCACATCTTCTAGGTGGAGCCGAATGTCTTTGGGCCGCAGGTGGTGACCTAGAAATCCAGCTCCGCCAGCCGCGTGAGAATTTCCCCGCTTCTGGGACGAGCCTCGGGCGCTTTGGCGCAGAGGGTTCCCACGAGCGCGACGAGCGGCTCGGGCGCGTCAGGGCGCAAGGGGCGGAGGTCCGGAAGGGCTTGGCTGCGATGGTGCTCCAGGATCTCGAAGGGGGTCTCGCCCTTGAAGGGCGGAGTCCCCGCGAGCATCTCGAACAGGATGATGCCGAAGGCGTACCAGTCGGAGGCGGGACCCACCGCCGTCTTCATCTGGGCTTCAGGGGCGGCGTAGCGAGGCGTCCCGAGGAACGCGTAGGTGGTGGTGAGCGTCTCCGCGTCCAGCACGCGCGCGATGCCGAAGTCCATGATCTTGGCGCCCCCGGCGGCGAGCATGATGTTCGCGGGCTTCAAGTCCCGGTGCACCACGCCCATGTCGTGGGCGTAGGAGAGGCCGGCTGCGAGCTCGCGAGCGATGCGGAGAACCTCCGGCAATGGAAGGCGGCCTTCGGCCTTCAGCCGCTGGTCGAGGTTTTCGCCTTCCACATAATCCATGGCGATCCAGGGCTGTCCGGCGGAGGGCCCCGGATCCACGAGGGCCACGAGGTTCGGGTGGTTCAGCCGCGCGCCGAGGCGCGCCTCCTGGTGGAACCGGCCCAGGAATTCAGGATCTTCAAGCCGGTAGGGGTGAAGCCGTTTCAGCGCGACGGGCTTCTGGGTGGTCTCGTGCCGGGCCAGGTAGGTGCTGGCGAAGCCGCCCCGCCCCAGCAGGCGCTCGATGCGGTAAGGCCCCACCTGCTCCGGCTCGCTGAACTCGTTCGGGGCGGCCGGGCGGCGGCGCCAGAACAGGGCGGCCAGAGGCAGGAGCAAGAGCAGGAGCCAGGGCCACCATGTGTTCGAATCCGGGGCGCGGACTGGGGCAGGCGCTGACGCGGATTGGATAGGCCCCGGTATAGTCGGAGGCGGCTCAGATCCGTCGGCTGCCTTGGAGTGCGGGGCTTCGTGAGGCTCGGGATGGACGGATCGCGGGGCGGATGACGGCGGGTTTGAGCGGGTTAGGGGGTCGGAATCCGCGGCTGGAGCCGGTAAAGGCTGCGCGGCCGGGATCTCCGGCATCTGCGCCACCTGCGGCAGGGTGGACGCTGGCGGGGGCAGTCGCAGAGCGCGCGCGGCCTGCAGCTCCTTCAACCGGCGCCCCAGGTTCTCGCGATCCTTCTCCGGTTCCCGCATGGCCTGGGCGCGCGCCAGCTGGGCTTCCGCCGCTTCAAGCTCTCCAAGCTCCAGGTGGCACCGGGCCATGCGCACATAGGGGTAGTAGTCCTTCAGCAGGTTGTTCCCGTAGGTGATGACTTGCGAGGATGGCGAAGGTCGCAGGGCCGCAGCCCGCTGATAGGCCGCGAGCGCGCCACGCCAATCCCCCTTGGCCTCCAGCTCCTGGCCGTCTTCGAACGCGGCATAGAAGGTGGATTGGCTCTGGGCGAGCAGGGGCAGGGCCAGCAGGAAGGCCAGGCGGCGCATCAATCCCCCACAAAGAGGTGGTGGAGGAGTTTCTGGACCGGCTCGCGGTCGAACTGGATGATGCAGTCGAATACGAGCCGCTGCTCCCGGACGCGCTCGGTGCCCAGCGAGGTCGGCGGGATGCGGGAGAGGATCTGGTCCACATCCAGGAACTGGGAGGCGGACCGCTTGCTCCAGCCGTACCGGTAGGCCGCGTCGAAGCTGTACCGGCCGAACTTGATCCCCGCGCCCAGCGAGGCGCTGTAGATCACGCGCTGCTCGCTCGTGACCGCGTCCACGACCGGCTGGGGTTCGCGGCTCACGCCGCCCCGGAGCGACACCACCTTTCCGCCCCGGGTGACGAAGAGGTGCTCCGTCCCGAGGTGGAAGTCCGTGGCGTTGGGGGTGCGGGTGCCCTTGTCGAGATCGAAGAAATTCAACCCGTTGAGGTTCCGCTGGGTGGTCATGTAGCGGGCGTCGCTCCAGGTGGTGTGCGTGAGGTCCGCGGTGACGAGCCAGCGCTCCGCCGGACGGTAGGCGAAGCCGATGCCGGTGGTGGCGGGCCAGTGGAGGCCCACCGTGATATCAGGCGCGTTCCGGGATACCGGAGCGCCGCCCTTGCTGATCAGAGTGTCGGTGCCGAAGGTGTAGTCCCCGTGGAAGCCGGTGCGGCGCACGAGCCCGAGGCTCCAGGTGGGCCACCGCCAGATGAGCCCCAGGTTGTAGTTCATGCCATCGAGCCGGTTGGACTGGCGGAAGTCCACGAAGGAGGTGCTCCCCCCGGTCGTTTTGGAGCTATGGGAATCGAGGTCCCAGGCGCCGCGCCAGGCGTTCGCGGATAGGCCCAGCAGGATCCGCTCGGACGCTTCATACGCGATGGCGAAGGAGTAGAGGTCGATCTGGCCGCGCTGGTGGATGGATTGCTCCAGCTCGCTGCTGCTTCCACCAGAGGCCGGCGTCTCGACCAGGTCCCGGTCATCGCTCTCGCCAAGAGGGAGGAAGCGCTGGGCCGAGAGCTGGAGCGCGAGCGTGCGGCCGTTCAGGCGCAGGGGCACCGTCCCGGAGACGAGGAGGGGATCGAAGCGGGTGGTGGAGATGAGGGAGTCGCTCGCCAGCTGGGTGCGTGTCCCGGCGATGGTGGCCACATCCGTGTAGGCGATATCGCGCTTGAGGCCCCGCCCGACGAAGCTCACCTCGGGCTTGAGCAGTTGCGCCAGACCGGCGGGGTTGAAGGAGACGGCCGTGGCGTCGTCCGCGACCGCGATGAAGGCGCCGCCGAGCCCCGTGGCCCTCGCGCCCGCGCCCTGGACGGAGAAGGCCGTCCGGGACTGCTCCGAGATGATCGTCCCGATGGGCGACTGGCCTCGCAGGGGTGAGCCTGCCATGCATGGAAGAAGGGCCCAGAGGACTGGGATGCGGGGGGCTCGAGGCATGTGATCCTATTCTTCAACAATCATGCCCTGCTTCCTTGGAAGGTCCAGCCCGGGCCTTCAGCTTCTGGGGAAGGGCGTGAGGACGGTGCGAACCTGTTTGGAGATCCCGTCCAGCATGGCGTAGCGCTTGGCGTACATGGACCGCTTGTTGGGCTTCACCTCGTCCAACCCGCGCCGCCTGGGCTTGGACGGCACCAGGAACCACCCTTCCTCAGCGGGCTCGCCGCCGGCCTCGGTCCACAGCTCGTCATAGTCGAAGCTGATCTCGCGCTTCGTCCTGATGATCTTGTTCTGGCCCGCGCGGAAGACATGGATGCGATTGCCCACACCGTAGAGGGCCTTCACGCGCAGGGACCGCGCGATCTCCTGGGCCAGGAAGACCATGAACTGCTTGGGGCGGAGCCCATGCATGGCCTTGGTGGCCAGCTTGATGGCCTCCTCGCCCCCGCCCTTGCGGCCCTGGACCGCGCCCACATAGCAGGCCCATCCATCTTCGTTCCGCTCGAAGGCCAGCGCGAAGGAGCTGATGGCGAGATCGATCCCGGAAAGCGTGAAGAAGACGGAGACCTCCCCCTCCTTCCGGAACTGCATGTCCGGTTTCATCCACACCTCCGCGGTGAGCTCCTTGGCCAGCGGGACGCGGAGCAGCATGGCCCCTTCGGGCCGGGCCATGGCCTCATGGAGCGGACCGCCTTGGGCGTGGATGAAGGCGTAGGTGTCGCGGACCACCTTGGCCCGGCGCTCCCAGTTCCAACGGAGGGACATGTAGGCGCCCAGAGGGCGGAAGGCCAGCCGGGGCTCCGCCATCAGGTAGGGCTTCATGGCCGGCTGGTCCAGCCAATCGAACCACGCCGCCGCCGCGGCTTGGCGCATGGCGGCGGTGACGGACCATCTGAGCTGCCGCTTGAAGCGGTGCAACCGGCTCGGATCAGGCTGGGGAAGGACGGCGCTGCGGCTCCAGGCGCGCCGTGAAGCCTTCCACGCGTGTTGGATCACGCGTAGAAGCCTCGGTAGTGCATGGCCTGGCTGACCTTGTCGAGGGCGAGGATGTAGGCGCCGATACGGGGGTTGGTCTTGTACTTGTCGGTGGCGGCGAAGACGGCGCCGAAGGCGTGGGTCATGTACTCCACGAGGCGCTCGTTCACTTCCCGCTCGCGCCAGTAGAAGCCCTGGCGGTTCTGCACCCACTCGAAGTAGCTCACGGTCACGCCCCCGGCGTTGGCCAGGATGTCGGGCACCACGAGGACGCCGTTGTCCAGCAGGATCGGATCGGCGTCCGGCGTGGTGGGACCGTTGGCGCCCTCCACGATGACCTTGGCGCGGATCTTCGGCGCGTTCTCCTCCGTGATCTGGTTCTCCAGCGCGGCGGGCACGAGGATGTCCACGGGCATGAGCAGCAGCTCGGCCAGGTCCATGGCCTCGCCGCCCTTGAAGCCCGCGACGCTCTTGGTCTCGGCCACATGCTTCATGAGGGCGTGGATGTCCAGGCCGCGCTCGTTCTTGATGGCGCCGTTCACATCGCTGACGGCCACGACGCGGGCGCCGGCCTCATGGAGCAGGCGGGCGGACTGCGAACCCACATTGCCGAAGCCCTGCACGGCCACGGTCGCGCCGGCGAGGGGTTTACCCAGGCGCTGCATGGCCTCCCGCGCCACGATGAGCACGCCGCGGCCCGTGGCCTCCGTGCGGCCCAGGGAGCCGCCGATGCCCAGGGGCTTGCCCGTCACAACGGCGTTCTCGGTGTGCCGCACATGCATGGAGTAGGTGTCCAGCACCCAGGCCATGGTCTGCGCGTTGGTGCCGGCGTCCGGCGCGGGCACATCGCGGTCGGGGCCGATGATGTCCATGATCTCGGCGATGTAGCGGCGGGTGAGGCGTTCCAGCTCGCCGGCGCTCATCTTCGCGGGGTCGCAGATGATGCCGCCCTTGCCGCCGCCGAAGGGCACATCCACCACGGCGCACTTCCAGGTCATCCAGGCCGACAGCGCCTTCACCTCGTCTAAGGTGACGCCGGGGTGGTAGCGGATGCCGCCCTTCGCAGGGCCGCGCGCCACATTGTGCTGCACGCGGTAGCCGGTGAAGACCTCCCAGCGGCCGTCGTCCATCATCACGGGCAGGCTCACCACCATGGAGCGGCTGGGGGCCATGAAGACCTTGAACAGCGCGTCCTCCAGCCCGTAGAGCTGGGCGGCGACGCGCAGGCGGGCCTGCATGGCTTCGAAGGGGTTGCGGGAGTCGGTCATCGTGCGCTCCTCGTGCGCTGGTGGAAGAGGCTAGAACTGCCCGGCCGGATGTGTCTCCGGCGGCAGCTCGAGTTCGCGGCCCTCTTTCCAGAGCGCCTCGAGGTTGTAATGGTGCCGGGTCTCCTCATCCATCACATGGACGACGAGATCGCCGTAATCCAGCAGGATCCATTGCCCGTTCTGCGCGCCTTCCATGGAGATGAGGCGCTCGCCGGCCAGCCGCAGCTGGTCCTCCACGGCGTCCGCGATGGCGCGGTTCTGGCGGTCGCTGGTGCCGCCCATGAAGGCGAAGGTGTCCGTGAAGCTGGCGATGTCCTTCACATCCACGAGACGGATATGGAGGGCCTTCTTGGATCGGGCGGCTTCGACGACGGTCGCGAGCCGGGTGTTCAGGGTCATGCAAGCTCCGGGCGGGTTGGAGTGTAGCGAAAGCGGGCGGTCACTGGTAAAGGTTTTCGGCCCCGATGATCCGGGCCACGGACGCGGGAAGGCCTTCGGTGGCGCGGTTGTGACGCAGGTCATCCCGCAGTGAAGACGAGGCCAGGTCCAGCTCCGTGGAGGGCAGGCGCACCAGCTCGCCGGGCGCGCCGCTCCAATGCGGGGCGAGGCGGAGCGGCAGATCGCCGGGAAGATCCATGGGCATGCCGGGCCGTTCCGCCACGGCGAGGGAGGCGAGGCGGAAGACGGCCTCCGCCCGCCGCCAGCGAGGCAAACCGGAGAGCTGGTCGCTGCCGAGGACGAGGATCCAGGCGGTATCAGGCTCGCGCGTCGAAAGCGTCTCCAGTGTGTCGGCCGTGTAGCTGGTGCCGCCGCGCTCCAGCTCCAGGCGCTCGATGCGGACGCGAGAATCGAGGCCTTCCAGCGCCGCCATGAGGAGGGCGAGGCGCTGGGCGTCCGTGATATCGCCGGGCGTGGGCTTGTGGGGCGAGCGGGCCGTGGGGATGAAGCGCAGCTCGTCGAGGTCCAGATGCTCCAGCGCGAGCCGCGCGAGCTTGAGGTGGGCTTCGTGCGGCGGGTTGAAGGCGCCGCCGAGCAAGCCGGCCCGTCTCACTTCGGCATCTCTTTCAGCGCAGCGGTGACAGCGAAGGCCAGCTCCTTCAACCCCTCGCCCGTGGCGGCGCTGATGAACCAGGGCTTGAGATCGCGTTCCTTGCAGAGCCGCTCGAAGGCGGCGCGGCGGTCCTCGTCCTGGATGGCGTCCAGCTTCGTGGCCACGAGCCATCGGGGTTTCGTCGCCAGCACAGGGCTGAACGCCGCCAGCTCGCCCTCGATGACGCGGATGGCCTCCACGGGGTCCTGCATGGGGTCGGCGAGATCCACGAGATGGAGCAGCATGCGCGTGCGCTCCACATGGCGGAGGAACTGGATGCCGAGCCCAGCGCCGCCCGCCGCGCCCTCGATGAGGCCGGGGATGTCGGCGATGACCCAGGTGTCCAGGAAGTCGCCGCCGAAGCGGTCCATGGCCACGACGCCCAGCTGCGGCTCCAGGGTGGTGAAGGGGTAGTCCGCGATCTTGGGTTTCGCCGCCGAGACGCGGCTCACGAGCGTGCTCTTGCCCGCGTTGGGGAAGCCCGCGAGGCCCACATCGGCGATGAGCTTCAGCTCGAGATCCAGGATCCGCGCCTCGCCCGGCTCGCCGGGCTGGTGATGGCGGGGCGTGCGGTTCGTGGGGCTCTTGAAGTGCCAGTTGCCCAGGCCGCCGCGGCCGCCGCGGGCGACGCACACCTTGTCGCCGTGGGCCATCAGCTCGGCCAGGGCCTCGCCGCTCTCCGCGTCGCGGATGAGAGTGCCCAGGGGCACCTCGATGACCACATCCGCGCCGTCACGGCCCTTCTTGAGGCCGCCGCCGCCCTGTTCGCCGTTGCCCGCGTCGAACTTGCGCTGGTTGCGGAAGGAGTTGAGCGTGTTCAGCGCGTCCGAGGCCTGGATGAAGACGGAGCCGCCCGCGCCGCCATCCCCGCCCACGGGACCGCCCGCGATGGTGGTCTTGTCCCGGTGGAAGGCCGTGGCACCCTGTCCGCCCTTGCCGGCGGAGACTTCGAGCTGGAGGTGGTCAAGGAACATGGCTACCGGCTGGCGGCTACCAGCCGCCGCTCTGAGACACGGGACCGGAGCCAAGAAAAAGCGCGCAGCTCAGTCGAGACTGCGCGCTTGAGTTATCGAAGAGGCCGTTCAAGCCTCGACGGGATCCACGTGGATGAAGCGGCCGTGCTGGCCCTTGTCCTGGAAGCGGACCTTGCCTTCCACGAGCGCGAAGATCGTGTGGTCCTTGCCCATGCCGACATTGACGCCGGGATGGAAGCGGGTGCCGCGCTGGCGGACGATGATGGAACCGGCGGTGCAGAGCTGGCCGCCG
>DASRXV010000047.1:0-6122 GCA_035687325.1 Holophagaceae bacterium
GTGGAGCCCCAGGAATCGCCGTGGTCGTGGATGGCCGTCTCCTGGCCGGGCAGCCAGCAGAGCATGAGGATTTCCCAGGAGCGGTTCAGGAAGAGGCGGCGGCGCAGGTAGCACTCGCCATCGAAGGCCAAGTGGCGGCCCATCACGGTCCAGTCGATGCGCGTCTGTTTCAGCGCCGAGAGCACCGCCCGCTGCTCTTCCGCCGAAGGTCCCTCCGGCCCGCAGTCGGGCAACGGCCAACCCAGGGTGGCGGGACAGAAGATGGAACTCAGGGTCGCGTCGCTCAAGAAACCTCAGGAAAGGACCGGAAGGGTGTCTGCATTCTACCGCCCCGCGCGACAGGCGAGGTAAAGCGGGCAGGGTTCGCAGGTGGCCTTCCGTCGCAGGCCCGGGCAGTCCCCAAGGATGCCCAGGTGGGAGAGGGCGAAGTCGTACTTCAGGGGATCCTCCGGATCGCAACGGCGCAGCGCGGCAGTGATCTCTTGCGCCATTCGGCCATCGGGCGTGGCGCGGGTGGAGAGACGCACGAAGCGCGCGATGCGGGCCACATGGGTGTCCACGGGGATGACGAGGGCCGCTTTGGGGTAGCGCTTCCAGAGTCCCAGATCAGGCCAACCTTCCCGGGCCATCCAGCGCAGGAACATGCGCATGCGCTTGCAGGCCGAGCCCTCCGCCGGATCCGGCAGGCTGAAGCGGAGACCGTAGGTATGAGGCAATGCCACTCGCAGCCGCTGCATGAGGCGCGACAAGGCTGCATCCGCGTCCTCGCCTTCGCCCGGCAGGAAATGGGATTCGAGGCCGCCTTCCGCATCCAGCTTCTTCCAGGCCAGGAGCCAGTGGACGACATCCTCGCCTGTGTGGAAGCGCCAGCGCCATGCCTTCAGGGCCTTGCCCAGCGAGACCCGAAGCGCCTTTTCATCCTTCTCCCGGAGGAAGGCGGCGGGATGGGGGCCAAGGGGCTGCAGCGCCCCATCGATGGCACGAAGCATGGGCGCCACGCGGCCGTAGGCGAGGCTCGCCGCCAGCCAGGCGGCCACTTCGCGGTCCGCGGGATCGGCGAAGCGCAGCGGAACAGTGATGGGATCCAGCGCCAGGGCGGTGCCGGTGTCGTAGCGGGCGCGCAGGGCGTCGAGGCGCTCCCGGAGCTTGTTCATTGCGAAGACCCGGCGCCGATGTGAAGGCGCCCCTTGCCCACCCACACAGGCGCGAAGGCGCCATCGAACTGCGGCGCGTTCTTCAGATGGCAGGCGGCGCAGCTGTTCTCGAGACCCGCCTGGCGCCAGGTGACGCGGCCATCCACGCCCGCCTGGCCCCACACCCATTGTTGGTTCTCCTTGCTCATCCAGAACCAGCCCAGGCGCCGCCCGTCCTGGCTCAGGGCCTCCTTCACGAGCTGGGTGCCATCCGGCCAGGGTTGGAAGGCGTTGGCCTCCAGCGCTTGGGAAGCCTCCGCATCGAGCCAGGTCCGCTGCCAGGATCCGCGGTGGGGGCCAGCGAAGCTGGGACGGAGGCCGCCCACTTGTTGCCAGGAGGTGATATCGGGGATGCGGGAGGGGTCCGGCGGAGGCGGGACGGCTTTCCGCCCGCAACCTAGGAACGCCAGCAACGACGCGGTTGCGATCAGGGCGGGAACGGCGGGGCGGGGCGGCATGTCTTTATTGTGAGGCCGGTCACGCCATTTCGCTTCGGTTCCAAGGCCTACTCCATTAGACTAATCCGTTGGGGATAACCCCCTAGGGAGCAGAACTCGTCCATGGCCGGATTTGGTAGCCTCGCAAACCTCGCGAAGATCCTTGAAGATGCCTCGAAGCCTGATTCCTCCGTTCGTGAGGATCGTGAGCGCCGCAAGGCAGTCCTGAAGAAGGTTTCCACCACCGGTCTCCGCCGAGCCGTGGATCCGAAACGGAAGGCCTGGCACGAGCGCCGCCTGAAGGCGCTGGCCGTGAAGGGCGACAAGAAGGAAGCCGCCGCCGAGGCGGAAGCCGCTCCCTCTCCCATCCAGCTGGCCAGCCGCGCCGCTACCCACTCCGTGGCCTCCGCCCTGAGCGGTTCGCTCATGCAGACCTTGGCCGCGGCCAAGGACGCGAAGCCCAAGGAGAAGGAAGGCACCAAGCGCGCCGAGTCCTGGAAGCGCAAGCCGGGCGACCCGCTTTTCTAGACCGTCCCAGATTCGTTGAAGGCCCGCTCACGCGGGCCTTTTCGTTTCAGACGCCTGTCGCGACCTTGTGCTTGCGGGCGATCCAGGTGCGGGCCAGGGGCTTCTCGAGCTTGCCGGCCTTGAGATCGCCCAGGACGAAGAGAGAGGGGTCCAGCACAGGCGTGGCGGCGTCGAGGGTGCCGTCGCCCAGGCGCGCTTCGAGATCCGCCTTGGGGATGGCGCGGAGGCCGTCGTGCAGGCGCACGAGCACCGTGGTGGCGGGATCCACCATCGAGAGGTTCAACCCGGCCGTGAGGCGGCCCACCTTCCGCATCATGCCGTCGATGGCGCAGCCACTGGGGGCGGTGGTCATGGTGGGCTCGGCCAAGGCGAGAATGCGGCCTTCCAGCAGCGTCCAGGCGCCTGCGTACTGCACACCCTTATGCCGCCACTCGGACACGAGGGCGTCCATGGTCTCGGTGAGTTGGGCCAGAGCCTCGGCGTCCGGCGCGGGATCCAGGACCAGCAGCCAGAGGCGGGCGTCATCGGGAAGGGCGTTCAGGGCGTCCATGCTCATGGCTCCATTCTACGCCCTCAGGACCGTGGTGAGGTCCCGGGCCAGCGGACCCAGCCTCGCGGGATCGCCAAGGTAGGCGCCGCGGCCCGCCACGAGCCGCGCGGAGGTGCGGGCCAACACCGCCAGCTCCGCCAAGCCATGGGCCTTGAGCGTGCCGCCGGTCTGGACGAGATCCACGATGGCGTCCGCCAATCCCAGCAGCGGCGCCAGCTCCACGCTGCTCTGGAGGGGCAGCAGCTCCGCGGCCAGCTCTTCCCGCTCAAGCCAGCGGGCGGTGGCTTTGGGGAACTTGGTGGCGATGCGCAGGTGAGCTTTCGTCCGCAGGTCGTCGAGCGAAACATCTGCCTTCGCGCAGAGCGAGAGGCGGCAGGCGCCGAAGCCAAGATCCGACAGTTCCAAGAGGTCCGCGTCCAGTTCGTCGAGCGTGTCGGAGCCCACGACGCCCAGCGCCGCCACGCCGCCCGCCACATAGCGCGGCAAGTCCGCGCCCTTGAGCAGGAGGGCTTCCACGCCGGGCGTGGCCGTGGGGATGTGGAGGACCCGGCCTTTCAGGGCAGCGGGATCAGGCGCGAAGGGCGTGCCCGCAAGGCGAGCCAGGGTCTCGTCACCCAGGCGGCCCTTGGGAAGCGCGATGAGGACTGTCATGGTGTCGCCTCGAAGAGTTCCGGCCGGCTGTCGCGGAGCTCCAGCAGCGCGGAGAGCCGCACGCAGAAGCCTGCGGCTTGCCAGGGCTTGCCCAGTTCCGGGTAGAGAAGGTCGTAGCGCCCGCCCGCGGCGAGGCTCGCCGTGGCGCCCGCGGCCCAGAGCCGGAGTGTGGGGCCCGTGTAGAAGTCCAGATCCGCCACATCGGCGAGGTCCAGGCGCAGATCAACTCCTGGCGGCATGAGCGCCTGGAGTGTCTGGAAACGCGCAATGAGACGCTCGATGTCCGGGGCCAGGAGGGCCGCGAAGGGACTGGATTCAAGCGCATCCAGGCCCGAGAGCCCATCCGGTTCGGAGGCCAGAAACGCGGCGTGATCCGCGATGCGCGTGGAGGAAGGGTGGTCCTCCAGCGCCTCGCGCACGCGGTGGGGCGCCCGCTGGTGCAGAGCGCGGGTGGCGGCCGCGGCGAGAGGCGCGGGAACGGCCTCCGCCTCCAGCGGGCGGCGCCAGAGCGCCGCGTCGCCCAGGTGCAACAGGCTGCGCTTGAGGCCCACGGCCGCGGGAACGGCCATGAGCATCCGGGCGAGGTCGAGGTCCGCTTCGGCGGCATCTCCGCCGGAAGCCTGGATGCACTCACAACCCACCTCCCAGCGCTCCACCGCTTCCCAGGAGGCTGCGGATCGGCGGAAGACGGCGCCCGCGTAGGCGATGCGGGGCGGCGGCTCGGCGAAGCGCGAAGCCAGCAGGCGGGCCAGCGCCTCCGTGAAGTCCCAGCGCAGGCCCACCAGTTCATCCTGATCGAAAAGGCGCATGGCGCTCTGAGCCATGGGCTCGCGCATGACGAGGCTGGGGCGCAGCTCTTTGTAGCCGCAGTCCGCCAGGAGGCGCAGGAGCGCGGATTCCCACATCCGCAGCCGCGAGGCCGCGTCGAAGAGGAGGTCGGGGAAGTGCGGTGTCCTGATCGCCATCAGCGCGCCTCCTTCCGCGCCCAGTGGCGCTTTCTCAGCACGGCGGCCACTTCCGTGAGGGAGACGCCGCGCGCCACCAGCAACGCGTCCAAGTGGAAGAGCAGGTCCGCGGCTTCGCCGAGGAACTCGTCGCAGTCCTCGTTCTTCGCGGCGATGACGGCTTCCCCAGCCTCCTCGACGACCTTCTTCGCGATGCGGTCCAGGCCCCGGGCGAAGAGTTTTTCCGTGTAGCTTCCCTCCAGCGAGGCTGTGGCTTTCCTCGCGCGGAGCAGGTCTTCGAGGTCCCCCAGCCAGGACAGGCCTTCGGCGTCCTCGCCGAAACAGGTGCGGGCGCCCGTGTGGCAGGTGGGGCCTTCGGGCTCGACGGTGGCGAGCAGGGTGTCGCCATCGCAATCGGCGCGCATGGAAACCAGCTTCAGGCGATTGCCGCTGGTTTCGCCCTTGGTCCAGAGTTCCTTGCGGGAGCGGGACCAGAAGGTGACAAGGCCCCTGTCCTCCGTGGCACGGATGGCTTCGCGGTCCATCCAGCCCACCATGCGCACGCGGCCGAAGGCATCCTGCACCACGGCGGGGATGAGACCCTGCGGATCGAATTCGAGTTCGTCGATATTCAGCATGGGCGGATCTCCTGGTCGTGGGACGCAAGGAAGGCTTTCAGGCGCGGGATGGGCAGCGTGTTTTCGTGGAAGAGCGTGGCGGCGAGCACGGCATCGGCGCCCGCTTTCAGGGCATCGAGGAAGTGCGCCTCGATGCCGGCGCCTCCGGAGGCGATGAGGGGCACACCCAGGTCCGACGCGAGCCGCAACAAGTCCAGATCGAAGCCCTCGCCCGTGCCATCGCGATCCATGCTCGTGAGGAGTAACTCGCCCGCTCCCAGATCCACGAGCCGCGGCAACCAGTCGCGGGCGGCGAGATCTGCGGCTTCCTTGCCACCCTGGACGAAGACACGCCAGCCCAGTTCCGGATCCCGCTTGAGATCCACGGCGGCCACCACACATTGGGCGCCGAAGGCCTCCGCGAGTTCCCGCACCAACCCGGGCCGCCGCACAGCCGCGGTGTTGACTGCCACCTTGTCGGCCCCGGCGCGGAGCAGGAGGCGCGCGTCCTCGACGGAGCCCACGCCGCCGCCCACACAGAAGGGGATGGAAAGGCGCTCCGCCACGGCGCGCACCCAAGCGGCCTGGGTCGAGCGGCGCTCGGCGCTGGCGCTGATGTCGAGGAAGACCAATTCGTCGGCCCCCTCGGCGTCATAGCGGGCGGCCAGTTCCGCGGGATCGCCCATGTCGCGCAGGCCCTCGAAGCGGATGCCCTTCACGACGCGGCCATCTTTCACATCGAGACAGGGGATGATGCGACGGGCGGGCATCAGCGGCCTCCCGCGAGCGCGGCGCGGACGGCGGCATCCGCGAGATCGAGGCGGCCATCCAGCAAGGCCTTGCCGCTGATGGCGCCATTGACACCAGGGATGGCCGCGAGCGAACCGAGATCCGCGAGGTCCTTCAGGCCGCCGCTGGCCTGGACCTCGAAGCCTTCAGATGCCACCCAGGCCGCGGCTTCAAGCCCAGGGCCCGCCAGGGTTCCATCCCGGTCGATGTCTGTCACGAGCGCGCGGCGGAAGCCGAAGGTGAGGAGGCTTTCGAAGACATCCGTGCTTTCGCACACGCTCTCCGCCACCCAACCGCGGGTCATGACGCGACGGCCGCGGAGATCGAGCGCGACGATGACACGCGAGGGCGGAAGGCCCGCCAGTTCGCGGGGCTTCTCCACGGCGAGCGTGCCGACCACGGCCTCGAATCCC
>DASRXV010000048.1:0-5728 GCA_035687325.1 Holophagaceae bacterium
CTGCTCCAAGGGGACAGGCCCGGCGGCGGCTCCCTGCGGAGGCGCCAATCCATCGGCGGCATCAGCCCACCGAGCCCATGCGGGCGAACTTCTGGTAGCGCTGCTCCACGAGTTCCTCGGCGCCGAGCCCGTTCAGTTCGCCGAAGGCCTCGGCCACGGCCTCCTTGAGCGCGACGGCAGCGGCGTCCCAATCCGTGTGCGCGCCGCCCAGAGGCTCGGGCACGATGCCGTCGATGATGCCCAGCTCCTTGAGGCGTGGCGCCGTGAGCTTGAGGGCCTCGGCCGCCTTGGGCGCCTGAGCCGCATCCTTCCAGAGGATCGAGGCGCAGCCTTCGGGCGTGATGACGGAGTAGACGGCGTTCTCCATCATGAGCACACGGTCCGCCACACCCAGGGCCAGCGCGCCGCCGGAGCCGCCTTCACCGATGACCACGGCCACGACAGGCACTTCCAGCTTCGCCATCTCGATGAGGTTGCGGGCGATGGCTTCCGCTTGGCCGCGCTCCTCTGCCTCCACTCCGGGATAGGCGCCCATGGTGTCGATAAGGCAGAGGATGGGTCGCTTGAACTTCTGCGCCATGTGCATGAGGCGGAGCGCCTTGCGGTAGCCCTCGGGCTTGGACATGCCGAAATTGCGGAGAACCTTGGCCTTGGTGTCCCGGCCTTTCTCCTGGCCGATGAGCATGATGGGATTGCCGTCGATCCAGGCGAAACCGCCCACGATGGCCGCGTCGTCCGCGAAGCGCCGGTCGCCGTGGATCTCCTCGAAGCGGTCGCAGATGCGGTTGATGTAGTCCAGCGCGTAGGGCCGCTTGGGGTGCCGCGCCAGCTGGCAGCGCTGCCAGTCGCTGAGGTTGCCGAAGAGCTCCTCCCGCAGCTTGTCCAGCTTCTTCTGGAGCTTCTCGCGCTCTTTCGCCTGGGCCGGATCCATCTCCAGCGCCTGGATCTGGGCCTCCAGTTCCAGGATGGGTTTCTCAAGCTCGGCTAGGTTCTGGGGTTGTGCGCTCATGTTTTCGCCTGACTCCGAGTCTAGTCTGCGGGAGCCCCCTCCCGCCAGCGTGGGGACCTTGCGGGCGGTCCGAGCATCCTCATAGTGCATTTGGAGGAGGTTTCCATGCGAACCGCCCTGTGTCTGCTCATCTGTCCGGTCCTGGCTGCTCAGGGGAGTGTGCCGAAGGAAATCGCCGGCAAGGATCTTGCGACCGTCCCCGGCCCGTTTGTGGACCGCTTCTGCAGCGTGCCCGGCTACCGCGACCCGGCCGCGGGCCCCGGCAATTCTTCGATCCAGATGCAGATCCGCGAATCGGCCCGCCGCGGCCCCAGCATCCCCGCCCGGGCCTTGCCGGATGGCCCCGTGGCCGTGAAGGACATCGTAGGGTCCGCCGCGGGCTGGAAGGCCTACCAGGTGCGGGTGCCCGCTGGAGCCAAGGTCCACGCCCGCGTTCATTCCGCCCATGACGCCTGGTTTGTCGTGCGCACCGTGAACCGCATGGGCGCGCTCGAAGAAGGCATGCTCCGGAACCTCATCGGCACCGGCAATCCGGAGGCCACCTATACGAATCCCAAAAAGGAAACCAACACGATCTTCTTCGTCGTGGACACCACAGAGATCGATGTGAACAGCGAACCCTACACGCTGGCTGTGGATTGAGCGACGGAAGCCAAGCTCTGACCGTCTAGAATCGCGGGGATGGTGGATCACCCCTTCCCGCTCCTCGGTCTTTCCGGTGGCATCGCCGCGGGAAAAAGTTTTGTCGGGCAATGGTTGGCGGCGCAGGGCTGGGTTCTCATCGACGCGGACGCGCTGGCGCGGGAAGCGGTGGCGCCAGGCAGTGAGGGGCTCGCGGCGGTGGTGGCGGCCTTCGGGAGCGGCATACTCGCCACGAACGGCGGCTTGGATCGCGCGGCCATGGGGAAGATCATCTTCGGCGACGGGACCAAGCGGCGCGCGCTGGAGACCATCCTCCATCCCCGCATCGAGGCGCTGCGGGCCGCGCGGCTGGCGGCGCTTCCGGCGGATACCAAGGGCGCGGTGCTGGACGCGGCCCTGTGGGTAGAGCGGGGCCGCGCCCATCATTTCGACGCCTTCTGGACCGTGGACGCGCCAGAGGAACTGCGCGCGGAACGGCTCATGACGCGCGACAGCCTCGACGAGGCCGCGGCCCGCGCGCGCATCCGCGCCCAGGCGCATCCGGCGGAGCGGGCGCTGCACGCGGACACGGTGATTCTCAACGACGGCCGGGACCTGGATGAGATCCTCATGCGGGCCGAAACCGAGGTTCTGTCAGACTGGAGGGCCCGCCGCGCGCGGGCCTGGAGATCCTTGATGGACGCGCCGTTCAGTCCCGACCAGCTCCGCCTGGTGCTCGAAACCCTGTTGTCCAAGGGCGGCGCTTATGCCGAGGCCTTCGTGGAACGCCGCCGGGCCAACGCCCTGGGCATGGACGATGGACGCATGGAAGACCTGCTGGTTTCCGAAACGCTCGGCGTAGGCCTGCGCGTCATGGAAGGCGACACCACCCGCTTCGCCGACCTCATCTCGCCCAGCCTGGATGAGCTGGTCGAAGCCGCGCGCACTCTGGCCGCGCCTGGCGCGGGCCATCCCGCCTCCGTGCCCGCCCTTCAGCAGGTGGCTGTCCCCACGCCCAGTCCCGTCACGCTTGATCCGTCCACGGTGCCCCTCGCCGACAAGGTCGCGCTCGTGAAACGCGCGGAAGCGATGGCGCGGAAGGAGACCGATGCGCTCCGCCCTGGGGCCCTCCGCCAGGTCGCCGTCGGTTTCGGCGACAGCACCCAGAGCGTGTGGGTCGCTTCCGCGGAAGTCGAAGAGAACGCCGTGATCGCGCGCCTCAGCGAGGACCGCCGCGTGCAGGGCGTCCTCCGCCTCAGCATCACCACCGGCGCCAAGGGCGAAGATGGCGAGCGCCTCCAGACGGGCTACCAGGCCCTCGGGGAGACCCGCGGGTTCGAGCTCTTTGCCGATGAGCGCGTGGAAGCCACGGTGAAGGAAGCCGCCCGCCTCGCGGTGCTGGCGCTGGACGCTCAACCCGCGCCGGCGGGCACCTTCCCGGTCGTGCTCAGCTCCCGCGCGGGCGGAACCATGATCCACGAAGCCTGCGGCCATGGGCTCGAAGCCGACCTCGCGCTGGCGGGCATGAGCGCCTTCGCGGGCAAGCTGGGACAGAAAGTCGCCGCCGAAGGCGTCACGATCATCGACGACGGCACCCTGCCCCACAAGCGCGGCAGCGCGGCCGTGGACGACGAGGGCAACGCCTCGACGCGCGTCGTCCTCATCGAGAACGGCATCCTCAAGCAGTATCTCCAGAGCCGCAAAACGGCGCGGAAGATGGGGGTGGAGCCCAC
The DNA here is from genome assembly GCA_035687325.1 of Holophagaceae bacterium. GTDB lineage: Bacteria > Acidobacteriota > Holophagae > Holophagales > Holophagaceae > JAFDVN01. Next base: position 3,364 of record DASRXV010000048.1, read on the forward strand.
AGGCAACGGGCGGCGCGAAAGCTACAAGCACCTGCCCATCCCCCGCATGCGCAACACCTTTCTCGCGGCGGGCAACGAAGCGCCCGAAGCCATCCTCGCTGATCTCGACCGCGGTCTCTTCGTGAAGCAGATGGGCGGCGGCCAGGTGGACACCGTCACCGGCAACTTCGTCTTCGAGGTGAAGGAGGGCTACTGGGTCGAGAAGGGCGAACTGAAATACCCCGTGAAGAACGCGACCCTCAGCGGCGCGGGGCCCGCCGTGCTCCAGCAGCTCACGCGCATCGGCCGCGACTTGGAGCACTTCGACATCGGCACCTGCGGGAAGGACGGCCAGGGCGTGCCCGTCAGCGACGCCCTCCCCACCATCCTCTGCCCCGCGCTGGTGGTGGGCGGGACGGCCGAACCCTTGCCTTCCGTGATTTAATAAGCGAGATCTACAATTGCGGGGGAGTTGATGAATGGCCGAATCGAAGCCTGGGGGAAAAGTAATCCTATAAAGGTTGGATTAATATTTCTCGTAATTGCACTTCTACTCCCCAAAACTTTTTCACTCATTACCCGTGAAGCATTATCCACAGTTTCCTTGCTATCAAATCTCCCCTTCAAACATTTAAGTATATTTTTATACTATCAACCGGAAATACAAATTTTAATTCTTTTTGCCATCGGGTTACTAGTTTTAATTTTGCTTTATACTACATTGGTGATCCCACTTGAGATTAAGTTGTTGAGGAATCGGATAGAACTTAAATTTTCTTCTGAACAGAAAAGAGTTCTTCGTGAGACTCAGAAGAAACACAAGGAAACCTTAAAAACTGTTGGGCTTTCCCCAATACAGCGAAATCGAGTTACCGCACAAATGGATCGTTGCATTTCCAGAATCGAACTCATAAATAGGATAAGGTTGAGAATTTTAGCCCACAACCGAAACATTAGAACTCGAATCAAAGTGATGCCCTATTTTATTCTAATCTTCCTACTGCTAGAAACTATAATCACAATTGATTATTCTATAATTACGGCGAAGCACTTAAATGCAACCAAACTTATTGTAAAAATTAATTGCTTGTCCGGGAAAGAAAAATTTGAATCAATACATGACTTAGAACTTGTCGATGACAAGCAGAAGTGGGACGCTCTGAATAAAAAATTAAACTCGCTTCTTAATATAGATTAAATAAACGACCTACCCCTTCCCTTTTCTGAAGAGAACCATGACCAATTTCCGATCCCTCATCCCTGAGCAGCTGGAGTCGCGCCTCCAGGACGGCATCGCGCATGCCATAAAGTTAGGCGCGGACGGCGCCGAGGCCTATCTCTCGGTGTCGCGCGGCAACAAGGCCAAGGTCCAGAACGGCGCGCTGGAGGATCTCACGCAATCCAAGCGCGGCGGACTCGGCGTGCGCGTGCTACGGGGCGGCCGCACGGGCCTCGCCACCAGCACGGATCTCTCCCGCGCAGATTTCAAGGAACTCTTCGCCACGGCCTTCGAGTTGGCGGCCCTGGGCGACGAGGACAAGTGGTTGCGCCAGGCGGAGCCCTCAGGCAAGGACGACCTCCCCAGCCGCTACAACGCCGGTCTGGAATCCCTCACGCCCCAGGACCGCATCGAACGAGCGCTGAAGCTCGAAGCGGAGGCCCGCAAAGCCTCGCCGAAAGTCTCCGCCATCCGCGAATCCTCTTGGAGCGACGGGCTGGGCGCGAGTCTGCTGCTCACCCAGAAAGGCGTCCGCGCGGCCGACTTCGGCAATTACTGCGCCGCCTCCATCGAGCTGGCGGTGGCCGAGGGCGAAGATCGCCAGGCCGCCTGGCACTGGGATATGGCCCGCCACGCGGATCTGGACCTGGCCGCCATCGGCGCCGAGGCCGCCCGCAAGGGCGAGCTAAAGCTCAATCCGAAATCGCTTCCAGCGGGCAAGTACCGCGTGGTGCTCCACCCTGAAGTGGCGGTGGATCTGCTTAGCATCGTCACCGGCATGCTCAGCGCCGAATCCGTATCGCGCGGCCGCAGTCTCTTCGCCGGCAAGCTGGGGCAGACCATCGCCTCGCCCCTGCTCACGCTGGTGGACGATGGGCACCTCGTCCTGCCCGACGGCAGTGCCGCCCTTGGCAGCGAGCCCTGGGACGGCGAGGGTCTGCCCACGCGCCGCAATGTGCTCATCGAGGACGGCGTGCTGAAGACCTACCTCCACACCCTGCGCAGCGCCGCGGAGATGGGTCAGGCGCCCACCGCCAGCGCGGGCCGCGGCCTGGGCTCCAACCCGGGTGTCACCACCTTCAACCTCGTGCCCAAAGTCGGGACGGATTCCCTCGCCAGCCTTCTCAAGCAAGCCGAGGGCGGCGTCCTCATCACCGAGCTCATGGG
>DASRXV010000049.1:0-32039 GCA_035687325.1 Holophagaceae bacterium
TGTACCAGACGATGAGGGGCGCGAGCCCCATGGTCAGCTGGGGGAACAGGTAGTGGTAGACGATCGTGAACGCGAACTGGAGCCGGTGCCAGGCAAGCGGATCGCCCATGGAATCCCCCTCTTCCGACAGCCTAACGGCTCAGGGTTTGATCCCGGCGTGACATGGATCAAGAACGCGCTGGTCAGGTATCGTCCGCTGGCCTTCGCGTGCGCCCGGCCCTCAAGGCGCTCTCCGCAGCGCCGAGGGCGGAACGCCGAAACGCAGCTTGAAGGCCCGCGTGAAGTGGCTCTGGTCATAGAATCCCGTGGCGACCGCGATATCCGCCAACGGCGCCTCCGATCTCAGAACCATCTCCCTGGCTCGGGCCAGCCGCCGCTCGCGCGCATAGGCCCCCACGCTCATGTGGAACCGCGCGCGGATCACCCGGGCGAGATGGGCCCCGCTGACACCCGCTACATGGGCGAGGGCGGACAGCCCCAGCGGCGAGGCCGGGTCGCGATCGATCCTCTCCAGCACCCGCGGCAGCCACGAAGGCATCTTGGGTTCGGAGGGCGCGGACCGGAGGGCGCAGGCCATCGACGCCAGCACGAGCGACTCCACCGCGAGCGGCGTGACCGCGTCCGGCTCTCGCAGCGCGCAGACGAGGTCCTGCCCGACCGCCTCCAGCCCGGGCGAGGACCAACAAGCGGGCTCGTCGAAGGGGAACAGGTGCCTGTGCAGGCTGATCCATGCCTCCTTCGGGAACAGGTTCAGGCAGAGCCCTCCCTCCGGGCCGAAACGGTCCTCGTGGACAGTGCCCGGGGGGTGGACCAGCAGCGTGCCGGCCTTGCAGACCCGGCCGCGCGCGCCCGATCGTTCCTCGAAAAGCCCTTCCACCACGAGGCAGAGATAAGTCTCGCCGTGGCGGTGGCTGGGAATGAAGACTCCCGGCTCGTAGGCCGTGAGCGAGAGCGCCAGGACCCCGTAGTCGCGCTCGAGATCGATCCGGCCGAAGGTCTGCTTGGGTTCCATGGCGAGAATGGGCACGGTGTCCTTACGGGAAGCGGCGCGTGCGCGTTCCATACAAGCGGATGTCATGATCCTACAAGACGCCCGGGCCGGGAGATCCGATCCTCGAAGCCACCTACCCGGAGCCCTCATGCGCCCGCACCGCCTCTTCGCCCTCATTCCCGCCGCGGCATTGTGCCTCGCCGCGCCTGCCCACGCGGGCGACCTGGTCCTGAAAACATCATTGAAATACGACGCGCTCTGCTTTGTAGGCGTCCTGACTGGCGATCCCTTCTACACCGGCCAATACACGGAGGAATATGCGAGGTTCTCCGCCCTGATGACCGACGAGGACCGGGCGGCCTTCAAGGAGGTCCAGCGCATCGTCAAGGACGAAGGGAAGGATCTGCCGGGCCCGTTCTTCACCCTGTACCTGTCGGCGAGCGGCGCCGAGACCTTGGAGGGCATGCAGGCGGCCCTGGCGGATCCGGCCAAGCTGCGCGAGGCCTTCAAGAAGACCGCTTACTACGACGAGAACGACTGGAACACCACCTTCGACCCGGCGCGGCCGGCGCTGATCAGGTGCCTCGGCTTCCTCAAGCGGGTGGGGTTCGATGACATCTGGCACAAAGAGTACGAACCCAAGATCCTCGCCCGCATCCACGACCTGGACAAGCGCATAGGCGGCGCGAAGTTCCTGGACCAGCAGGCGAAGCTGCTCGGCTTCCAGCCCGTCGAAGGCCGGATGACCGCCTATCTGGGGTACTTCCCGAAGCCTCACGGCATCCGCATCACGGGCCCGCGTTACATCACCTCATGGGACTACCCGCTGGACATCATCCTCCGCAACGCGGTGCACGAGCCCATGCATCCGCCGTTCCAGCATCCGGATGATCCGGCCCTCTGGCCTGCCCTTGCGCCGCTGAAGTCGGACGCGGGTTTCATGCGCGCGCTGGAGCACCATGATCCGGCATTCGGCTACAACACCTTCGAGGGCCTGGTGGAAGAGGACTGCGTCCAGGCCCTCGAACAGATCATCAACGAGCGCATCGGCGTCGCCAGCCCCGCGGGCGAGCACTGGAAGCGGTCAGATGGCGGCATGCACATCCTCGCCGCGGCCATCTACCAGTTGATGAAGGACGACGGCTACGACAAACGGGGCGGCTCCTTCCAAGCCTGGCTGACCGACTCGAAGACCGTCCAGCGGCTGGCGGGGCACATCCAAACCCTTTCGGACCGGGTGATCACGCCGGCACGCTGAGGCTTCAGACCCTCGCTGGCGCCCTACCGAGGGACTCGCGCCGCGCCTCCACAATCTTGTCGGCGTCGCGGCCCTCCAGCTCCTGGAGGCGGTGCAGCTTCCAGGTGAAGAAGCCCACGCCAAAGGTGAGGCTGCGCAGCTCCACGATGAGGTCTCGCATCTCCGCCTGGGGGATGAGGGCGCCCACCCGGTCCCAGCCGGGCCAGCCTTCCTTGATGTCGAAGCCCAGCACCTGCCCTCCGCGCCTCCCCGTCACGAGCCGCTGCGCCTTGGCGGTGAACTCGCTGGGCACGCTGATGGAGAGTTCCACCACGGGCTCCAGCAGCACGGGGCGCGCGTTGGGCAGGCCTTCGCCCAGCGCCACGCGCGCGGCCTGCTGGAAGGCCATGTCGCTGGAATCCACCGAGTGGTAGCTGCCGTGGGTGAGCGTCACTTCCAGATCCACCACCGGGAAGCCGAAGGGGCCCTGCTTCATGAAGTCCACGCAGCCCTTCTCCACCGAAGGGAAGAAGTTCCGCGGGATGACGCCGCCCACGATGGCCTCCTTGAAGACGAAGCCGGATTCCCGGGGCAGCGGCTTGATCTCCAGCACCACATCGCCGAAGGCCCCGTGGCCGCCGGTCTGGTGCTTGAAGCGGCCGTGCTGGCTCACCGCCTTGCGGATGGTTTCACGGTAGGGGACCAGGGGCGCGCCGTGAGCGACTTCCAGGTTGAAGCGGTTCTTCAGCCGCTCCAACGCCACCTTGAGATGGATCTCGCCCTGGCCCCAGAGCAGCCGCTCATGGGTGTCCTCGCTCTGCTCCAGCTGGAGGGTCGGATCTTCTTCACAGAGCTTTTGCAGCGCGCCGCCCAGCTTCACCTCGTCGCCGGATTTCTGCGCCTTGAGGCTCATGGCCAGCACGGGTTGCGCGGGCTCGGGCCAGGGCAGATCCACGGTGCCGGAGGACGTGACCCCCTGCCCCGCCTTCGCGGCATCCAGCTTGCCGAAGGCGACGACCTCGCCCGCCTCCGCGGACTGGACTTTGATCTGCTGGCTTCCGAGGAGCTTGTAGATTCCGGCGACGCGGCCGCCATCGAGCGCGCCGCCATCCTGGACCGGACCCCGCCAGACACGGGCGAACGCGAGACGGCCCACATGGGGCGCGTGGAGCACGCGGAACACCTGCGCGAAGGCCTCCTTGCCGGAAGGGAGCTTCAACCGTTGCATCGTGGTGGCGGGCCCGGGCGCCTCGTGGCGCAACGCCTTCAGGAGGCGGCGCACGCCGAGATCCTTGTCGCCGGAGCCGAAGAACACCGGCACGATGAGGTCCGCCGCCATCTCCTTGCGGAAGTCCTCGAAGATCTCATCGGTGGAGGGCTTCACTTCCTCCAGCAGCTCTTCCAGCAGGTGGTCGTCGAAGTCGGCGAGGTGCTCCAGCATCTCCCGCCGCGCCTCCTGCTCCTCCGGCAGCGCGTATTCGGGCAGCGGGATGAGGTCGGAGCTACCGCCTGGGCCGGGGCGGTAGGCTCGCTCGCTCACGAGGTCCACGAAGCCGCCGTCCTTGATGGGTAGCTCGCGCAGCACCAGGGGCCGCTCGCTCACGGTCTGCAACGCGGCCACGGTGTCGCGCAGGCGGCCCGCGCCGCCGCCATCCATCTTGTTGATGAAGATGAGGTGGGGGATCTGCCGCTGATCGAGGAAATGCAGCATCGGCGCGGCAAGGATGGCTTTGCCCGGCTCCGGTTCGACCACAACTACGGCGAGATCGGCCACCATCAGCGCCTGCTCCGCGTCCCGGGCGAACTCCACGGATCCGGGACAGTCGAGAAAGGTCCAGACTTCACCGAGAAACGCGGCCGAGGCCGCGTTCAGCTCCGTGCCCATGTGGTGGGTGCGCGCTTCCACCGAAGCGTCGCCGGTGGTGGTGCCGTCCTTGGCGCTGCCCTTCTTCGGGATGGTGCCGCAGTGGGCGAGGAGGCTTTCCAGCAGCGCCGTCTTGCCCGACGCGTAAGGCCCCACCAGGGCGGCGACCCGGGGGGCCGAAAGAGTCTTGCCGGTCATGGCATCCTCCTCGATCAAACGGACTGGGCGGCCATTCTTGGAGCCTGCGCGGCGGTCCGCAAGGAGAAAGTGCTCACCCCTTCAAAAGCACCTTCCCGCCACGGCCTTCCCGCTGAGCGTGGGCCACGGCCTCTTTCCACCGGTCGAGCGGGTAGGAAGCCTCCACGGGAACCTGGATCTGCCCGCTGGCCATGGCGGCGAGGAGGGAGGCCATGGCTGATTCGCGCTCGGTTTGCGAGGCGCGCTTCTTCCAGTCCGTGAGCCAGAAGCCGCGCACCGTTGCCGTGCGGAAGATGAGCTGGCCGCCGGGCAGCTGCAGCGGCTCCATGGAAAGCGCGCCATAGACGAGCATGGTGCCGCCGGGTTTCAGCAGTTTCACCATGTCGCCGCCCAGCGCGCCGCCCACGGCGTCCACGGCCGCGTCCGCCATGCCCTTGGGCAGCAACGCCTCCGCCTGCTTGAGCCAGTCCGCGTCGCCCGTGCAGAGCGCCGCATGGGCGCCCATCGCGAGCAGATCCGCCGCGGCGTCCGCGCGCCGCGCAAGGCAGAGCACCTTGAAGCCCCGGGCCTTCGCCAGCTGGATGAGGCACTTCCCCACGGCGGAGGCCGCCGCGCTCTGCACGAGCCATTGGCCTTCGCCCAGTTTCAACTCGTCCGCCATCAACCAGGCCGTGAGCGGGTTCACCACCGCCTGGCAGGCCTGATCCTCGCCCAAGGCATCAGGCACGGGCACGAGGTTCGGCGCGGGCGTGATCAACGATTCCGCCCAAGTGCCCTGGGCGCCGATGGGCAGCGCCCGCTGGCCGACGCGCCAGCCCGTGATGCCTTCGCCCAGCGCCTCGATGACGCCGAGGCCTTCCAATCCCCCCGTGGCTGGCAAAGGAGGCTTGCGGCCATAGAGGCCCTGCACCTGGAGCAGGTCAGACGGGTTGATGGGCCGCGCGAGCATCCGCAACCGCACTTCGCCAGGGCCCGGCATGGGCAGAGGCAGCTCATCAAGCGTCAGCGCCTGGAGCGGGTCGCCGGTTTCATGGAAGCGGAGGGCCCTCATCGCGGGAGCAGCTTGACTGCGGCGAAGGACGCGCCGAAGGGATCGCTGATGACGCAGAAGCGGCCGACATCGGGGATATCCGTGGGCGGCATGAAGAGGCTGCCTCCGAGGCCTTGCGCCTTCGCGGCCATGCCGTCGCAATCGGCCACTTCGAAGTAGTTCATCCACTGGGAAGGCATCGGGCCCATCTCAGGGCCGATCTGGTAGGCGCCGATGAGGGGTTGGGGTTGGCTGCCGCCAAAGCTCAGCTCCGCGTAGTCGAAGCCGTCCTTCGGCTCGCCTTCGTTTCGCACCCAGCCGAACATCGCCTGGTAGAAGGCGAGGGCGCTGCTCCGGTCCGTGCTGGCCAGTTCGGTCCAGCAATGAGTGCCGAGCCCGGTGGCTGGCTCGCCCTGATAGCCCGCGTCCTGCCACAAGCAGAAGGTCGCGCCCGTGGGGTCCTGGATCACCGCCATGCGTCCGACGCCCGGCACATCGAAGGGCTCGTTGAGCACCGTGCCGCCCAGGCCCTTGGCCTTTGAAGCCGCGGCATCCGAGCTCTCGACAGCGACATAGTTGAGCCAATGCGGCTTCACGCCGCGCGCGATCTGCTCCGGCATGAGCTGGTAGAGGCCACCGACATCCTTTCCGCCGATCTGGAAGATGTGATAGCCACCCTCCATCACCGGCATGTCGGTCCATCCGAAGAGCGCGCTGTAGAACGCCACGGCCTTCGCGGCGTCCGTCGTCGAAACCTCGGGCCAGATGAAATGGTGCAGATTGGACATGGCCTCCTCCGCCGTAGAGGAAGAAGCCTACACCCTGAGCCGTTTTCCGGCGTTGCGGATTGGATTACTTCTTGTCCTCGACCATGTGCATGTCGAACTTGCCTTGGGAAGTCAGGAAGAACTCGCAGGGCCCGTCCGCCGAGGCGCCGCTGCTGTGATGCTTGCCGCCGGCCTGCAGCAGGTAGGAGCCGGGGCCCAGCTTGACCTCTTCGCCGCCGTCCGCGTGGTGGATGAAGGTGCCTGACAGGACGACGACCTTGAGGGTCCGGGTGTGCCAATGCATCGGGTGCATCACGCCCGCGTCGAACTTCACGAGCGTGCCATAGGGTCCGCCTTTCATCATGTCGCCCCAGAGATTGGCGATGTGGACGCCCTTGGCCGGGCCGTCCTCCCACTTGATGGAGTCAGCGGGCATGATCACATCCGCCCGCGCTTTCGCGCCTGTGGCCGTGTCGCCGGCCACCGCCAGCGCCTGGAACAGGAGGATGGCCGCCGCGGCGGCGTTAAGGGTCCAGAAGCGCTTGTTCATGGCAATTGCCTCCAAGTTGGATGAAAAGCGCAGGAAGTATTCGCCTCGCTCCCCGTAGCGTCAAGGCCGCGGATGACGAGGCATGAAAGAAAAAGCCGCGTTTGCGGCCCTTTCCCCAAGCGGGGCCCAGCGAGCCTCAGCGCTCCAGCTGGTTGCCGTCGGTGAGGACGCTCCCCATGTGCGGATCGCAAAGGGTCATTTGAGTTCCTGGGCGTCGTAGGGCTGCTTGACCACAACCTTGTCGGCGCGACGGAGCTGGAGTGTGGGACCTGGTGTGGTGGCGAGCAGCACCGCGTCCTGCTTCGAATCCGAAAGGGTGAGGGATCCGCCTTGACTGGCAGCCGCGAGCGCGGTCACCGCTGGGAGGCCATGCGCATCGCTGAGGATGAGCTGCGAGCTCCGGTCCGCCTTCAACTGGAGTCCTGCGCGGGCCTGCCCCTGATCGTCGGACAGCACGATCCCGTTGGCCGTGAGCATCATGCGGACCTGGCCGTGCTCATCCACGACCATGATGCTGTTCACGCGCAGGATGCCTGACGCAGCCTTGGGGTGAGCATGCTGCCAAGCCAGGTAGGAACCTGCTCCGAGCACGAGCAGGAAGAGGAGCCAGAGGGCAGCCTTGAGCCGCGCCACCCGACCCTGCAGCTGGTCAACGGCCAGACGCGTGTCTTGACGGATCGCTTCCATAGGGATGCTCCAAGAGAATCCCTAAGATAACCCGTGCCTGCCTCAGTTCCGCAGGGGCTTGCCCTTGGTGAGGATGCTCTCCATGCGGGCCCGGGTCTTCTCGTAGCCGCAGAGGCGGGTGAAGGCCTCGCGCTCCAGTTCGAGGACGCGCTCCTCGCTGATCTCCTGCACGAGGCTCACATCGCCGCCGCAGAGCACATAGGCCAGCTCGTGCATGATGATCGCGTCATGCTCGCTGGCCAGGCCCTGGAGCTGGAAGTCCTTCACGGCGAGATCCAGCGCGGCCACGCCGCCGAGGCCCGGCAGCTTGAGGACGCGCTCCTTGCGGGGCTCGAAGGCCGCGGCCATCTTCAACACCTCCTGCTTGGCTTCGTGCAGCAGGAAGGCGCTGTTCATGACGCGGCGGTCCGTGCGGCGCAGGTAGCCGTTGGCCACGCACTCATCGAAGCTGGTGTTCACATTGGCGGTGCCGATGAGCTGGAAGGCGGTCTTCACCTTGGGCATGGGGCCCTTCTCGCCCTTGGCTTCCATGGCCTCTTCCAGGCGCAGGAGCATCTGGAGACAGCCGCCGCCCGCGGGGATGACGCCCACGCCGACTTCCACGAGGCCCATGTAGAGCTCCGCGTGGCCCACGGCCCGCTGGCAGGCCAGCGTCAGTTCGCAACCGCCGCCCAGCGCCATCTGGAAGGGCGCCGCCACCGTGGGGAACGGCGCGTAGGTGAGCATCCGGGCCGCGTACTGGAGCCGGCGGGAGGCTTCGAGGATGAGGTCGAACTGCTTCTCCTTGGCCGCGTTCAGGACGAAGGCGAGGTTGGCGCCCGCGCTGAAGAGCTTGCCCTGGTTGCCCAGCACGAGGCCCTTGAAGCGGCCGGGGATGTGCTTCTGGATCGTGTCCTCGAGCAGCATCACGATGCCGTCGTCGAGGGCGTTCATCTTGGAGTGGAATTCCAGGCAGGCCACGCCGTCGCCGAGATCGAAGAGGCTCGCCGAGCCGTTCTTCGCGACGACCTTGCCGCGGCCCTCCTCCCGCTTGAGGATGATGACCCGTGGATCTTCGGCGATAGGCTCGTAGGCCAGCGTCTTCGGATTGAGCTGGGCTGTAGGGACTCCGAATTCCCATTTATAGAAAGCCGTCACGCCGTTCTGGAGCATGCGCTCCACGAGCGCGGGCACGGGCCGCTGCTCGTAGCGCATGCGGGCGACGACGCGCTCCACGCCCAGCGTGTCCCACAGCTCGAAGGGGCCCAGCTCGAAGGCGAAGCCGTTCTTGATGGCGGCGTCCACATTGCGCGGCAGGTCCGTCACCTCGCCCAGGCGGTTCACGGCGTAGGCCATGTTCGGCGCGGTGCAGCGCCAAGCCAGGCGGCCCGCTTCCGAATCGCTCGTGAGCAGCTGTTTCACCCGCTCGGCGGGATCATCGATGCCCTTGAGCTCCTTCAGGATCGGCCAGTCCTTCTTCACCTGCGGCACATACTGCTTCGTGTCCGGGTCCAGGCGCAGGAAGATCTTCTTGCCGCTCGCGTCCTTGTCCTTCTTGAAGAAACCGCCCTTGGTCTTGTTGCCCAGGATCTTGTTCTGGAGCATCCACTCCACGATCTCCGGCAGCTTGAAGGTGTCGCGGTCCTCGTCGTTGGGGCAGAGGTTATAGACATTGCTGGCGGTGGCCGCGGTGATGTCCACGCCCGCCAGATCCGCCGTGCGGAAGAGGGCGCTCTTGGCGCGGGCCGAGGCGTCGCCCATGACGGAGTCGATCACCTCGAAGGGGATCTTCTCGGCCAGAGCCATGTGCAGCACGGACATGATCCCGTGGATGCCGATGCGGTTTCCGATGAAGGTGGGCGAGTCGAAGGCGGGAACCACTTCCTTGCCCAGCTTCTCCTCCAGCCAAACGCGGAAACCGGCGGCATCCGCGTCCTGGACATCGGGGCCCTTCACGAACTCCAGCAGGCGCAGGTAGCGCACGGGGTTGAAGAAATGCGTGATGGCGAAGTGCTGCTTGAAGCTCTCACTGCGGCCTTCCGTCAGCAGGCGGAGCGGGATGCCGGAGGTGTTGGAGGTGATCCAGGCGCCGGGCTTGAGGTGGCCCTCCAGCCGCGCGTAAAGATCCTGCTTGACCTTCAGGTCCTCTTTCACCACTTCCACGACCCAGTCGCAGTCCTTGAGACGGTCAAGATGATCGCGCATATTGCCCGGCCGGATCTTCTTGAGGAAGCGCGGGTGCATCATCAGCGCGGGCTTGGATTTCTTCAGCCCCTCGATGGCGCCCGCCGCGAGCTTGTCCGGGTCCGCCTCGTCGATGACGATGTCCAGCAGTTCGACCTCGAAGCCTGCGCTGGCCACATGGGCGGCGATGCCGCTGCCCATGACGCCCGAACCGAGTACGGCGACTTTCTTGATGTCGATCATGGCCGCCTCAGATCTTCTCGATGACCGTGCTGATGCCCTGGCCGCCGCCGATGCACATGGTGGCGAGGCCGTACTTGCCGCCGTCCTGCTCGAGGCGGTCAAGGAGCGTGGCGAAGAGGCGGCAGCCGCTGGCGGCCAGGGGATGGCCGATGGCGATGGCGCCGCCCCAGGTGTTCACCTTGGCGGGATCGAAACCGCCTTCGCGGAGGACGGCGATGCTCTGGGCGGCGAAGGCTTCGTTCAGCTCGATGGCGTCCATCTGGTCGAGCTTCATGCCCAGGCGCTCCAGCACCTTCCTCGTGGCGGGCACGGGGCCGATGCCCATGCGGTCCGGCGCGCAACCGGCCACGCAGCCCATGAGGATGCGGGCGCGGGGTTTGAGGCCCGCGGCCTTCGCGGCCTCCTCCTCCATCACGAGGCAGAAGGAGGCGCCATCCGTGATGGGCGAGCTGTTGCCGGCAGTGACGAGGCCATCGGCCTTGAAGGCGGGCTTGAGGGCGAGGAGCTTCTCGATGTCCGAATCGGCGCGCACGCACTCGTCCATCTGGAGCGTGACGGGCTTGCCATCCAGGCCCTTCGTCTCGAAGCGCACCACCTGATGCTCGTACTTGCCGGATTTCCAGGCGGCGGCGGCCTTGAGGTGGCTGTTCAGCGCGAACTCGTCCTGCTCCTTGCGCGTGATCTTGTAGTCGGCGGCCAGGTTCTCCGCCGTGATGCCCATGGAGCAGTAGGCTTCGGGGAAACTGGCGCTCAGCTCCGGATCCACGCTGGGATTGAAGCCCATCATGGGCACCTTGGACATGCTCTCCGTGCCGCCGGACAGGTAGAGCGTGCCCACGCCCGCGAGAATGGCCCGCTGGGCCATGAGCACCGTCTCCTGGCTGGAGCCGCAGAAGCGGTTCACCGTGGCGGCGCCCGCCGCGATGGGCAGGCCCGCCTTGAAGCTGATGAGCCGCGCCATGTTCATGCCCTGCTCGCCCTCGGGCATGGCGCAGCCCACAAGCACATCCTCCAGCCCCGACCAGTCCTTGAGCAGCGGCTTGAGGGCCTCGATGACCACGGCCCCCAGCTTCTCGGGCCGGGTGGCGGCGTAGGCGCCCTTGACACCTCGTCCAAAGGGGGTGCGCTTGGCTTCGACGATGACGGCTGACTTCATGGCGATCTCCAGGAGGCGGCAGGAGCCGAGCCTAGCACTGCCGGAGGCGTCCTCGGAGCCCCTACCACTGGTAGGAAATAAATGGTTCCCGGTGGAGTCGTCTTCCCATTCTGGGCAAGATGAAAGGGACTCCAACGAGGCAAGCCCTGGCATCCGTTCCCGAAAGCATCGGCCACTACCGCATCATCCGTCCCCTGGGCACAGGCGGCATGGGGCAGGTGTATCTGGCGGAGGACACGAAGCTGGGACGGCAGGTGGCCATCAAGCTGCTGCCGCCGGAAGACTCGAACCAGCCCCAGTCCCGCAAGCGCCTCCTCAAGGAGGCCCAGGCCGCCGCCAAGCTGGACCACCCGAATGTCTGCTCCATCTTCGAGGTGGGCGAGAGCGCGTCCGGCGCCTATATCGCCATGCAGTTCATCGAGGGCCAGACGCTCGGCGACCTGATGCAGGACCGCAAACCCTCCATCGCTGAAGTGGCCCAGTGGGGCGCGGAGGTGGCGGACGCGCTGGATGAGGCCCACCGCCAGGGCCTCGTCCACCGGGACATCAAGCCGCAGAACATCATGATCACCACGAAGGGCCAGGCGAAGGTCCTGGACTTCGGGCTGGCCAAGGATGTGAAGGCCATGCCGGCCAACATGATGACCAGCACGCTCATGACGAGCCCCGGCATGGTCGTGGGCACGGTGCCCTACATGAGCCCCGAGCAGGTGAAGGGCGAGGACCTGGACGGCCGCTCCGACCTCTTCTCCCTGGGCGCCGTGCTGTACGAGGCCGCCACCGGGCGCCGCCCCTTCCAGGCCAAAAGCGGCGCGGAGCTGATGAGCGCCATCCTGGTCTCCGAGCCCGCCATGCTGCTGGAGGGCTCCTCCGAGCTGCACCCGGAGATGAAGCGCGTCCTCAAGCGCTGCCTCACCAAGGATCCCAACACCCGCTACGCCAACGCCGGCCTGATGCGGGACGATCTGCGGGGCCTCTTTCAGACGATGAAGACCAGTCAGCATCCCCGGTCCGCGGACTTCTCGCGGCCACTGCCCTGGAAGCGCATCCTCGCCGGAGCCGCCGCCCTGGTGGTCCTGGGCGCGGCCGCCTGGGGCGCTGTCGCCTGGCGGGCCGCCAGCGCCGCAGGCGAGTCGAATTCGGTGGCCGTCCTGCCTTTCGTGAACACGGGCCAGGATCCCCAGGTGGATTACCTGTCGGACGGCCTGGCGGAAGGTCTCATCGACCAGCTCTCGCGTGTGCCGGGGCTCAAGGTCATCGCCTGGACCTCCGCCTCCCGCTACAAGAGCCCCAACCCGGATCTCAAGGCCATCGCCAAGGATCTGGGCGTGAAGACCGTGCTCGTGGGCCGCGTCCTGAACCGTCCCGAGGGGCTCTCCATCCGGGTCGAGCTGGCGGACGCCGAAGACGGCCACCACATCTGGGGTGAGCAGTTCACCAAACCGGTGAACGACCTGCCGGGGATCCAGGACAGCATCGCGATGGGTGTCACAGGGGCGATCGGGAGTGCCAAGGGCGCCACGGCCGAGCTCAACCCCATCCACACCAGCGGCGAGGCCTATCAGCTCTACCTGAAGGGCCGCTTCTACGCCGACAAGTTCACGCCCGATAACGCCCAGCGGGGCCTCGACTACTTCGATCAGGCCTTGAAGCTGGATCCCGACTTCGCCCTGGCCCATGTAGGCAAGGCCTACGCCTATTGGGGCCTCTCCAGCCAGTTCATGGCGCCCGCCGAGGCCATGCCCAAGGTGAAGACGGAAGCCGAGGCGGCGCTGAGGATGAATCCGGATCTCGCCGAAGCCCACACCGCGCTTGCCATCGCCAAGGCCGTCTATGACCACGATTTCCCGGGCGCCGAGAGGGAGTACCAAACCGCCATTCGCCTCAACCCAGGCTCCGCCGTGGCCCACGAGTACTACGCCTATGTGCTCATCGGCCAGAACCGCTACCAGGACTGCAAGACCCAACTTGATACTGCTCGCAACCTGGACCCGCTCTCATCCCTTCTAGAATTCTTCGCAGGCTGGAATGAGCTCTGGGTGAAGAAAGATGCTCCCTCGGCCCGAGCCCACCTACAGAAGTCTGTCGACCTGCAACCGGATTTCTGGTGGCCGTACTGTTTCATAGCCCAAATTGATGAGGCTCAGGGGCACCCTGATATGGCCGTGCACGCGCTGGACAAGGCGCAGGCCGTTGGCGGGAGCACCTATGTCCTCGGGGTCCGCGGGTTCGAGTCCGCTAAGCGCGGAGACAGGGCTGAGGCCCAGCGGCTGCTGAAAGAACTGCTCTCCACCCGGCTCGAGGCGACCTACCTTTCACCTATGCACCCGGCCATGATCTACGCAGGCCTCGGTGATCACGCCAACGCCATGACCTGGCTCCAGAAGGCCTATGACGCCAGGGATGAGGTATGCCTCCTCCTCCAGGTAGACCCGACTTGGGATGGCCTGCGGGATGATCCAGCCTTCAAGGCTCTTGTCGCGAAAATCGACAGGCGGCGTTAAGCGGGGACACTCGCCTCGGCTTGACTCAGAACCTTCTGGAGCACCGCTTCCATACCGTTGCATGTGTGGAGGATGCTGAGGCCCATCAATGAGAGATGACGAGGCTCCAAGGGCAGCGCGTCTACCATGCCGAGCAGATCGCGCCAATGCTCCTGGTCCACACGCGAGTGGTAGCGCAAGGTGTTGAACGCTGCTTCGGGGAGCCCGCTCCTCCGCGCCACATCCAGGAAGAAAGCTTCTTCCGGCGGCTCGCCTTCGAGCACCGCGATGTAGCCCAGAATGGCCACCGGGTGCGTATGCAGTATCCAGTAATGCTGCGCGCCCACCATCCCTGCCACATAGGGCGAGGGCAGCGCCTCATCCAGATCCCGGGCGGAAACACCGAGGCAAGCCAAGTCCTTCCGCAGCCATTCGTCGTGACCGCGTTCTTCTTCGACATGCTGGACTAAATAGGTCGCGAGCCCAGCAGCGACGGAATCCAATGGCGCCAGGTGAAGAGCCTGATCCCGGGCCAGCTCCAGCAGCGTGGTGCTGGCCCGGATGACTTGATAGGACACCTTCAGCATCTCCGGGTAAAGGAAGCTCAGGTCCGGAGATTCCCATAGTGCGCAGGATAGCCGCTTCCATCCCGCCCCATAGAGCAGGAGACGATTCTCGACTTCCTGGCTCGCCAGCAAGAGGCCTACATGATCATCACTTTGGCGTGAGACTTCAGATCATCTTCGCCCAGCTTGCTCTTCACGCTCACGAGGTGCGTGACTTCCTCAGGTGACAGGGCGTTGATCTTCTTCGTCATCTCGGGCGACAGCTGCTTGACGTCCTTGATGACGCCGGCGTTGGCGAGCACTTCCACATTGGACACGGGAGCTCCTCTGAAGATGGGGTTGTGGGGGAATCTGCCTGAACGGTACGGGAGGGAGCGGGGAGCCGTCAAGCCACATGCGTCTTCGCGGCGGGTTGGACCTTCACGGGGAGCGCGAGACAGAGATCGCCCTCGCCGATCAGCAATCTGCGCTCCACCAAGGCGGCGATGGCGTCCCGAAGGTCGCCTGCCGGAACGCGAGGCAGGGCGGATTCCAGGCGGGGGAAGGCCGCCACGCCATCGCAGGCCCGGAGCACCTCCGCTTCCAGGCCCTCCAGGATCACCAGCGGTTCCGGTGCGACGGCCCGCTGGTCCGAGATGAGGAGGAAGTCGCCTTTGTCGAGCAGCGTGAGGCTCTCCCGCGCGTGCGACTGCCGCCACCGGTTGACGGCCGCCTCCAGCGGGGCCCCGTAAAGAGCAGGATCTCGGCCATCCGCGTGGCGGTAGGTGAAGTAATAGGCCATGCGGGCGGCCTCTTCCTCATCAAGGCCGAACACCCACCTGTAGGAGGGATAAGGATGGACCTCGCTGAAGCCCCTTTCTTCCGCCTGCTCGAAGTTGGGGGAGAAGCGGTCCAGGCGGATGGGGCCGCAGGCCATCGGCGGCGTGAGGTGGTGGAACAGCGGCAGCCGCTCTATCATCCGCGCGTATTCGGCCGGGTCTTCCCTGGGGAATCCGTGGAGCAGGTTCCAGACGGCGTTCAGGCCCAGCTCCTGGCACCACTTGAGGAACTGGAGGTTCTGCATGCCCCGCACACCCTTGTCCATGAGCCGGAGCACGCCATCGGCCAGGCTCTCGATGCCGGGCTGGAGCGTGGCGACTCCCGCGTCCCGCAGCAGCCGCAGCTGGTCGCGGGTGAGGTTCGCCTTCACCTCGTAGAATAGCGGCGTCCCGTTCTGCTCCGCCACCAGCGAAGGCAGGAAAGTCTTGAAGTAGCCCATGTCGAGAATGTTGTCCGCCACCACGACGGGACTTCCAGGATGCCGCTCGCGGAGCGCGCGGAACTCGCCCAGGGCGCGGTCCGGGCTCTTGCTGCGGTAGCCTAGGCCTTCGCCGTTCAAGCCGCAGAAGGTGCAGTGGTGCTTCTCGCCCCACCAGCATCCGCGCGAGGTCTCGAAGAGGATGGCGCTGCCGCCGGGGACATCGAGGCCCAGCGCCCGGAGATCGTGGAAGTAGTCCGTGAAGTCGGGCACGGGCAACTCGTCCATGTGGCGCTCCGCGCCCGGCTCAACGGGATCGCCAGCCAGCCACGGGCGCGCGTGCGTGCCGCCATCCACGGGGATGCGACCCGTGCCCAGGAAGGCCTCCATGGCGGCGGGGAAGCGGTGATCGGATTCACCGGAGAAGACGGCGTCGAGATAGGAATGCTGGTCAAAGAGGGCCTTGCCCATGGGGCCTTCGCAATTGGCGCCGCCGAGCACCACGAGCGTCTCCGGGCTCCGCGCCTTGATCCGCATCGCGGCGGCGAGGCTGGCGGCCGTCTGTTCGAAGACCGTGGAGAAACCCACGACTTTGGGTTTGGCCGAGAGAATCTCCTCCACACAAGCGTCCACGAATGCCGCGGCGCCGGGACGCAGGCCGATGGCCGCCTCATGATGGTGATGCGCCTCCGACAGGACCCCTGCGAAGCGCTTGCGGTGGTCGGGATGCCCGCCCCGGATCACCTGCTCGATGAAGATTTCCGGGTCCACCGCCCGGCCCAGGGCTTCCGAGAAGACCCACTCGCCCACGAGATCGGCAGGATAGGGGTTCTCCGCGCTGAGGCCTTGATAGAGATCCGGGCCGATGGCCTGGGCGTAGTCCAGGGTGAAGTAGCGGATCCGCGCCGCGATCCCCCTGGCCCGGAGGCCGCTGCCGAGGAGGCTCAGGCCCAGGGAGGGCAGGTGCATGGGCCCGAAGGGCATGGAGACGAGCAGAATGTCCGGCATAGGATTCCGTCATTATGTGCATTCCAGCCCCGCAGAACCGGCACAATTGAGCATCCACCCCAGGACCCGCCATGACCACCACCTCCGCCCGCCCGCTCGACTCCCTGCTGACGGAGGTCCGCAAGGTCATCGTGGGCCAGCCCGGGGTGCTGGACCGCCTGCTGGTGGCCCTGCTCTGCCGCGGCCATGTGCTGCTGGAGGGCCTGCCGGGCCTGGCGAAGACGCGCACCATCCGCACGCTGGCGGACGCCAGCCACCTGGCCTTCCGCCGCATCCAGTTCACGCCGGACCTGCTGCCCAGCGATGTGGTGGGCACCCTCATCTTCGATCCCAAGGCGCTCTCCTTCACGCCGAAGAAGGGCCCCATCTTCGCCAACCTGGTGCTGGCGGACGAGATCAACCGCGCCCCCAGCAAGGTGCAGAGCGCGCTGCTGGAGGCCATGGAGGAGCGCCAGGTGACGCTGGGCGATGAAAGCTTCAAGCTGCCCGACCCCTTTCTTGTGCTGGCCACGCAAAACCCCCTAGAGCAGGAAGGCACCTTCCCCCTGCCCGAAGCGCAAATGGACCGCTTCCTCTTCAAGCTGCGGGTGGATTACCCGGGGCAGCAGGAGGAGATCGAAGTGCTCCGCCGGGCCGATGGCGCGGGCGATGCCGTGCGGGCCGTGCTGGATGGCGACGGGCTGAAGGTGGCCGCCGCGGAAGCCGCCAAGGTCCGCATGGATGACGCGGTGCGCGGCTACATCGTGCGGCTCGTGCAGGCCACGCGGCCAGGCATGGGCAAGGCATGGAAGGGTCGCGAACTGCTGCGCTGCGGTGCCAGCCCCCGCGCGAGCCTCTCCCTCCAGGCCGCCGCGAAAGCCCAGGCCTACCTACAGGGCCGCGACCACGCCCTGCCCCAGGACATCGCCGACCTGGCCCCCGATGTGCTGCGCCACCGCCTCCTCCTCACCTACGAGGCCGAGGCCGACGGCGTGAAGACGGACGATGTGATCTCGAAGCTGCTGGAGGCCGTGGCGCGGCCCTAGCCGGTTTTCCGGATTGACCAGCCCCACTCCCCACCGGCACACTGGTGGATGGCCCCGTGGCTGGAGAGGAGGTTTCGATGAGCAGTAGATGCACCCCCATCGACGAACCTCCTTCGACCACCGCCGCCTAGGCACCCAGGCCCGAATCCAACGGTACGGCCAGGCCTAGCGCGGCTTCCCGGCAATCGTCACCCCGTTTTCATGTGGACGGGGCCATGCTGGACCCTGCGCCAGCCAACGGGACGCCATGATCACCCGACTCCTCGACACAGTGTGGGGCCAGGCCAACGCACTCTTCGCGCCGTTCCGGCGGAAGCGGTGGGTGGATCTCGCCCTCGTCGCCGCGGCCTTCGGCATCCTCTACGGGCTGCTCCTCCTGGGCCACGAGTGGACGGCGGTGCAGCGGCCCGAGCTCCAGTTGGACCTCTCCCCGCTGGCGCTGCCGAAGTACACCTTCTTCTCCATGATGCGCGGCCTTGCGGCCTACGCCATCTCGCTGCTCTTCACGGTCGTCTACGCCTACTGGGCGGCCAAGGATTCCCGCGCCGAGCGCCTGCTGGTGCCCCTGCTGGACATCCTCCAGAGCATCCCGGTGCTCACCTTCCTCATGCCGCTGCTGCTGGTGATGGTGGCGCTGTTCCCGCGGAGCAACATCGGCCTGGAATTGACGGCCATCATCACCATCTTCACGGCCCAAGCCTGGAACATGACCTTCAGCCTCTACCATTCGCTGAAGAGCGTGCCCTCGGAATTCCATGAGGCCGCCACCGTCTACCGCTTCAACTGGTGGCAGCGGTTCAAGTGGGTGGAGCTGCCCTTCGCCACCACAGGCCTGGCCTGGAACTCCATGATGAGCATGGCCGGCGGCTGGTTCTTCCTCATGATCAACGAGGCGCTGAAGGTGGGCGACAAGGACTTCCGCCTGCCGGGCCTGGGCTCCTACATGAGCGTGGCCGTGGAGCAGGGCAATGTCCGCGCGGAGATCTACGCCATCATCGCGATGATCCTCATGATCGTCGTGCTGGACCAGCTGATCTGGCGGCCCATCGTGGTGTGGGCGCAGCGCTTCAAAGTCGAGGACACCGCACAGAACGACGCGCCGAAGAGCTGGGTGCTGAACCTGCTGCGCCGCTCGCCGCTGTTGCGGCGCTGGGACCACTGGCGCGCCATGCGGCGCATGAAGGCCCACCACCGCGCGGCCGAGCTCAAGACCCCACGCGACAGCGCCGTGTTGCGCGCCGCCATCGCCGCGCCTTTCATGGCGCTGGCCATGCTGACGGTGCTGACGGCGCTCATCCTCCTCGGCGGCTATGGCGTCGTCCACCTGCTGGCGCGCCTCGAACCGGGCTCCTGGTGGATGCTTGCCAAGGCGGCGGCCCTCACGCTGTCGCGCGTGCTGGCCAGCCTCATCATCGGCGTGGCCTGGGCCCTGCCCGCGGGGCTCGCCATCGGGCTCTCGCCGAGGCTGTCGCGCATCTTCCAGCCCATCGTCCAGGTGGCGGCGAGCTTCCCCGCGCCCATGCTCTTCCCCGCCGTCATCGCCATCCTCGCCGTGCTCAAAGTGGGCCTGGGGCTCGGCTCCATCGTGCTCATGCTCCTGGGCACCCAGTGGTACATCCTCTTCAATGTGATCGCGGGCGCCTCCGCCATCCCCAGCGACCTGCGCGAGGTGGCGGAGTCCTTCGGCTTCAACCGGTGGCAGCGCTTCAAGACGCTCTACCTGCCCGCGATCTTCCCCTACCTCGTCACCGGCTGCCTCACCGCCGCCGGCGGCGCCTGGAACGCGAGCATCGTGTCCGAATACGTGAGTCTCAAGGGCTACACGCTCCAGACCTTCGGCCTGGGCTCCATCGTGAGCAACGCCACGGACTCGCACAATTTCGCCTTGCTGGGCGCCGCCACGCTGGTGCTGGCCGGCACAGTGGTCCTTTTCAACCGCCTGGTGTGGAAGCCGCTCTACCACCTGGCGGAGACCCGTTACTCCCTGTCGAAGTGAGGGAACCCGAATGAACGCCAACCATGAAACCATCTGTGAACTGAAGGGCATCCAGAAGTCCTTCGACCGCGGCACGGGCAAGCTCCTGCGCGTGCTGGAGGACATCAACCTCGACATCCGCGCCAACGAGGTCGTCTGCCTCATCGGCCCCAGCGGCTGCGGCAAGTCCACGATCCTGCGCATCTTCGCGGGCCTCATCCGGCCCACGAAGGGCAAGGTCTTCTACCAGGGCGAGGACCTCGAGGGCCTCAATCCCGGCGTGGCCATCGTCTTCCAGAACTTCGCGCTCTACCCCTGGATGACCGTGGAGCAGAATGTGCGCACCGTGCTCCAGGCCCTGGGCCGGGATGAGGACGAAATCCACGCCAAGGCCGCCCGGGCCATCCGGCTCGTGGGCCTGGAAGGTTTCGAGGAGGCCTATCCCCGCGAGCTGTCGGGCGGCATGAAGCAGCGCGTGGGCATGGCGCGCGCGCTTGCGGTGGACCCCGAGATCCTCTTCATGGACGAGCCCTTCAGCCATGTGGACGCCCTCACGGCGGAGGGCCTCCGCGCCGAGATCCTGGACATCTGGGACGACGCCGAGCGCAACCCGTCATCCATCCTCATGGTGAGCCACGACATCAAGGAGGTCGCCTACATGGCCGACCGCATCGTGGTGCTGAGCGCGAATCCCGGCCGGGTGCGCACCGTGGTGGAGAACCCGCTGCCGCGGCCCCGCGACATGCGGAGCCCGGAGTTCCTGCGGCTCGTGGACCAGCTCCACGACATCATCACCAGCGCCGAGCTGCCGGATGTGACGGTGAGCACCGTGGAGCCCAGCGTGGAGTCCGATGTGCTAGAACCGCTCCCGCCCGCCCAGAGCAACGACATCCTGGGCCTGCTGGAATACCTGGAGACTCAAGGCGGCAGCTCGGACATCTTCCATGTGAGCGCCGCCACCCATGTGCCCTTCGAGAAGATCCTCGCCTCCGTGAAGGCGGCCGAGATGCTGGATTTCGTGGACACGCCGAAACGGCAGGTGGTCTTCACGCCCCTGGGCCAGCGCTTCGTGCGCGCGGGCATGGACGAGCGCAAGGACATCTGGCAGCAGCAGCTCATGGAGCTGAAGCTCTTCCGCATCGTGAAGGACTTGCTGGGCCTCCACGACGGCACGCTCTCCAAGGAGGAGATGACCCACGAGCTGGCGCAGCGCCTGCCCATGGAGAACCCCGAGATCACCTTCCAGACCCTCGTGGCCTGGGGCCGCATGGGCGAGCTCTTCGCCTACCGGGAGGACCGCGGCGTCCTCACCCTGGAGTAGTTCCCGCGCTTCGGAGATGGAACCGTTTTCGAAGTAAGGGTCTTTGCGAAATCTTGATTTGCCGCGGCCCCAAAGCCCTGGTATTTCTGGAAGATCTGCGAAAGGAGGTTGCGATGCCCAGTCCCAGTAAGATCGCTGAACCTCCGTCGTGTCGGGCCTGAGTCCGGATCACGGACCTGCCCTTGGATTGACGGTTCGCCTGACCCTGTGAAGGGCGGCCGGACTTGGGCGGCTCAGACGGTTCCAACTCCTGTCGTGAGGGCGTTCCCCTCACGGTTCCACGTCGGCACGCCCTGTGATAGGGCTGGCCGCCTGATCTGATCCTCTTTTGATTTGGAGCGCGCCATGACGAAGCGCCTGCCCCTGCTTTCCTTTCTCTGCCTTTCCTCCTTTCTTGCGGCCCAGTCTTCACCGGAGCCTATGCCGGGCCCCTGGTCCTTCCACGCCCAGCTGACCTACCAGCTCCAGGGGAACGGCGCTTTCAGCGCCCACTACGCGGGCCAGAACAGCTTTGAGGACCGGAAGGAGATCCGCGGCTCCTACACCACCACCTTCTATCTCGGCCGCAAGTTGTGGGAGGGCGGCGAGGTCTACATCAATCCGGAGCTGATCGCAGGATCCGGCCTCAGCCAGGTGCTGGGTCTCGCGGGGCCGCCCAACGGCGAGACCTACCGTGTGGACAGCACCGAGCTGAAGGTCAACCTCGCACGGTTGTTCTTCCGCCAGACCTGGAACCTGGGTGAGCCGGCCGAGCGCGTGGAGGACGGGCTCAACCAGGTCGCAGGCCGGAACAGCAAGGACCGGATCGTCCTCACCGCCGGCAAGTTCTCCGGCACGGATGTCTTCGACGGGAACACCTACGCCCACGACGCCCGGACGCAGTTCAACAACTGGTCGCTCTGGGCCAACGCGGCTTGGGACTACCCGGCGGACACGCGCGGGTACACCTGGGGCCTGGCGCTGGAGTGGTACCACCAGGCCTGGGCCCTGCGCTTCGGCTCGATGATGGAACCCAAGGAAGCCAACATGATGGAGCTCGACCACCAGGTGGACCGCGCTCACGGCGAGGTCATCGAGCTGGAGCATGACCACAGCTGGGGCGGCCGGCCCGGCGCCATCCGGATCCTGGCCTTCGAGAACCACGCCCGCATGGGCGTCTACCGGGACGCGCTCGCCCTCGACCCCGGCGCGCCGGATGTGACGGCCACCCGCTCCCCTGGCAGGGTCAAGTACGGCTTCGGGATCAACGCCGAACAGGCCGTCACCTCTGAAGTGGGCCTGTTCATGCGCGCCGGATGGAATGACGGGAAGACCGAAGCCTGGGCCTTCGCCGAAGTGGAACGCACGCTGACCGGCGGGATCTCCAGCAGCGGCAAGGCCTGGGGCCGCCCGGGGGACCGCGTGGGCATCGCGATGAGTTTGAACGGCATCAACCAGGACCACCGCGACTACCTGGCCGCCGGAGGTTACGGCTTCATGCTGGGCGACGGGCGCCTCTCCTACGCCGCTGAGCGCGTCGTGGACGCCTTCTACGCCATTTCCCTCCGCGGCCAGAGCAGTTTCAGCCTGGAAGCCCAGCGCTTCGCCAACCCTGCCTTCAACAGCGACCGGGGCCCGGTCACCGTCTACGGGGTGCGCCTGCACCTCCAGTTCTGACTCAGGGGGCGCCTCGGCCTAGGTGCGAGCGTCAGCGCCGTGAGCTGGGACATCCAGGCCGTGGAAGCGGATCTGGGGTAGGACCAGCGATCGCGCCCCAGCTACCGGGTGCGGCCTTTCATCGCTTCGTCCAGCTTCGACTCGATGTCGTCGAGGCGCTTCATCAGCAGGTCCATCTCTTCCGTCTGGCGGAGCATGGCCTGATGCACCACCTCCGCCTGGGCCTGGGCGTGGGAGTCGCCCAGGTTCTGGCCGATCATGAGGAGCGGCAGGAAGACCAGCTGGGTGAGCTTCACCACCGAAAGGAGGAGGATGAAGCCGGGGAAGGGATCGAAGCGCATGTGGCGCGGCCCCATGGCGTTCCAGGCCATCCACCCGATCGTGAAGACCGCCACCGCCAGCCAGAACCGGGGACTCCCCGTGAGGTCGCGGATCTTGAGCGCGGACCGGTCCACCGGGTTGAGCCTCCGTTCATGCTCGCGGGTGGCGTGCTCGATGGGATGGCGCTCCAGGATCGCGCGTAATTGCGGATCGATGACGGGCATGTCTACCTCGCCTGGAAATCCAGCGTGACGAAGGTGGTCCGTTTCCCCGAGTCGTCCGTGAAAGACTCGGCTGTGTCCCGGTGGGCCACGAAGACCCGGTCTCCTCTCATCCCGTACCGCGTCCGGATCGTGCTCCGGCTCTCGAAGCGGCCGAAGACGCGGCCCTTGCGGCCCGAATAGGACAGCTCCAGCTCGCTGGCCACCGGAAGGCCGTCCGCGCCGAGCCAGATCGTGAGGCGGCCCTCGCTGGCGGAGATCCGGGCGCGGAG
Organism: Holophagaceae bacterium; assembly: GCA_035687325.1. Taxonomy (GTDB): domain Bacteria; phylum Acidobacteriota; class Holophagae; order Holophagales; family Holophagaceae; genus JAFDVN01. The sequence continues at coordinate 22,972 of DASRXV010000049.1, forward strand.
CAGATCATCCTCCACCCGCACCGGCACTCCCAGTTCGAGCTTGCGGGCGGGACGGCCCTCAAAGGATGCCTCGGAGGTCTTCAGCAGCTTGCCCTGCCCCAGCAGGCCCAGAAGCGAAGCGCGCTGATCCAGCAGGTGGGAGACGCGGCCCGGATCCAGCTCCTTCAACGCCTCGCGCAGCGGCATGCTGCCCCCCGCGCTCCGGTCGCGGGACCGTTCCTCGGCATCGGCCCGGCGCAACAGCGTCTGATCCCAGACCAAGTCGAGGGTCGTGCTGTCAGCCTTCAGATCCAGGGCCAGATCCGCGCGGACCTTGTGCGCCTCCGCACCCGCGCCCAGCTGTCGCTCATAGATCTCGGAGAGTCGCCCCGTCAGGGCTTCTTTCGCATCCAACTGGGCGATGGCAGCCTTCGCCGCGTCCACATCGCCCGCCCGCAGGGGAGCCAGGATCATCAGACCGGCAAGCATCAGGACGCGCATCGTTGACCTCAGGCCCGTTCAGTTTCCCATGATCCGCTTCGGCAGCGGCGGCGCGCTGGCGGAAAGGCCCACGCCCAGCAGGATGAGGAGGACTCCGAAGCCTTGCAGCGGCTTCATCGGCTCGTGCAACAGCCACCAGGCCAGGCCCACCGTGGCCACGGGCTGGAGCAGCAGGCCCACGGAGCCTGCGTGGGCCTGGACATGGCCGAGGCCCCAGGTGATGAGGACCCAGGCGGACACCTGGCACACGATGCCGAGGCCGATGAGGGCGCCCCAGGCGCCGGGCGTGTAGCCGGAGAAGGGTTCGTGCTGCGCCAGGCCCAGGGCGCCGAAGCCGGCGACGCAGACAGCCGTGACGATGAGCAGCGCGTTGCGCGCGCCCAAGCCGCGGCGGGCTTCCGACAACGCCACGGTGAAGATGCCGTAGCCGAGCGATGCGCCGATGGCCAGGGCCTCGCCGAACCCGTTGCCCCAGCGCGCGCCCTTGGCGAGCCCCAGCACCGCCGCGCCGCCCAGAGCCAAGGCGAGCCCCGTCCAGCCCCGTTTGCGTAGCCGCGCGCGGAGAAAAGTGACGGAGATGAGCGCCACCCACAACGGGGCGAGGCAGGCCAGGAGCGTGGAGTTGGCAGCGCTCGTGAAGCGCAGCGACTCGTGCCAGAGCCAGAGATCGGCCATGAAGAACCAGCCTGCCGCGAAGGCCCACCAGCGGTGCCGCGCCTCGCCCCAGCTTTCGCGGGAAGTGAGGGCCAGCAGCGCGATGAAGGGCACCGCCGACAGCATCCGGTAGAAGCCGATTCCCAGGGGCTGGACGCCGCCCTGGGCCGCGAACTTCGTGAAGATGGCCGCGAAGCCCAGCAGCAGGGCCCCCGCCACCAACATCATCATGCCGCGGCTGGACGCGCCCGGGTCGCTCATGCCTCCAACATCCCATCCTTTCCGGCTACCGGCTTCAGGCTAACGGCTACCAGGGCCGGCGTTCCGGGGAAGCCGGCCCTGGTAGCCGGACTCCCAAACATCAGTTCGCCCAGCGGCTCACCTGGTCCCAGATGTCGTCCTCTTTGCTGTCGCCGTTGAGGATGATGGTGAAGACCCGCAGGCGGCCGTCGGGCATCTGGATGAAGCCGGCGAGGCTGCGGGCGTCCGCCAGGTAGCCGCTCTTCACCCGCACGCGCCAAGCCAGGTTCGCGTCCTTGTGGCGCAGCTTGAAGGGCTCGCCACCCTGCACCTTGAGGGAAGCGATGTACTCCGGACCCGATTCGAAATCGAAGTAGGCCGTGCGGAGAACCGCCGCCAGGGTGCGGGCCGCGATGCGGTTCTGCTTGCTGAGGCCGCAAGCGTCCGTGAGGCTCAGCTGGCCGGGCCCGAAGCCGAAGTTCACCTTGTAGAAGTCGAGGATCTTCTGGACGCCCCGGGCGGAATCGCCGTCCCCATACCGCTTCACGAGCGTCTCGATCATGAAGTTGTTAGAGAACTTGTTGATGTCGGCGATGAGCTCTCGCATGGGCGGCGAGTCGTGGGTGAGCAGGAGCCTCGGCGCCGCGGCCTTCTCCCTGCCGCCTTCGATCGCGATGCCGTCGCCGGCGAGGATGCGCGTGATCGTGTCCTGAGCGAAGGCGGTGGGATCCGTGGTGTAGGGCGCGCCCTCATTGGCCCGGTTGAAGTCCACGGACAGGGCCGCCAGCGTGGGCCAGGTGTCGCGGGTGGTGTCCTGCCAGCCGTTGCCGTAGAGCTGGCCGTCGAAGAAGCTCTGGTCCGCCACGACGCGGCCCGTCACCTTCGTGACGCCCAGCTTCTTGAGCTGCTCCGCGATGTTCCAGATCTGCTCATCCACCAGCAGAGGGTCGCCCGCGCCTTTGAAGACGAGGTCGCCCTTCACGGTCCCGTTGCCGAGCTCGCCCCAGATCTCCGTGGGCACCGTGTAGTTGGGCTTCCAGGCCTTCATGAGCGCATAGGTCGTCAGCGCCTTGGTGGTGCTGGCCGGGGTGAGGGCCTGGTTCTCTTTCCAGCCCTCGATGAGCTTGCCGTTCTGGAGGTCGTAGACCGCCGCGCTGACCTTGATGCCCCGGGCCTCAAGCCCCTTCGCCCAGCCGTCGAAGGACTGCGTGGCCGCGGGCGGGGGCTCCGCCTGCCCGCGCGAGCGCGCCGCGAGAAATCCGATGGCGGATCCGCCGGCGAGGATGAGCAGCGCGAGGAGGGGCTTCTTCACTTCGGCCTCACTTCTTTCCCTTGGGGCCGTCGCCGGAAGGCGCCCCGTCCTTGCCCGCGTCCGTGGTGACTCCGCCGTTGCCCTTGCCCGGCCCCGGCATGCCCAGGATGTTGGCGTCCGCCGAGAAGATCCAGTCGTGGATGAGCGTCTTGTTCTGGTAGACCCGGATGCTGTCCTTCAGGCTCTTGCTGCGGACACCCACGATGGGCAGGCCCGTGGTGTCGCCCGCGGCGCCCGGCTGCACCTGGTAGAGGTAGTCCCAGTCCCCTTCGCGCGTCATGGGGTCCTTGTAGACCCGGCGCAGGATGCGGGGCTTCGCCTTCATGAGGTCGTTGAGGTCCGCGGGATAAGCGCCCGTCTTCGCCTTGTAGATCCGGAGGGCGTTGGCGATGGCCTCGCCGCGGTAGATGAGTTCCGCCTCCTGGTCCCGCTGCACCACGGTGCGCGCCAGAGGGACCGCCTTCGCCGTGAGGATCACCATCACCACGGCCATGGCCAGCAGGAGGGCCATCGTGAAGCCGCGCTCGCTGGAACGGGCGCCACGGGCGGGATGAAGGCGGGAAATCTCCACGGATTCAGCGTATCGAATCCTGGGATGTTCCGGGCGTGTGAAAGGTTACGGATTCTGGAGGGAGCGGACCGTCAGATCACGATCCGCCCATCGTGTCAGTCCCGTGAGCTGGCCGCCGAAGCCGCATTCCGCCAAGGGCGCGTCAAGGACCTTCAGCGTTGCCACCACCCGCAGCCAATCCACGGGCAGCGCGGGGCTGGCGATGGCCTCATCCCAGATCTCCGCGCCCGTCCACAGCGGGCGGCCGTCGAAGTGCGAGATGAGCGGGAAGGCGGGGACGGCGGGCATCACCCTCGCCAACCGCCGGGCCACCGCAGGCACCAGCGGCACCATGTGGGGTCCATGGAGCGGGTGCTGCACCGGCAGCAGGCCGCACTTGAGCGCGGAAGGTTTCAGCTCCGCGACGAGAGCCTCCAGCGCCGCCTTCGGCCCCGACACCGTGAACTGGGCCTTGCCGTTGCGGTTAGACAGCGCCAGTTCCGGATGCCGCATGAGCGCCGCCTGCACTTCCGTCTCCGCGAGTCCGATGACGAAGGCCATGCCCATGGCCTTCGCGCCAAAGCGGGCCTCGCTCTCCTCCTCCACCGCCGTGATGAGGTCCAGCGCGGCCTCCAGCGGCGCCACGCCGGAAGCCACCACCGCCGAGAAAAAGCCCATGCTGTGGCCAGTCGCGGCGGCCGGCACCGGCATCCCCGCCGCGCGGTGGGCGCGGTAGAGGCCCACGCTGTGCGACAGCACGGCGCAGGGGGCGTGTCGTTGGAAACGCAGAGACTCGAGCGGACCTTCCGCCATCAACTTCCGCAGCGTGTAGCCCGTGTGCCGCTCAGCCGCTTCGAGCGTGGCGTTCCAGGCCTCGTCCGCCACCCAAGGCGCCGACATGCCCACAGCCTCCGTGCCCTGGCCGGGGAAGAGGAGGGTGAAAGGTGCAGCCGTCATTCGTGGTAGTGCGCCAGCACGAGGTAGCAGGGTCCGCCCGCGATGACCTCCAGTCCCAGATCCTCCGCGGTCTGGACGGCCTCAGGGCTTTCGGCGCCGGGCTGCATCCAGACGAACTTCACGCCCGCGGCGGCGGCCTCCTTCACCACCTGCTCCGTGATCTTGGGCGGCGTGATGATGGATACCGCGCGCAGGCGCACGGGCACGGCGGCCAGCGACGCATAGGCCTTCAGGCCTTCGATCTCATCGGCCCGGGGGTTGACGGGATACACCTCCTGCCCGTGCTGTTGGTAGGCCCGCAACACCTTGTTGCCGTACTTGTCCCGGTCCGAGCTGGCGCCCACCACCGCGTAGGGGCCACCCTCCATGAAGGCTTTGATGCGCTGTTCCATGGCGGACATGGGGACCTCCACTAGAGAGTCTTCGGTCAAGAGTATGGAACCACCGATGAGTGGTGATGAACACCGCAGTTATCGCCGTCCATCGGTGGTTCACAAGCTCTGAGTCGCCCTCACCTGCAATTGCCCCCGCAGCGTCTCCACCGCGTCGCAGGCGGCAAGGGCGGCGTTCATGTTGGTGAGGCAGGGGATCTTCAGGCGGAGGGCCTCTTTGCGGATGGCGCCCTCGTCGAAGAAGGCGTCGCGGCCCAGGGGGGTGTTGATGACCCAGTGGATCTCGTGGTTCTTCAGCAGGTCCACGGCGTGGGGGCGGCCCTCGTTCACCTTGAAGATGCGGCGCACCTTGTGGCCCACCGACTCCAGGTGCTTCGCCGTTCCCTCCGTGGCGCAGAGGCCGAAACCCATGGCCGTGAGTCGCGTGGCCAGTTCCTGCAGCCGCGGCTTGTCCTGGTCATTGACGCTGATGAAGACCGTGCCGCTGGTGGGCAACGGGATGCCCGCCGCCAGCAAGGCCTTGGCGTAGGCCTCGCCGAAGCTGGCGCCGATGCCCATGACCTCGCCAGTGCTCTTCATCTCGGGACCGAGGATGGGGTCCACGCCGGGGAACTTGGCGAAGGGGAAGACCACGCCCTTCACGCACACCGCCTGGGCGACACCATCCTTCACGCCCTGCTCTTTCAACGACTGCCCGATGCCGATGCACGCGGCCACACCCGCCCAGTCCACCCCTGTGGCCTTGCTCACGAAGGGCACCGTGCGGCTGGCGCGGGGATTGGCTTCGAGGCAGTAGGCCACGCCGTCCTTCACCGCCCACTGCAGGTTCAGGAGGCCACGCACGCCGATCTCGAGGGCGAGCCTGCGGCTCTGCGCCTCCACCGCGGCGAGGACGGCCTGATCAACCCCCTGAGCGGGGATCACCGCGAAGCTGTCGCCGCTGTGGATGCCGGCCTCTTCGATGTGGGCGAGCAATCCCGCCACCGCCGTGTCCGTGCCGTCGCAGACCAGATCGATATCCAGCTCCTGCGCGCCGTCCAGGAACCGGTCCAGCAGCACGGGCTGGTCTTCGCTCACGGCGACAGCTTCCCGCATGTACTTCTCGAGTCCGGCGTCGTCGAACACCACCGCCATGGCGCGGCCGCCCAGCACGAAACTGGGGCGCACCATCACGGGGTAGCTGATGCGCGCGGCCACGACGCGGGCTTCTTCCAGGCTCGTGGCCATGCCCCACTCGGCCGCGGGGATGTCCAGGCGGCGGAGCACCTCACCGAAGCGTTCGCGGTCTTCCGCCTCCAGGATCGCCTTGTGCGCCGTCCCGAGTAAGGGAACATGCGCCGCGTCCAAGCTGCCCGCGAGCTTCAGCGGCGTCTGGCCGCCGAACTGGGTGAAGACACCCATGAGCGCGCCGGTTGAGGCTTCGCGGTCCACGATGGCCTTCACATGCTCGAAGGTGAGGGGCTCGAAGTAGAGCCGGTCAGATGTGTCGAAGTCCGTGCTCACGGTCTCCGGATTGCAGTTGATGAGGATGGCCTCCACACCGCTGGCCCGGATGGCCTCCACCGCCTGCACGCAGCAGCAGTCGAACTCCACGCCCTGGCCGATGCGGTTGGGGCCGCTGCCCAGGACGATGGCCTTCTTCTTGTCGGTCGGCGGGGCCTCGCTAAAGTCCTCCCATGTCCCGTAGAGGTAGGGGGTCTCGGCGAAGAACTCCCCGGCGCAAGTATCGATGCGCTTGAAGGCGGGCCGGATGCCGAAGCCTTCACGGCGCTGCTGCACTTCCAGTTCCGTGGCGCCGCAGAAAGCCGCGATCTGCACATCCGCGAAGCCCGCGCGCTTGGCCCGTTCCAGCAGCTCCTCCGGAAGGCGGTCCACGCTGAAGCCCCGGAGGCGGCCTTCCAGCACGACGATCTCCTCGATCTCGCGCAGGAACCAGGCGGTGATCTTCGTGAGGCGGTGCAGCTCCTCCACGCTATGGCCCGCCTTGAGCGCGTGGTAGAGCCAGAAGATGCGCTGAGGGCCGGGGATGAGCAGCCGCTCGCGCAGGCGCGCGAGATCCAGCTTCCCTTCCATGGCGCCCGCGAGGCCGGCGTGGCCTTCCTCCAGGGAGCGCACCGCCTTCTGCAGCGCTTCCTGGAAGGAGCGGCCGATGGCCATGACCTCGCCCACGCTCTTCATCTGCGTGCCCAGCACCGCGTCGGCCTGGGGGAATTTCTCGAAGGTGAAGCGGGGGATCTTCACGACGATGTAGTCCAGCACCGGCTCGAAGGCGGCCTTGGTCTTCAGCGTGATGGCGTTGGGCAGCTCCCAGAGCCGGTACCCGAGCGCCAGCTTCGTGGCCACCCATGCGATGGGGAAGCCCGTGGCCTTGGACGCCAGCGCGGAGCTGCGGCTCACGCGGGGGTTCATCTCGATGACGATGATGCGGGCCGTCTCGGGATCCAGCGCGAACTGAATGTTGGAGCCGCCCGTCTCCACGCCCACGCCGCGGATCACCGCGATGGCCGCGTTGCGCATGCGCTGGTACTCGGGGTCCGTGAGCGTGAGCGCGGGCGCGACGGTGATGCTGTCGCCCGTGTGGACGCCCATCGGATCGATGTTCTCGATGGAGCAGATGACCTCGACATTGTCGTCCAGGTCCCGCACCACCTCGAGCTCGAACTCCTTCCAGCCGAGGATGCTCTCCTCGATGAGCAGCTGCTTGGTGGGCGAGAGGTCCAGCCCCCGCTGGCAGATGGTCTCGAACTCCTCAATGTTGTAGGCGATGCCGCCGCCGCTGCCACCGAGCGTGAAGCTGGGGCGGATGATGGTGGGAAAGCCCGTCACCTTCAGCAGCTCCCGGGCCTCCTCCAGGCTGTGCGCGAAACCGCCGCGGCAGGTCTCCAGGCCCAGCTCGTCCATGAGCGCCTTGAAGGCCTGGCGGTCCTCGCCCTTATTTATCGCCTCCGGCTGCGCGCCGATGAGCTGGACCTTGTGCTTCGCGAGCAGGCCCGCGTGGTGCGCGTCCATGGCAAGGTTGAGCGCCGTCTGCCCGCCCACCGTGGGGAGGATGGCGTCCGGCTTCTCGATCTCCAGGATCCTCTCCAGCACCGCCAGCGTCATGGGCTCGATGTAGGTGGCGTCCGCCCGGGCCTGGTCCGTCATGATCGAAGCGGGGTTGGAGTTGAGGAGGATGGTGCGGATGCCTTCTTCCCGCAAGGCCTTCAGCGCTTGCGTTCCCGAGTAGTCGAACTCGCAGGCCTGACCGATCTGGATGGGGCCAGAGCCCAGCACCAGCACGCTCTTGAGATCGGTGCGCTTAGGCATGGAAAGCCTCCATCATCGTCACGAACCTTCCGAAGGCTGATCGCGCGTCGTGGGGTCCCGGTGATGCCTCCGGGTGATGCTGCAACGAGAAGATGGGCAGCTTGGTGTGCCGCAGGCCTTCCACCGTGCCGTCGCTGAGGTGCTTGTGCGTGACGGCGATCTCCGGTGGCAGACCCTTCTCGTCCACCGCGAAGCCGTGGTTTTGCGCCGTGATCTCGATGCGGCCCGTCTCCAGGTCGTGCACGGGCTGGTTGGCGCCGCGGTGGCCGAACTTCAGCTTGAAGGTGCTGCCCCCGAAGGCGTGACCCAGCAGCTGATGGCCCAGGCAGATGCCGAAGATGGGTTTCCTGCCGATGCAGGCCTCGACTTCCTTCATCATTCCCGGCAGCGCCGCGGGGTCGCCAGGGCCGTTGCTGAGGAAGACGCCGTGAAAGCGCTCCGCGCAGAGTTCCGATGCGGGCGCGTCCCAGGGGAAGACTTCCAGATGCAGGCCCGCCGCCGAGAGCTGGTCGAGGATGCTCTGCTTGATGCCGCCATCCAGCACCGACACGCGGAACTTCGCGCCGGGCTTGGCGACTTCAAAGCGGTCCTTGCAGGAGACTTCCGCGCAGAGGGCCTGGCCCGTCATGTCCGGAAGGGCTTTGGCCTTCACCACCCCCGCGTCAAGGCCGCCATCGGCCTCCGTCCAGATGAGCGAGGGCTGCGAGCCCGCATCGCGAAGGTGCTGCGTGAGCGCCCGCGTGTCCAGCTCCGTCATCACGGGAACCCGGTGCTTCTTCAGCCAGGCGCCGAGATCGCTCTCGGAACGCGCGTGGTCCGGCAGCGCCGTGAGGCGGCGGCAGAGCAGCCCCGTGGCCCAAGGCCGCGAGGCCTCGTCCAGCCCCGCGTGGATGCCGTAGATGCCCTGCTCCGGGAAGGTCATGCAGACCATCTGCCCGGCGAAGCTGGGGTCCGTGAGGATCTCCTGGTAGCCCGCCATGGCCGTGGTGAAGACGGCCTCGCCGCCGCCGCCGAAGCCCAACGGCGCCCTTCCGCGGAAGACCGTCCCGTCCTTCAGGATCAGGTGCGCTCGCATCGGCATTGCCCCCTACAAAAACCCCGCGAGCGATGTGGCTCCGCGGGGCGTTTCAAACGACTGGTCCTTGGGGGACCTGAATGAGTCTACAAGCGGAGAAGC
>DASRXV010000050.1:0-9026 GCA_035687325.1 Holophagaceae bacterium
CGCTGGAGGAGAGGGGCATCACCGGTTCCGGGTGTCGGGCGCTCGGGCATGGGCGGTCAGGGTATCAGCGGGCGAATTCCACGGCCCGGGTCTCGCGCATGACCGTCACCTTGATCTGGCCGGGATACTGCATCTCGCCCTCGATGCGGCGGGACACATCCTTGGCGAGCCAGTAGGCGCGGTCGTCGTTCACCTGGCCGGCGTCCACCATGATCCGGATCTCTCGGCCCGCCTGGAGCGCGTAGCTCTTCTGCACGCCGTCGTAGCTGTTGGCGATCTCCTCCAGCTTCTCGAGGCGCTTCACGTAGGTCTCCATCATCTCGCGGCGGGCGCCGGGGCGGGCGGCCGAGATGGCGTCCGCCGCCGTGATGAGCATGGCCTCCACCGTGCGCGGCTCGAAATCGCCGTGGTGGCAGCTCATGGCGTGGATGACCTCTTCCTTCTCCCCGAAGCGGCGCATGAGCTCCATGCCCAGCTCGATGTGGGTGCCCTCCACTTCGCGGTCGATGGCCTTGCCGATGTCGTGGAAGAGACCCGCGCGCCGCGCGATGTTCACATCCGCCCCCAGCTCCACGGCCATGTATTCGGCCACGCGCGCCACTTCCTTCGTGTGCTCCAGCACATTCTGGCCGTAGCTGTGGCGGTAGTTGAGGCGGCCCACCAGCTTCTGCAGCTTCGGGTTCACATCGGGGAAACCCAGCTCCACGCAGGCGGCCTCGCCGATCTCCTTGAGGTGCTGGTCCAGGTCCACCTTCACCTTCTCGACGACTTCCTCGATGCGGGCTGGGTGGATGCGGCCGTCCGCCAGCAGGCGCTGGATGGCCTGGCGCGCCACCTCGCGGCGGATGGGGTCGAAGCTGGAGACGACGATGGTCTCCGGCGTCTCGTCCACGATGAGGTCGCAGCCCGTGGCCTTCTCCAGCGCGCGGATGTTGCGCCCTTCGCGGCCGATGATGCGGCCCTTGAGATCATCACTGGGCAGCTGCACGGAGGAGACGGCCGATTCGCACACAGTGTCGGAGGCGAGGCGCTGGATGGCCGCGCCGATGGCCCAGCGGGCGCGCTTCTGGGCCTCCTCATTGGCCTCGTCCTCGATGCGGCGCACGGTCTTAGAGGCGTCCATCTTGGCCTGGTACTCGAGCGATGAGATCAGCTCCTTGCGGGCGTCCTCGCGGGTGAGGTTGGCGATCTCCTCCAGTTTCGCGGCCTGGGATTCCACGAGGGCCTTGGCCTCCGCCTGCCGCGTCTCCAGCTTCTCCAGCTCGGCCTTGCGCTTCTCGGAAAGGCCGTCGAGGTCCTTCTGCTTCTCCTCGACCTGCTGCACCTTCTTGTCCAGGCTCTCTTCGCGGGTCTGGAGCTTCTGCTCCTGCTTCTCCACGAGGGCGAGGCGCTCCTTCAATTCCGCTTCCGCCTTCTGGCGCGCGGCGAGGGCCTGCTCCTTGGCCTGAAGCTCGGCCTCCTTCTTCAAGGCCTCGGCGGCGCGCTGGCCCTGCTCGCGAAGCTGCGCGGCATCGGCTTTCGCCTCGTCCATGGCGCGGGCGGCTTTGGCCTGCACTTCCCGCTCGGCCTTTTCGCGGGCGGCGCTGCCATCCACCTGCGCCTTCGCTGCCTTGCGGGACATCAGCCACGCCACGGCCGCTGCGGCCAGCGCGGCGGCGAGAAAGATCCAGTTCATCGTGTTCATGGGGGGCTCTCCGGTATCAAACCGGGAAGCCGTCCGCAGCAATAATCCCCGCTCAGTCGTGGAGGCTTGCCGAGTTCCCTAGGTTATAGGGGGGAATCCAGAATCCCGCTTTCAGGCGCGCCGCGGCGCGGAACGCACAAGGGCGGGGGAAGGACTCCCGGCAGTCAATACGGAACCAGCGCTTGGCCATGTCACGGGCCTCGCAGGGACGATCAGGAAAGGTCACCCTCGAATAGTGCTGAGGGATGGTTGGAAATGTCATCCGGAACTTCCTCGAGGAGCTTGAGAGTCTGTTCCAGGTCCTGGGTGTGCTGGGTGGCTTCCCGCTCAAGGCGCGCCACGCGGTGCGCCAGGTTCAGGGCGCCCAGGAGCAGCCAAGTGGACGAATCCGCGGCTGGCCGGGCGTGCCCCCATTCTACCGCGCAGGCCGAGTCCATGTCCCGGAAGGTGGATTCCAGGGCCTGAACCGCCGCCCGCAGCTCGGCCTCGGACACGGAGGAGCGCAGTTCCAGGCTCCGGCCCAAGACCTCCACATGGACGGGGTGGACCCCCTTCTTCGCCTTCATCCGGCGGCCTCCAGGGCGGCCAGCAGGCCCTTGAGGCGTTCGCAGACCTCGTCTCGCTCCCGCTGGAAAGCCTCCCGCTCCTCCCGGGCCCGGGCCAGTTCAGCCCGCAGGCCGTCCAGGTCGCCCGTCCCCTTGGCCCTCAGGGCGTCCAGCTCATCCTTCAGCTGGGCGCGCTGCTGCACCAAGGTGTGGAGCTTCGTTTCGAGCTGCTTCAAGAGGTCCATGGAGGCATTCTACCCCCGGAGTTTCGCTCCTGTGGATTCCGCGGCGGCCAGCGCCGCCTTCACCCAGCCGTCCGCCTCTTCCGAGGTGAGCGTGCGATCGGCCTGGAAGGTCATGCGGATGAGCCAGGCCTGCTGCCCCGGCTCCAGCCCCTTGCCGCGGTAGATGTCCACGCAGCGCAGATCGGAACATTCAGGCGGCAGCGCCTTTCGCATGGCCTCCGCCAACGGGCCGTAGCGCTGGTCCGCGGACACCAGCAGGGAGAGGTCGCGCGCGAGCGACGGAAAGCGCGAGAAGGCGCGGAAGGCGGGAATGACCCGCTCCGCTTGGGCCGGTAGCGCGGCCAGATCCAACTCAAGGCCGAAAAGCCCCTCTCCCAGTTCCTTCACGGAAATGGCTGTCGCGCCGAGATCCTGCGCGATGGCGGCCACATCCAGCGGATGCACGGCCCGTGATGGCGTGAGGGGATCTTCTCCGCCCTGCACGCCGGACCAGACGAGGCCCAGGCGCTCCGATGCCACGGGGCCCGAGGCCGCGGATGCATAAACCGGCGCCTGCTCGAAGAGCCGCACTTCCCGCGCGCCGTTGCGCTGGTTGTGCCGCGCCGCGGCCTCCAGGCTGGGCAGCAGGCTGCCGCGCATGAGGGAGTATTCGACGCCGAGCGGATTGCCCAGCGCGCGGCCCTCGGCGGGCGTCGTGGCGTGCGTCGCGTCCATCTCCGGGCTCACGAAGCCGTAGGTGACGGTCTGGTGGAAGCCGAGGTTGGCCAGGCGACGCGCGAGGTGCTGGCGCTTGAGATAGTCCGGCGACAGGGGCTCAGGCTCGGACTGCACGGGTGGCAGCGCCTCGGGCAGGTGGTCGTAGCCGCGCAAGCGCAGGACTTCTTCGGCGAGATCTTCGGAGATGATGAGGTCGTGGCGCCAAGTGGGCGGCACGGCGAAGACATGGTCGCTCTTGATCGTCGTCGTGCATCCGAGGCGCTGCAGCAGCGCGGCGATCTCTGACGCGGACACGGCCTCGCCCGCCATGCGCGCCACCATCGCCTCGCAGACGCCGATCGGCGCCGGGCCTTCTGGAATCGCGCCCACGCTCCAGGCGGCTTCAAGCGTGGCACCATTCCAGGCCTGGAGACGGTCCACCAAAAGGTCTCGGGCCGCCTGCGCCATGGCCGGGTCCGCGCCGCGCCCGAAGCGGGCGGAGGCGTCCGTGTGGAGGTTGTGGCGCCGTGCCATGAGGCGCACCATGCGCGGATCGAAATAGGCGCTCTCCAGCAGAACGCGCGCGGTCGCCTCCGTCACCTTCGTGCGCTCGCCACCCATGACGCCCGCCAAGGCGACGGGGCCAGTCTCGTCCGCGATGACGAGGTCTTCGGTCGTGAGTTTCCGTTCCACGCCGTCCAATGTGACGAGGGTTTCGCCGCGCTTCGCGAAGCGGATGGTGATGGCGCCCTTCAGCGTGTCGTCATCGAAGGCATGGGTGGGATGGCCGTAGCGGTGCAGCAGCTCGTTGGAGGCGTCCACCGCCGCCAGCTGCTTCACGCCCGCGCCCAGTGTGATGAGGAAAGCCGACGCCGCTTCCGGCGTCGGACCCTTGCCCAGGGCCAGCGTGGCCGTGGCATAGACCGGACATTCGCGGGCTTCCAGGCGGATTTCGCGAGCCGGCGCGCCTTCATTCAACGCCTTATGCGGCAGAGCCATGAGTGGGGCGCCCAGTTTCGCGGCCAGTTCGCGGGACACGCCGCGGTGGCTCATCATGTCGCCGCGGTTGGCGGTGATGTCCACATCCAGCACGACAGTGCCGTCCGTCTCTTCGGCGCCGTCAATGGGGAAACCCAGCATGGGCAGGAGCGTGACGGCCCGCTCGCGCGTGAGGGACGCGTCCAGTTCCGCCTGGAGGGCGTTCAGGGCGATGAGCATCAGTCCAGCCCTCCCATGGCCGCGAGGAAACGCTGGTCGTTCTCGAAGAAGAGGCGCAGGTCCGGCGTCTGGCTCACCATCATGGCCGTGCGCTCCACGCCCATGCCGAAGGCGAAGCCGCTCCAGACCCGCGCGTCGATGCCGGCATGTTCCAGCACAGAGGGATGGATGAGGCCCGCGCCCAGGATCTCCACCCAACCGCTGCCCTTGCAGACACGACAACCCTTGCCTCCGCAGAGGGGGCAGCTCACATCCATCTCACAGCCGGGCTCCACGAAGGGGAAGTAGCTGGGGCGGAAGCGGGCCTTCGTATCAGGGCCGAACAGCGCGCGCATGGCGTAGCTGAGCGTGCCCTTGAGGTGGTGGAGGCCGATGCCCTTGCCCACGAGCATGCCTTCGATCTGGTGGAACATGGGCGAGTGGGTCGGGTCGATCTCATCCTTGCGGTAGACGCGGCCCGGCGCGAGGAAGCGCAAGCCGCCCTTCTTCTCCAGGAGACTCACGCCATGCTCATCCTTCGCGCCGTAGCGCGCCAGCACGCGCACCTGCACAGGGCTCGTGTGCGTGCGCAGCAACAGCTCGGGATGGGCGGCGAGGTAGAAGGTGTCGCTAGAGCCGCGGGCGGGGTGGTCCTCCGGGATGTTGAGGCCGTCGAAGTTGTTCGCGGCCGTCTCCACTTCAGGCCCCTCCTCGATGTGGTAGCCGAGCGGACGGAAGGCCTCCACCATGCGGCCCATGAGGCGGTCCAGCGGATGCAGCGCGCCCCTGGGCGGCAGGGGCGGCGGCAGCGTCGGATCCCAGGTGGGCGCAGCCTTCTTCGCGGAGGCCAACTCTTCCTGCCGGGCCTTGATGGCCTCTTCCCACGCGTTCTTCAACGCGTTGATGGCGGCGCCCAGATCGCGCTTCTGGTCCTTGGGCGCGACCTTCAGCGAGTCCATCAGCCTGGCGGCATGGCTGCCCTCACGGCCCGTGTAGGCGCCCTTCAGGCGGTTCAGCGCGTCTGTGTCCGCGCAAGCCGCCAGAGCGGCGGGAAACGCGGCGTGGGCTTGTGCGATCTCGGGCGGAAGCAGGCTCAGATCCATAAGGAAACCTTAAACGGAGAAAGGCCGCTTGCGCGGCCTTTCGAGCGTCATTCGATGAGGTCGAATCAGCCCTTGGCCACGGCCACGAGCTTGGTAAACGCCTCCGGGTTGCGAACGGCGAGGTCGGCCAGGACCTTGCGGTCCAGGCTCACGGAAGCCTTCTTCAGGCCGCCCATGAACTTCGAATAGGACATACCGTTCTGCACGCAGGCGGCGGAGATGCGGACGATCCAGAGGCGGCGGAAGTCGCGCTTCTTCTCCTTGCGGCCGCGGTAGGCGTAGCCGAGGGCCTTCTCCACGGCTTCCTTGGCGGAGCGGTAGAGGCGGGACTTGGCGCCGTAGAAGCCCTTGGCGAACTTGAGCATCCGCTTACGGCGCTGGGCGCGCTTCGGACCGCGTTTGACACGGGACATGTGATCTCCTCGGGGCAGCCGACGAAACGGCTTTAGGTGCCCGGTTGGGGGCGGTCACGCGGACCGCCGGGGGTGAAGCCTGGTCCGTAAGGACTCAGGCGTAGGGCAGCATTTCCTTGATGGCGAAGTTGTCGGCCTTGCTCGCCGTGCCGGCGATGTCCAGCTGGCGCTTCCGCTTGGGGGACTTGCTGGTGAGGAGGTGGCGCTGGTGGGAATGGCCGCGCTTGTAGTTGCCGCTGGCCGTCTTCTTGAAGCGCTTCTGGGCGCCCTTGTGGGTCTTGAGCTTCTGCTTCATGGCAACCTCGGAATGGAAACGGGATCAGGCTTGGTTGGCTTCGGGAGCGGCTTCCACCGTCTCGGCCTTCGGGGCATTCTCGCCAGCTGGGGCTTTGGGGGCCTTGGCTTTCTTTTCGACCGGCTTCTTCTCGACGGGCTTGGGGGCGATGAAGGCGTGCATGTCGCGGCCTTCGATGCTGGCGCCCTTGTCCACCTTGGCCTTGTCAGCCACGCGGCCGAGCACCTCTTCGATGATCCGGTACCCGATGTCGCGGTGGACGACTTCGCGCCCGCGGAACATGACGACCACCTTCACATTGAAACCGTCCTCGAGAAACCGCTCGATGTGCCGGACCTTGAATTCGAAATCGTGGTCATCGGTCTTGGGGCGGAACTTGACCTCTTTCACCACGATGCTCTTCTGCTTGGCCCTGGCGGCGTGCTCCCGCTTCGCTTCCATGAACTTGTACTTGCCGTAGTCCATGATGCGGCAGACGGGCGGGTTGGCGCCGCCTGCGACTTCCACGAGATCAAGACCGCGGGATTCCGCGACCCGGATGGCCTCGTGGGGCGGCATGAGCCCGAGCTGTTCGCCGTCCTCCGCGATGACGCGGACTTCGGCGGCCCGGATGCCGTCGTTGATGCGGGTTTCATTAGGACGAATGGACACACCCCCGTAAAACAGGAACTGAAAGTCTATCAAGGGCTGGGCTTCCGGCCAAGGAACAATTCCCGGGAATCTGCCTTACTGGGCTCGGGTCTGGACTTCGGACTGGAGCGAAGCCAGGAAGGCATCGAGGGACTGCACGCCCAGGTCGCCCTTGAAACGGTGGCGCACGGAGACGGTGCCGGCCTCGGCCTCGCGGTCGCCGATGACGAGCATGTAGGGCACCTTCTGCAATTGGGCCTCGCGTATCTTGGCGTTCACCTTCTCGTTCCGCAGGTCCAGCTCCGGCCGCAGGCCCTCGGTCCGGAGCCGGTCGGCCACCTTTGTGGCGAAGGGGTGGACCCGGTCCGTGATGGGCAGGACAGCGGCCTGCACAGGCGCCAGCCAGGCCGGGAAGGCTCCGCCGCAATGCTCCACCAGGATGCCGAAGAAGCGCTCCAGGCTGCCCAAAATGGCGCGATGCAGCATGACCGGGCAGCCCTCAGTGCCATCGGCCTTCGTGTAGTGAAGCTCGAACCGCTCCGGCATCATGTAGTCCACCTGGAGGGTGCCCAGCTGCCAGGGGCGTTTGAGGGCGTCCAGCACCTGGAACTCGATCTTCGGACCGTAGAAGGCGCCTTCGCCGGGGTTCAGTTTGAAGGCGAGGCCCTTCTCCGTCATGGCCTCCGCGAGGGCGCTCTCAGCCTGGTCCCAGATCTCGTCCGAGCCCAACCGCTTCTCAGGCCGGGTGGAGAGGGCCACACGGATCTCGCTGAACCCAAAGGTCGCGTAGACCTCGTTCAAGAGGTCGAGGAAAGCGGCCATCTCGCTCTTGATCTGTTCAGGCGCGCAGAACAGGTGCGCATCATCCTGGCAGAAGGTGCGCACGCGGGTGAGCCCGTGTGTGACGCCGCTGCGCTCGAAGCGGTGCAGACGCCCGAAATCCGCGATGCGCATGGGCAGGTTGCGGTAGCTATGCTTGCCGGTGGCGAAGTAGAGGCAGTGGCCCGGGCAGTTCATGGGCTTCACCGCGTACTCGCGCTCTTCCGCGGTGGTGAAGTACATGTTCTCGCCGTAGTTCTCGTAGTGGCCGCTCGTCTTCCACAGCTCGACATCCATGATCTGCGGGGTGATGACTTCGCTGTAGCCGTACTTGTGGTACAGCTCGCGGATGTAGGCCACCAGCTCGTTGTAGACCACCGTGCCCTTGGGATGGAAGAAGGGCGAGGCCGGCGCTTCTTGGTGGAAACTGTAGAGGTCCAGCTCCCGGCCCAGTTTGCGGTGGTCCCGCTGCCTCGCCTCTTCCAGGCGATGGATGTGCTCGTCCAATTCTTTTTGCGTGGCGAAGGCGGTGCCGTAGATGCGGCTCAACATCGCGTTCTTCTCATCGCCACGCCAGTAGGCGCCCGCCACGCTGAGGAGTTTGAAGACCTTCAGCTTTGAAGTGTTGGGCACATGGGGGCCGCGGCAGAGATCGTAGAAATCGCCCTGGAGGTAGCCGCTGATGGTCTCGCCCTGCGGGATGCTCTCGACGATCTCGGCCTTGAGGTGCTCGCCCTCGCCGCGGAAGCGCGCCGCGGCGGCGTCGCGGGGCATCTCCTCGCGGGTGACCTCGATGCCCTCCGCCACGATCTTCCGCATCTCGGCTTCGATGACAGGGAGATCCTCGGCGGTGAAGGGCTTCTCCACCTGGAAGTCATAGTAGAAACCGTCCTCGATGACGGGGCCGATGCCCACTTTCGCAGACGGATGCAGCCGCTTCACGGCGTGGGCCAGGAGATGCGCGGTGGAATGGCGCAACAGGTCCAAGCCTTCGGCATCCTTGCCCGTGACGATCGCGACCTTCTCGCCATCCACCAGGGGCGCCTTGAGGTCGCGGGCCTTGCCGTCCACACGCACCGCCAACGCGGCTTCTGCCAGGCGGGGCCCGATGCTCTCCGCCAGCTGCGTGCCCGTCGCTCCATCCGGCAATTGGCGGACGGAGTCATCGGGAAGGCGGACGGCGATGGACATGGTCTCCTCACGCGCGGCATGGCCGCGAAACATCCAGTGTAGCGATTGCATTCGTCGGGAAAAAGCTAAGGGCCCTCAGTTGCCTGAGGGCCCTAGGTATTAACGTCGCAGCGACCTACTTTTCCGCCTCTGTGCGAGGGAGTATCATCGGCCCTCCGGAGCTTAACGGCCGTGTTCGGGATGGGAACGGGTGTGGCCTCCGGGGTAT
>DASRXV010000051.1:0-29992 GCA_035687325.1 Holophagaceae bacterium
CGACTCGCTGCGCATCGGCCGCCCGCTCAACGCGATGGTGGCGAACCTCAAGGGCACGCCCATCATCTGCCACGCGAACACGAATGTGAAACACCTGGAGCAGTTCATCAAGCTGGCGGATGTCATCGTGAGCGCCGTGCCTGCGGCCGGGTACCAGATCCGCACCGACTGGATCAAGGATGGCGCCCTCTGTTTCGATCTGAGCGGCCAGGGCAACTTCGACTACGAGGCGCTGGAGGCCCGGGGCATCTCGTACACCGACACCCTGCACAACAGCATCGGCAAGGTCACCCGCGCCATGGCGCTGCTGAACCTCACTTACGCGGCCGGGATCGAGTGAGCCAGTCCTTCGCCTCCAAGGCGTAGACGGCGAGGTCGATGTAACGCCCTCGCAGCGCCTGGGCGCCGCGAGCCGTGCCTTCATGCCGGAAGCTCAGCCGCCCGGCGATGGCGCGGGATTTCCGATTTCGCACCCCGGCCCGCAGTTCAACGCGGTGCAGCTTCAACGCCCCGAAAGCCTGGTCCAGCAACCGTGAGACCGCGCGGGTCATGAGGCCGTGCCCCTCTGCCGTCGAGGCGAGCCAGTAACCCACGGCCGCGCTGGCGTTCTCCGCGTCGAAGCTGTGCAGCCCCGCGACGCCGCAGAGCCGCCCCTTCCACCACAGGCCGAAGGTGAGGGCCTGGCGCTTCTTCGCGAGCGCCTGATGGGCGCGGATGAAGGCGCGCGTATGCTCCACCCCAGTGTTTGTGTCCACCCAGGGCAGCCAGCGCCGGAGCTTCGCGCGATCCGCATCCACGAGCGCGAAGAGGGCGGAAGCGTCCGCGAGCCGCAGCGGGCGCAACTCAAGGTCGCGGCCTGAGCGCAGGGAAGGCATGGGGTTCAGCCCTTGGAGGCAGGGTCCGCCAGCGCGGCTTTGCGGGCCGCGCGCCAGATGACGAGCAGCTGGTCCAGCAGATCTCCGAACTCCGAGAGCCGCATGGCGTTGGGTCCGTCGCTGAAAGCCTTCTCGGGGCAATCGTGGACCTCGAAGAAGAAGCCGTCCACCGCCGTGGCCGCCGCGCGGGCCAGCGTGGGGATCATCTCCCGGGCGCCGCCGGTCTTGTCGCCCAGGGCGCCCGGTTTCTGCACCGAGTGCGTGGCGTCGAAGACGACCGGGCAGCCGGTCTTGCGCAGGTGCGGGAAGCTCTGGAAATCCACCACGAGGTTGCCGTAGCCGAAGCTGGAACCCCGCTCCGTCACCCACACGGGCCCGCCGCCCTCCGCGCTGCGGATCTTCTTTACGGCGTGCTGGAGGTCCCAGGGCGCAAGGAATTGGCCCTTCTTCACATTCACGGTCCGGCCCGTGGCACCGGCGGCCAGGAGCAGATCCGTCTGGCGGCAGAGAAAGGCGGGGATCTGGAGCACATCCACGGCCTTGCCCACGGCTTCACACTGGATGGACTCGTGCACATCCGTGAGCACGGGCACGCCCAGGGTTTCGCGCACCTCGGCAAGGATGTCCAGCCCCGCGTCCATGCCGGGGCCGCGGGCGCTGCCGAGGCTCGTGCGGTTCGCCTTGTCGAAACTGGATTTGTAGAGGAAGGGGATGCCGCGGGCGTCTGCGAGCCTCTTCAGTTCCTTCGACATGAGCTGCGCGTGCTCGCGGCTTTCGATGACGCAGGGCCCCGAAATGAGGAAGAAGCTCTCGTCGGTCCAGGGATGGGCGAAGTCAAAGGCCACGGAGCCCTCCAGCCTTCAGTGTAGATCCGGACGGCGCATGAGGCGCAGACCCCAGAAGCCCAGGAGCAGGATCACGAGGCCCACGGCCCAGGGCAGGAGGCGCCGCAGGCGGGCGGCGGGGTCCGGCGCGGCCACGACGGCTTGGGCGTCTGGTTCCGTCGCGCCCAGGGCCAGGGGCGTGCCGGTGTAGAAGGCCCGGCTGGAGGCGGGCAGCTCACCCAGGGAGCCCGGCGCCGCTTTGGCGAGGGCGCCCGAGTGGAGGAAGTAGGTTTGCCCCGCCTCCGCCGGGAAGAAGAGGCGCCGGTGTCGGATGAGGGCGACCGCAGATTGGACAGCCACGCCGTTCGGAAGATCGAGATGCAGATATTCCACTTCCGGACTGTCGATGGGAATGCGCGTGCCGACGGTTCCAAGAGCGGGAAGGTTCCAGAGTTCCGAGCTGCCGATGCCGTAGGGTTCATAGATGGCGCCGTTCCGATCCGGGTGGATGGAATCCGCGCTCACCGGAACGGGCGCGACGGGGGGCTGGAGTGTTACTTCCAAGGCGATCACCTTGCTTGACCGGCCCAGGTCCGCATGGACCATGTCCTTGAATCCATCCCCTTTGATCGCGGGATGGAAGATGAGGTTCAATCGCTCATCCGCCTTCAGTTCCGAAGGCAGCGTGCAGGCGGAGGCATCCACCCCCCTCAGCTTCGGTGCCGCACCCTGCACAGGGATGAGTGTGAGGCGGTAGTCGTCCGAGTCCCAGGGAGTCGTGATGGAGGTGGCGCGGCGGTCGGCGCCGAAGTCATAGAGGAAGCGGCTTACATCGTTCATCGTGATGAAGGCGCCGCCATCGCCGCGCCGCGCGATCTCCACGCGGCAGGTCCAGGGCGTGGCGGG
The DNA here is from genome assembly GCA_035687325.1 of Holophagaceae bacterium. Taxonomy (GTDB): domain Bacteria; phylum Acidobacteriota; class Holophagae; order Holophagales; family Holophagaceae; genus JAFDVN01. The sequence goes on from DASRXV010000051.1 coordinate 2,606, forward strand.
AGCTTCCAGCGCGAAGTCGAGCTTCACCTGTTCGCGGTCGCCGCGGGAGAAGCCCTCGGGCGCATGTAGCGTGAAGGCGGCCGTGGGATGGCTCTGCGGATCCTTGCCGAAGATGGGATGGAGCGTCTGCAGCGGGAGGGCGGACCATTTCGCGTCCGATTCCCAGAGGAATGGCACGCTGCGGCCCTGGGCGTCGCCGATCCAGACGCCTTGGGTGCCATCATCGTCCACCACCACGCGGGCCCAGCCGTTGGTGGTCGCGGGCGCGATGGGGCGGCGGATCGGTGTTTGCGCGGGCAGCAGTGAAGCGGCGAGCAGAATGGCGGGCAGTTTCATGCGTCGCTCCGGGGGCGGAGGCGGTTGCCCAGCAGGGCCACGGTGAGGAAGATGCCACCCACGAGCAGGAAGGCCAGCGCGCGCCAACCCATGCCCGCGCCGCTAAGATCCACGATCATGAGCTTCAATGCCGCGAAGGCCAGCCATACATAGCCCGCGATGGCCAGCGCTTTGCCTTCGGAGCCTTCGCGCTTCAGGCTCGCGAGCCAGTGGGCCGCGCCGCTGAGAGCCCAGAGGAAGGTGAAGGTCAACCCCGCCTGGCGCCAATGCGCACCGTGTTTGGTGAAGGCGTAGCCGATCTCCAGCGGAATGAGGATGTGGGCCATGCCCTCGACGCCCAGGAAGCCAAGGATGCGCAGAGAGCCCCTGCGGGCCAGCATCAGCCAGGCCAGCGCGGCCAGCAGGCCTGTGGCGAAGGCCGCGTTGAAGAAGGGGGTGCCGCTGGTGGTGAGGCAGGCGGGGCTCCAGATGTCGGCGTTCGCCACCAGCCAGCGGAACGAGGCGAGGATGGCGAAGCCCAGGGCCAGCAGCTGGAAGTGCAGCGCCTTCACGCCGGTGCCCGCATCCTCCTCCGCCAGCGTCGCGGCGGCGGAGAAGCAGAGGGCCAGCAGACCCCAGGACACCCCGGCCCAGGACCAGGCCAGAGCCACGGGGAGCGCGAGCGCGAGATGGGCCGCGGCGAGCGCGATCAGTCCGAGATCCGCGGAACGGTCACCGAGTCTCGCGCGGAGCGGTTTCACGAGCGCGAGGTTGGCGGCGCCCAGGAGGAGCAGCGGCGCCGCGAAGCCTTCGCTCATCCAGCCCAGTTCCTTCCAGGCAAGGAAGGCGAGGCCCGAGAGCGCGGCGTCCTCCAGCATCCAGAGCAGGAGCGCGCCGCGGGGCCGCTCCGCGTGCTTCGGCAGCCAGAGCCACAGCCCCGCCAGCACGGCATGGAGGGCGAGGAGGATCAGCAGCGCGCCCGCGTCGGCCTTCAGCACATCCGCGCAGGCGGCGCAGAGCAGCGCGTCCGCGCCCAGCAGGGCGAGGATGCGCGTGCCCATCCAGCGCGCGCCGGTTCCCGAGAGGTAAGGCACGAGCAGCGCGGCGCCCAGGAGGACGGCGAGGTAGACGGCGAGCGCCACTTCGTGATGACCGCCTTCGCTGAAGGCGATGGGCGCGATGAAGCCCGCCAGCAGGCCCACGGAGAGCGCGCCGCCGGACTTCGCGCGGGCCGCGAGGCCTCCTGCAAAGATCAGGGCAACAGCCGTGCCCGCGAAGCCCAATGAGGGCGGGATGAGATGCGACGAGGTGGCGGCGAAGTAGAGGCTGAACATGAGTGTGCCGAGGCCCGCCGTCAGCACGCAGACGCTCAGTTTGCGCGTTCCTTTCAGGATCATGCGCGCCGCGCCCGCCGAGATGGCGGCGCCTGCGAGGATGCCCAGGGCCATGCGGGGCGCGGGCCCGAGCCAGCCCTGCTGGATGGACCACCAGAGGAAGAAGATGGCGCCGATGAGGAAGATGCCCGCGCCGATGGCGGCGATGACGAGGCCGGGATTGGCGGGCTTCGCGGGTTTGGGCGCGGGCCGGGGCGGCAAGGGCCGCGGGGCGGACGCCGCCGGGCGTGCGGCAGGAGCCGCGCTGCGGCCCATCAACTGCGCCACCTGCGCTTCCAGCGCCGCCACGCGGGACTGCAGCGACGCCAGTTCGGGAGATTCGGGATCCATGCTCGCCTCGGGAAGGACACCCAGGATGACCGGGCTTTCCACTTGCCGGAATGACAAGGCGCAAGGTGGCGGGCCTGGGTTTGCGAAGTGGCAAGTCTTTACATAATGAAACAAGATTGAATGTTTTGCTTTTCTCAATGCTAGGTCGGGTCCAAAATTTCCCATCCAGAGGAGCCGCCATGAAGCACCTGATGGAAGACGATCTCAACCGCCACTTGGTGGCGCTGCTTCAAGCAGAAGGGCGGATGACCCACGCGGAGTTGGCGGAGCGCTTGGGCGTGAGCCGCCCCACCGTCATCGATCGCGTGAAGCGGCTGGAGGCCGCGGGCCTCCTCGCGGGCTACGCGGCGCGGGTGAGCGCGGCGGCCGCGGGCAAGCCGGTGGTGGCCTTCGTGGCGGTGCGCTACCGCGCCAACAACGACGAGATGCTGGAGCGCAAATTCATCCAGGCCATCGAGCGGGAGCCCGACATCCTGGAAGCCCACACGGTGGCGGGCGAAGACTGCCTCCTCATCAAGATGGTGGCGGACACGCCCGCGGGCATGAACGAGCGCCTGCGCCGCCTACGCGCTATGGGACCCCAGGTGACCACGCGCACCACCGTCGTCCTCCAGACCCATTTCGAGAAGCCCGGTCCCAGCCCCTTTCCGTTGGAGGGGAAGCCCGCCGTGGCCCTGGAGCCGAAGCGTGAAGTCCGCAAGGTGAAGCCGTGATCGCCCGCACGCCCGAGCCGCCCTATGTGGCCGTCATCTTCAGCAGCCGCCGCACCCACGGCGACCAGGGCTACGGTGCCATGTCGGAGCGCATGGCAGAGCTGGCAGCGCAGCACCCCGGCTTCCTCGGCGTGGAAAGCGCGCGGGGAGAGGACGGCTTCGGCATCACCGTGAGCTACTGGAAAGATGAGGCCAGCGCCCGTGCCTGGAAGCAGGTGGGCGAGCACCTGAAGGCCCAGGCCCTGGGCCACTCGCGGTGGTACGAGGCTTTCGAGGCCCGCGTCGCCACTGTCACCCGCGCCTACGGGATGGAGCGGCCCTGATGCTCGCCTGGATCGCTTTCGCCTTCATCGCGCTTGTGTGGGGCACCACCTTCGCCGGCATCGCGGTGGCCGTGAAAGTCTTCACTCCCCTGGGCCTGGTGGGCGTGCGCTTCGTGGCGGCGGGGCTACTGGCCATCGGCATCGGGAGGCTGCGCGGCGAGAAGCCTCCCGCGCGGGGAGAGTGGTCCACCGTGCTGATGACGGGCCTCGTCATGATCCTGTGCACCTACACACTGATGTTCTGGGCGGAACTGACGCTCTCCAGCGGCCTCACGGCGGTGCTCACAGCGACCCTCCCGGTGATGCTTGTGCTGATGGGGCGGGAGAAGCTGACCTGGCCCGCCTGGCTCGGTCTCGCGCTCGGATTCACGGGCGTCGCGCTGGTGGCGGGCCTGAGCGCGGGCGAGGCTTTCAGCGTCGGCGGCGCGCTGGCGGCTCTTGGCAGCAATGTCTTCTGGTCCTTCGGATCACTGCTCGGCCGCGCGCGCTACCGCAGCAGCGCGACCTTCACCCGCAGCGGGTGGCAGATGCTCGCAGGCGGACTGCCCGCGCTGCTCATCACGGCGCCCACGGGCCGCATCCTCCACGGGGCGCTCACGCGGGAGGCCGCGGGCGCGACGGCCTACCTGACGCTGGTGGGCTCGCTGATGGCCTTCAGCGCCTACCTCTACCTGCTGGAGGTCTGGCCCGCCTCGCGGGTCGGCACCTACACCTACCTCAACGCCATCGTGGCCGTGTCCGTCGGCGCCTGGTGGCTGCACGAACCCTTCACGCTGCGCATGGGGCTGGGCGTGCTCACGATCCTCGCGGGCGTGGCCCTGGTGGAGTACGCGCCGAGGAGCCCCGTGCCGGTCCTAGAAGGAGGGGTCTGATGCTCGCCTGGCTGGCCTACGCCACCATCGCCCTCGTGTGGGGCAGCACCTACTTCGCCATCGCGCTGGGGCTGGAGTCCTACACGGCCTACGGCCTGGTCGCCTGGCGCTTCACGATCGGCGCCGCACTGGCGCTGGTCCTGGGACGTGTTCTCCGCGAGCCGCTGCCGGAACAGCGCGACCTGCCCCATCTGGCGCTCGTGGGCGTCCTGCTGCTGGCAGGCTCGAACGCCCTCGTATCCTGGGCCGAGACGCGGGTGAGCACCGGCATCGCCGCCATCCTTTGCGCCCTGGTCCCGGTTGGCCTCGCCTTCTTCGACAAAGAGCGCCTCGACCTCCGCGCCTGGTCGGGCCTGGGTCTGGGCCTGCTGGGGCTGGCGGTGCTCACGGATCCGCTTTCGGGAACCGTAGATCTCGAAGGCGTCGGCGCCCTGCTGCTGGCTGTCGCGCTCTGGTCCTTCGGCACCATCCACGGCAAGCGCCACATCCGGAAGGGCGGACTCATGACCCAGGTGGGCTTGGAGATGCTGGCCGCGGCCGTGGTCGCGCATCTGGCGGCGCCTCTCGCCGGCGGACACCAACACGCCGCGCTCACCACGAAGGCCCTGCTGGCCATGCTCTACCTCGCCGTTTTCGGGTCCGTCATCGCCTTCACGGCTTACATGTACCTGGCGAAGGCATGGACGCCCGCGAAGATGGGCACCTACGCCTACCTCAACCCTATCGTGGCGGTGGTGCTGGGCTGCGCCTGGCTGAAGGAGCCCTTCAACGGCTGCATGGTCCTGGGCATGCTCATCGTCCTCGCCAGCGTGGCCCTCGTGCAGCTGAGGCCTTCGCCCAAACCCGAAACCGCCACGGAGACCGCCTGATGCTCGCTTGGATCGCTTATGCCACCGTGGCGCTCGTCTGGGGCTCCACCTATTTCGCCATGGCCCTCGGCATCCAGGCCTTCACGCCTTACGGGATGATGGCCTGGCGCTTCACGGCAGGCGCCCTGCTGGCGCTGCTCATCGGGCGGCTCCAGGGCGAACCGCTGCCCACGCGCGAGAACCTGCCGCACCTGGCCTTGGTGGGCGCCTTCCTCTTGGCGGGCGCGAACTCACTCGTCGCCTGCTCCGAGACCCGCGTGAGCAGCGGCGTGGCCGCCATCCTCAGTGCCCTGGTGCCCCTGGGCCTCGCGCTCTGGGACCGGGAACGCCTCAGCGGCCGCACCTGGACGGGACTGGCCCTGGGTCTCGGCGGCGTGGGCATCCTCACGAACCCGCTGGAAGGCTCCGTGGATCCCCGGGGCGTGGCCATCCTGCTGCTGGCGGTGGCGCTCTGGTCTTTCGGCACCATCCACGGCAAACGTCATGTGAAGGGCGGCGGTCTCATGACCAATGTGGGCGTGGAGATGCTGGCGGCGGCCTTGCTCTGCCATCTCATCGCCCTGGGGACCGGCGGCTACACCCACGCCCCGCTCACGGCGAAGGCCCTCTCGGCTCTTGCCTATCTCGTGATCTTCGGTTCCGTGGTGGCGTTCACGGCCTATGTCTACATCGCCAAGGTCTGGAGCCCCGCGAAGATGGGCACCTACGCCTACCTGAACCCGCTCGTGGCCGTCCTCCTGGGCTGCGCGTTCCTGAAGGAGCCCTTCAACGCCCGCATGGCGCTGGGCATGGCCGTGGTGCTGGCGGGAGTGGCGATCGTGCAGCTGCGGCCGGCGCTCCGCCTGAGGTCGGAGGAGGCCGCGTGAACACGGCCTCGCTGTCCGCCACGCCCCGGCGCCTTTCCGCGCTCTTCGTGGCGTTGGAGCGGGAATTGCACCGCGTGCGGCCCGATGGCCATGGCTTCGCGTTCAGCGAGCACCTCTGGCACCTCGCGGATCTGGAGACGGAGGCTTTCCAGGTGCGGCTGCGGAGGATGCTGGAGGAGGAGCGACCCTTCCTGCCGGACTTCGACGGCGCGGCGGCTGCCAGGGCCCGCGACTATCTGGCTCTGGACCCCGCTGAGGGGTTGCGCCGCTTCAGTGCCGCCCGGGCCCGCACGCTGGAGGCCTTCAGCCGCCTGCGCGAAGCGGAATGGGGGCGGCTCGGTGAGCAGCAGGGCATGGGCGTGATGAGCCTGGCGGAATTGCCCGCGCGCATCCTCGCGCACGACCACGGGCATCTTTGCGAGCTGCGAGGCCTGCTGTCCGCGCTTAGGCGCGAGGCGCTCATGGGACTTCTCGGCGAGAGCGGCCAGACGGAGAATTGCGCATGAACAAAGCCCTGCTTCTCATCGATGTCCAGCAGGCCTTCGACGATCCCGTCTGGGGCCCCCGCAACAACCCTGGGGCCGAGACCGCCATCGCGCGTCTGCTGGCGGCATTCCGGGCGAAGGGCCTGCCCGTGGTCCATGTGAAGCACGACAGTGTGGAGCCGGGTTCGACCCTCCGGCCGGATCAGCCCGGCAACCTCATCAAGGCCGAAGCCGTGCCGCTGGCGGACGAACCCGTCTTCCCGAAGTCCGTGAACAGCGCCTTCATCGGGACCGGCCTGGAGGAGCACCTCCGGGCACGAGGCATCACGGCCCTCGTCATCGCGGGCATCACCACGAACCACTGCGTGAGCACCTCCACGCGCATGGCCGGGAATCTGGGTTTCGACACCACGCTGGTGTCCGATGCCTGCGCCACTTTCGATTTCAGGGACGAGGAAGGCGTCATCCCCGCCGCCACCATGCACCGCATCGGTCTTGCGGAACTGCGGGGCGAGTTCGCCACCATCGCCACCACGGATGAGGTGGTCGCTAGCCTTCGATGAGCACCGCGCGCAGGGGCGAAGCGTCGGCGCCCTCGAGCTTCAGCGGAAGGGCCGCCAGCGTGTAGAGGCCTCCGGGCACCGCGTCCAGGACGAGGCCTTCGAGGTTCCTCATGCCCGTGCGGGCGAGGGCCTGATGCGATTCGAGCGCCTTGCTCTCGAAGGGGTCCACGCTGGGCGTGTCGAGGCCCACGAGCAGGACTCCCTTGCCATGCAGGTGCTCGACGAGTTCCGGCGAGAGGCTCGCGAAGTCGGTGTTCCAGGTCTCGGGATCCGGGAAGGTGCCCGTGTGGAAGAGCACGCGCGGAGCGGCGATCTCCTCCTTCAGATGATGCGGAAGAATCCGCTCGGCGCGTTCCACCGTCACCCGCAGCACTTGGCAGGAGCCGTAGTAGGGCGTGAGATCCACCGCGTCCATCCCCTGCGCGCCGGCAGCGTAATGGGAAGGCGCGTCCGCATGGGCGCCCAGGTGCAGCGTCGCCGTCATGCTGCTGAGGTCAAGGTTCCCGCCCTCCGCCATGGACACGGCCACCCGCCGCCGGAACGCCACATCCCCCGGCCACACGGCGAGGCGCGGCGAGATGAGGGGGGAGATGTCGTGGATTTTCACATCACGCTTTCGCGATGACTTTCATCTCCACGGCGATGGGCGTGGGGAGCGCCCGCACTTCCACCGTCGTGCGGGTGGCCTGGATGCTCGTGAAGTAAGAGGCGTAGACCGCGTTGAAGGCTTTGAAGTCGCGGGCCATGTCGATGAGGAAGCATTGGCAGTCCACCACCTTGTCGAGGCTGGATCCGGCGGCTTCAAGGATGGTCTTGATGTTCTCGATGACGGCTTTCGTCTGGGCCGTGGCGTCGTAGTCCCTCGCCGAGCCATCCGTGTTGCGCACAGGCCCGCCGGGGATCTCGTCCGAGCCGGCCTGCCGCGGTCCGATGCCGCTGAGGAAGAGGAGGTCGCCCTCCCGCCGCGCGTGGGGGTAGGCCCCCACGGGCTTGGGAGCGGCGTCGGCGCGGATGGGATCCGAAGGGCGCGGAGCGATGGGCGCGGGCTCAGGCGCGGAGGCCGGTGCGGCGGTCGCCGCGCTCAGCACGCCGCGGTCGCCGGTGAAGGTCTGCACTTCGCCCTCGTCGAATTCGCGGCTGCGGTCCTTGGCCGGGTTGGGGCGGAGGCCCACGACGGCGCCGCCACTGCCCCAGAGGGGCCCGTAGGCGTGCACCGTCCCGTCGTAGCCGTTGTGCTGGCCCATGGCTGCCGCCAGCCACCAGAAGGCCTTGCCCCGCTGCTCACCACTGGCCTGGGCTGCGAAGTCGCGCGCCACCTGGCTCACATCCTCAAGACGGCCTTCACCGAGCATCTCCAGCACCTTGCGATTCCACTCGTCGTCCTTGGCGCTGTAGAGACGGTCATCCTTCGGGTCGATCTGTTTGGAGAAGATCCGGTTGGAGAGCGCCGACACGGACACGACGACGGCTTTGCGGCCGGAGGCCGCGATGGCCTCCGCCGCGGCCTTGCCCAGCACGATCGTCTCCCCCCGGTCCGCGTACATGTTGCAGCCCACGATGCAGGCGGGGATCGCGTTGTCCGGATTCAGCAACTGGAGAGCCTGGATGACGCCGCTGTCGAGCGGAAAGCCCCGGTAGCTGACGGTCCGCGCGTGGAGTCCCCGGGCCCGCGCCGCGGCTTCGTAGGCCTTCGCGAAGACTGGGTCCATGCGGAACTTGTAGGACATGGTTCCGAAAGTGTGGAAGTCCTGGTCCACATGGACCCATTCGGGCGCCGGATCCGCCTGGATCTGGTGGCCGATGACATTGAGCCACTGGGTGGAATAGAGGAGCAGCAGGTCCGCCCCGCTCGCGCGGATCTCGTCCCGCGCCGTCTCGAAGCCGCGCCGCAGCTCGGCCCAAGCGGGGTTCTTCTCCGGCGCGAGAAGCGGCAGCGGCTTGCCGGGGACGAGGTAGCCCTGGAGGATCATGCCTTCACCTCGCGCGCGTCGGGATGCCATCCCACCACCGCGTTGCCGGTGCCGATGACGGTGCCGTAGGCGTAGACCTCGGCGGGATAGGTGGGGTGGCCCAGGGCCGCGAGCATCCAGGAGAGGCAGCCGTCCCGGCACTCGCTGAGGGCCTGGTCGATGAAGTCGGGCATGAGGTCCGCGAGCTCGCGGGTGCGGCCCTCCTTCATGAGCTGGATCACCTTCATGTCCCAGAGGTACTGGCCATGGTGGTAGATGTGCTCTTTGGACATGTCTTCGGGCAGTTCGGGCTCCGTGGTGAAGTGGCGGTGGCTGAGGCTGTTGGAGGCCAGCAGCACGGCTTTCTTCCCGCTCTTCTCGATGGCCTTCGCCGTGGCTTCGCCGAGGCGGGCCATCTCGGCCTCGCCCACTTCGTTGCTGTAGTCGAAATGCCCGCTGTTGCTCGAGATCGCCACGATGGGCTTGTCCCAGGCGGGGTTCGCCAGGTGGCAGCTGATGATCGTGCCGTAGTCCACGCGGAAGGCGGGATTCTCCATGGGCACCATTTCGAGGCCGGCGGCGCGGCCCTCCGTGACGAGCCCCTTCGCCAGTTCCACATCCACCTTCAGGTCGAAGGTGTAGCGGAAGAGGTTCGGGAAGACGGGGTCCACGCTGAGGCCCGAGAGCTCGGGCACGGCGAGCACATGGTTCCCCGTGCGGGTCTTCCAGTGGGGCGAATGGACGACAAGCACATCGTAGTCCGTGGCCGCCAGCTTCTTCCTCAGGCGCTCGTAGCCCCAGCGCAGCGTCTCCCAGCCGCCCTCGGAGCGCGGCTCGTTCTGGGGCGGGTTCTCCGCGTAGACGAGATGCGGCGGATGGGGGGCGAGGACGCCCGCGACGATGCGGCCACTGCTCATGCGGGGCCTCCAAGGTGGATGCAGATGTTCTTGGCTTCGCTGAAGAATTCCAGGCTGTAGCGGCCGCCTTCGCGGCCCACGCCGCTGGCCTTCACGCCGCCGAAGGGGACGCGCAGGTCCCGATGCAGCCAGGTGTTCACCCACACCATGCCGCTCTCCAGCGCCTGCGACACGCGGTGGGCGCGCTTCAGATCTGATGTCCACACGCTGGCGGCGAGGCCGTACTTGGTGCCATTGGCAATCCGGAGCGCTTCTTCTTCCGTGTCGAAGGGATGCACGGTGACGACGGGACCGAAAATCTCTTCCGTGGCCGCACGGCAGGTGGCGTTCAGGCCCGTGATGACCGTAGGTTCCAGGAAGAAGCCGCCATCGAAGGGCGCGGGCAGGCCGGGCCGTTTCCCGCCGCAGCGGATCGTGCCGCCCTCGTCCATCGCCAGCTTCAAGTAGCCTTCGACCTTCTCGCGGTGGTCCGCGGAGATGGTGGCGCCGATCTTCGTGGCGGGATCGGCGGGATCACCGACCTTCCAAGCCTTCAGCTCTTCGAGCAGGGCGTCCACGAAACGATCATGCAGCGGGCGTTCCACGAGGATGCGCGAGCCACAGAGGCAGATCTGGCCCTGATTGAGGAAGGCGGAACGGATGACGCCCTGCACCGTCTTGTCGAAATCGCAGTCGGCGAAGACGAGGCTGGGATTCTTGCCGCCCAGTTCCAGCGAGAGTTTCTTGAACTGGGGCGCGGCGGTCGCGGCGACCTTGGCGCCCGTGGCAGTGCCGCCCGTGAAGGAGACCAGGGCCACATCGGGATGGGAGACGAGGGCGTCGCCCGCCTCCGCGCCCAGGCCATGGACGAGGTTGAAGACACCGGACGGACATCCGGCTTCCATGAGGATCTCCGCCAATACAGAGGCCGTCATGGGCGTCAGCTCGCTGGGTTTGGCCACGATGGTGTTGCCCATGGCGAGGGCCGGGGCCGTCTTCCAGCTCAGCAGGTAGAGGGGCAGGTTCCAGGGCGTGATGAGCGCGCAGACGCCCGCGGGGGCGCGGTGCGTGTAGTTGAGCGCGTCCGCCATGGCGCTGCTCTCGCCGGGCTGCGTGCGCACGAGGTCGGCGAAGAAGCGGAAGTTGGCGATGGCCCGGGGGATGTCGAGGCTCTTCGCCAGCGAGACGGGTTTGCCCGTGTCCCGCGATTCCAGCGCCGCCAGTTCGTCGAGGCGCGCTTCGAGACGGTCCGCCACACGGTCCAGCAGGGCCGCGCGCTCGGCGACGGGCGTCTTTGCCCACGCGGGCAGCGCCGTCTTCGCCGCGGCCACCGCCGCGTCCACATCGGCCTTCGTGGAACGCGGGATGCGCGCGATGATCTCACCTGTGGCCGGGCCTAGATTATCGAGAAGCCCGCCCTCTTTCGCGGAGACGAAGGCGCCGTTCACGAGGTTGCGGAGTCCCGGGATGCTCATGGGCTGATCTTTATGGAGAAGGTCGACCATGTGGTCGCAATTTGCGACCACATGCCCAGAAGCATCTGAACTGTGCCACTCATGCCATCTGCCCCCGGCCGCCATCCGCATAATCGTGCCAATCGTAGGTCCAGCGGTCCTGGTCGGGGTCCCAGTCGTCCCAGGTGGGGATCTGCTCCAGTTTAGGAAGCAGCTCCGGCGGCACGATGCCGGGCACGAGGAAGGCCTTCTGGCGGCGGAGGGCATAGGGGTTGCGCAAGGTGAAGCCCAGCGTGCCCAGGATGGCCCGGGCGATGTACCAGGTCGCCTGGGCGTTCCACCCGTGGGCGATCTTGATGACGATGCCGAGGCCCTCCGGATAGTCCAGATGCTGGATGGCCATGCCCAGCAGGCCGTCGGCGCCCTCCTTGGCGATGACGCGGCCCTCACAGGCTTTCAGGATCGTGGAGTCCAGGCGGTTGAAGCCGCCCACGAGATCGGGGTGGCGCACCATGGCCTCCCAGATCCAGTCCTCGTCCTTCACTCGCACGAGCCCCGCGTAGAGCCGCGCCAGCTCTGTGACGGTGTTGCTCACAGTGGGCAGGCCGCATCCATCCTTGGCCACGCGCAGCGGCTCCCAGCCGGGACCGAGGAAGCGGCGCAGCTCCTCCAGGTAGGCCACGAAGAAAGGATGCTGGGGCAGCATGTAGCCCGCGCGGTTCCAGCCTTTGGCGCGGCAGCCCCGGAGGATGGCCGCGTGTTCGCCGGAGCAGCAGTGGTACCAGCGGCGGGGGCGGCGCACCTGGCGGCCGAACTGGATGAGGGGCACATCCAGGGGCGTGAGCATGAGGCCGTGCTCGCCCTCGGGCAGGAGCGACATGGCCGCGGCCACATGCTCCGTGTCGCCGTTGTGGCTGGCCACAGCGATGGCTCGCTGCTCCCAGGTGCAATCCTCCAATTCCTTCGCGAAGACTTTCACCATGAGCGGCTTCATCATGCTGCGCCCGTAGCAGAGCACATTGCCGCCGAAGCTGTGGATGAGCTTGTCGCCGCTCCACCAGGCCACGGCGCCATGGATGGTGGTCTCGCTCACGTCGAAGCGCCGGTAGTCCACCAGCGGCTGCCACTCCACCTCCCGCCCCGTGGGGATGCCGGGGACGGATTTGCCGAGAGGAGAGTCGGGGTAGAGATTCGTCATGATGGTGAAACCGCGGTTTCAAGTTTTGGCACGACCTCGGCCATGAAGGCCTCCATGCTGCGGATCACGGCGGCGTTGTCGTGGTTGAAGAAGTCGAACCAGAGCATGAGGCGGTCATCGGGATGGAAGCGTTCGCGGATCTGCCGGGCGATGTCGTCCGCGTTGCCGATGAGGGCGTTGTCGGCGGCGCCTTCCACCTTTTTGGGGTCGAGGGTGCCGTCCAGCGCTTTCCAGTAGGCGCCAAGGGCGGCGCGGGCCTCTTCCTGCGCGGCGGCGCGCTGAGCCTCTGGCGACTTGGAAGGATCGGCGTTGAGGAAGACGAAGACGGTGCGGGGCATGAAGCTCCGCTGCCAGGAACCGCCATCACGGTGATAAGCGGCCGTCATGCGGCGGTGCGTGTCCTCAATGATCTCGGGCTTGGTGATGCTGAGGTTGAAGACCTGCACCGGCGAGAAGCGGTTCACATATTCCTGGAGATTGGGGTCGTGGCTGCCGATGACGGGCAGCATCAGCTCGCGGCGCCAGTCGCAGGGGATGACCTTGGTGGCCTCGAAGCTCCAGCGGCGGGGCAGCGGGATCGCATCGCCCTTCGTCCCCGCCAGGTCGCGGACCTTGTGCCATTCCTCATCGCTGCGGAAGTCGGCGCGGGTGATCGTGTATTCGGGAATGTCATTCGACGAGAGTGTCTCGCCCTTCAGCAGGCGCAGGAAGATCTCCGCCGCCTCCCAGAACAGCTTGCCCTTCACCGCGGGCCAAGCGGCGTCCTCCCATGTGTTGCGCGCGTCCACGCCCGTCACGCGGTTCATGAAGTCGAAGCGCCCGGCGGAGAAGCCCAGGTGCAGGCGCCGCCGTTCCTCGGGATCAAGGCCATGGTAGGCCGCGAAGGTGGCCACGCGCTCCGCTTGCGCGAGGGGCCCGCCGTTGCAGACGATGTTCATGACAGCGCTGCCCACCTCGATGCGCTCCGTCCGCGCGAAGACCCGCGTGGCCAGCTGGCAGATGTCGCCGTTGAGGCCCACCTCGCCTTCCCAGTGGGGAACGACGGGCTTGTGGTGCGCCTTCTGGACCTCGCTGCTGTAGTGGGATTCCGCCACCCAGGCTGTGCCGTAGCCCAGCGCGTCGGCCGCTTCCACCTGCGCGAAGAAGTTCCGGAACATCGTGGCCTCGTCCGGCGTGTGGCCATTGACGGGCGTCTGGGAGATGGAGAAGAAGAGATCGAACTTCATATCAGATCGCGTTCAGGCGCCCGCCATCGGCGGCGATGCTCTGGCCGCGGATGTAGGCGGCGGCGGGGGAGGCGAGGAAGGCGATGAGGGCGGCGATCTCACCGGCTTCCGCCACGCGGCCCTCAGGGATGATCTTCACCATGTCGGCGCGCACCTGCTCCAGCGTGCGGCCGGTGCGCTCGGCGTTGGAGAGCTCCAACTTCTCCAAGCGCTCCGTGGCCGTGGCGCCGGGGAGCACATTGTTGATGGTGATGCCGGGGGGCAACTCCTTCGCCAGCGTCTTGGCCCAGGCGGCTGTGGCGCCGCGCACCGTGTTGGAGACGCCCAGATTCGGCAGCGGCTCGCGCACGCTCGTGGACACCACATTGATGAAGCGGCCGTAGCCGGCGGCCCTCATGCCCGGCACCAGCAGCTTCACGAGCAGATGGGGCGCCATGAGGAGGCGGCCGAAGGCCTTCAGGAAATCGGTTTCATCCGCGTCGAGGATGGCGCCGCCCGGGGGCCCGCCCGCGTTGTTCACGAGGATGTGGATGGGGCCGTGCGCTTGGAGATGCGCGCTGACGGCAGCGCGGAGCGAGGCCCGGTCCTCAAGATCCGCGGCCAGGGCCCAGGCTTCCGGCGCGCCCGCGGCGCGGAGATCGGGGAGGAGGCCTTCGAGCTTGGCGGCGGAGCGCGCGAGCACGGTCACGGCGCAGCCCTTCGACGCCAGCTCCAATGCCGCCGCGCGGCCGATGCCCGCGCTGGCGCCTGTCACGAGCGCGTGGCGGCCCTCCAGCTCACACGCCATAACCGCCCCCGAGGCGGGTGCGGACTTCCCATAGCAGAGGGAAATAGCGCAGGTCCGCGCGGCTGGCCAGGTACTTCACGCCGGGATCTTGGAACGAGGGCTCGTTCGCTTCCCGCGGCAGCGAACCGTGGCCGAAGGGGCAGCCGCCGCCCGCGGGCTTCTTCTCCGTGCCGCTCATGGCCATGGCGTCCGTGTGGCCCACGCCCGTGCCGGGCTTGAAGCCGATCATGCGCTCGGCGAGGAGGTAATGCATGGTGCGCCAGACGCGGAAGGCCTCGTCAAACTCGATGAGCCCCTCCGCCAGCTGGTGCAGGTCGAGGTGCTTGTCATCCGTGTAGACGGCCACGAGGGCCTGGAGCACGGGCTCCTTGTCCGAGGTGTCGAAGCCGCGGGAGCGCAGGGCCGCGAGGAAGCCGTCCCACATGGAAGGCCCCTTCAGCGCGGCTTCCAATTGTTCGCGCGCCTCGGGCGAGCCGGGGTAGAGCTGCAAGTAGCGCTCGTCTTTGAGGCCGGAGATGAATTCCAGGCAGCGGAATTGGGCGCTCTGGAGGCCGCTGGCGGGCTTGAGCCAGTCGCGGAACTCCAGGAAGTGGGCGGGACTCATGGTCTCCATGACCTTGAACTGCTGTTGCAGGACGCGGACGATCTCGTGGCAGCGCCGCATGAGCCAGAGGCTCGGGCCCACATCGCCCTTCAGGAGATGGGCGATGATGGCGCGCACCTCGTGGAGCATGAGCTTGAACCAGAGCTCGTAGGCCTGGTGGATGATGATGAACTGCAGCTCATCGTGAGCCTCCGGCTCCGACAGCGGCTTCTGGAGCCGCAGCAGGTCAGGCACCTTCAAGTAGGACTCGTAGGAGGGACCGGTCTCGGGAGGCATCCGTCCAGTCTAGACCTCCCCCCGCTCCGGGTCAGCCTTCCGACACCACACGGGCGCGGCCCTCGGCTTTGGCCTTGTAGAGCCGCTGGTCCGCCCGGGCCACGAGGGCCTCCACGGTGTCGCCATCCCCCCGCCAGGAGGCGACGCCCACGCTGAGGGAGAGGTTGCGGCCCTCCGGCAGGTTGGGGAGCTGGGTCTGGGCCACGCTGTCCAGGAGACGCTGAGCGAGGCGGTGGGCGCCCTCCCTGTCCGTCTGGGGGCAGAGCACCAGGAACTCGTCGCCGCCCATGCGTCCCAGGCGGTCCACCTTGCGGAGCCCGAAGGCCAGCCGCTGGGCCACCATGCTGAGGACGCGGTCCCCGGCCGCGTGGCCGAAGCGGTCGTTGATGGGCTTGAAGTGGTCCAGGTCGATGAGCATAACGGTCAGGGGCTGGTTGAACCGCGAGCTCTGCATGGCCTCGTGCTGGAGCAGCTCCGTGGTGTGGCGGCGGTTGAAGAGGCCCGTGAGCGGGTCCTGGATGGCCTGGTGGTAGAGCCGTTGGCGGCTGGCCTCCAGCGTGAGCAGGCGGCCCAGTTCGTCCGAGGCGATCTCCAGCAGCCGCACATGCTCCTGGTAAATGCGCCGCTCCAACAGCAGGCCCATGAAGGCGCTGATGGGCGTGCCGGGCACGGAGATGGGCAGCACGAGCTGGAGCGGATCCCGCAACGCGAGGCGGCGTTCCTCGGGATCCAGGGCCGCATCCCAGGCCAGGTCCAGGGGTTCCGGCAGGCCCATGGCCCGTTCCAGCGCGCGGCCCAGCTCCTGGCGGTCGGCCTCGCTCACGCAGCGCCCATGGGCGCCCCGCGACACAAGCCCCTCCTCGGTGCGGTGGACGACAGCCAGGGCGCCAGGCAGCACGGCGGTCTGGAGGAGATCCACGAAGCCCCGGACGATGCTCGTGGCATCAGGATCCTCGGAGTAGAGCCGGGCGATGGAATCGCGGAGCGTGGTCTCCAGGAGGCGCTGCTCCAGGGCTCGAGCCAGGCGGCGCTGGATGGCTTCCACGCCCAGGTCTTCCGGGTTCTTGAACAGCGGCGCATGGTTGGGATCCTGAGGCGGCGCCGTGCGGGCCAGGTCCTCCGCCGCCTCCAGCACGCCTTCGAGGTCGGGATCCTTCATGATGAAGCGGTCCGCGCCGCAGGTTTTGGCCCAGAAGTGGCCGAGGCCGCGGGTTTCCGCCGTGAGCAGGAGCACGGGCAGGTGCCGCGTGGCGCGGTCGTCTTTCAGGAGGCGGCAGAGCTGGTAGCCGTCGATGAGCGGCATGTAGCAGTCGCTCACCACCACGTCGGGCATGTCGCTGGAGAGCACCAGCAGCGCCTCCGCGCCGTTCCTGGCCTCGACCACCTCATGCCCCCGGCTGCGGAAGAGCGCGCGCATCAACCCCATCTGCGTGGAGCTGTCTTCCACCAGCAGCGCCTTGAAGAGGCGGGGCGGGGCAGTCGTCGGGAGCGTCGGCATGAGGGTCCGGTCGGGCGGCTGAAGTTGAGGCATTATGCGGCTTGGGCTTCTCGAACGCGAGCACCCTCTGCTTTCTTTTTAACAAGGACTCAAGCGCCGAATGGACGCCCCGCTGCTCCTGGCCCTCGCCCGCGCCCAAGGCCGCGCGCACCCCGCCTGGGCCTTAGAGGGCGCCTGGGCCTCCGATCGGGCCCTGGGCCTGCGCTGGGGCCGCAAGGCTGATGCCGATACCTGGATCCTGCTGCTCCATCCCAGGCCCGCGCTGTGGCGGCTCCCTGTGGGCCACGCGGCCGCGAAGATCCTGGCGGCGGAGGCGAAGAAGGATTCCGCGCAGGCCTGGGGCGCTTGGCTCTCCGGCGCGCGGCTGCTGGAGGTCCAGGGCCATCCTGGCGAGCGGTGGCTGGGTCTCGTCTTCCAACGCCGCGCCATCTCTGGCCGCCTGGAAACTGTGCGTGTGGCCTTCCAGGCCATCCCCGGCCGGGCAGGCATCCGTCTCGATGGGGTGGATGTGGCCGCGCCCCGCCTGGGCCTTGGCGTGCCCTTCCCTGCCACGATGCCGGTTCCAGGCGATGATCCGCCTCCGTTAAAGCGTTGGCGTGAGCATTACGGCGAGCACTTCGAGGCTGCTGTGTCAGGCGAGATGGACGAGGTGCTGCCGGGCGAGGGCTCGCTGCTGGCGCGGCACCGGGACTGGTCCATGGCGGAGGCCGAGGCCCTGGTGCTGGCGCCGCGCCGCGCCGCGGCTGAGCGCATCCTGAACCAGAAAGCCGCGAAGCTGGCGCGCCTTGAGGCGGCCCTGGAGAAGGACCGCGCGCGCCACGAGAAGGGTCTTGCGCTCAAGCCCCAGGCGGCGGCGCTGTCGGGCGAGCTGTGGCGGCTCAAGGGTGCGGAGGGCGAAGCTGTGCTGGAGGACGGCACCATTATCGCGCTGCCCAGGGGCGAGACGGCGGAATCCGCCGTGCAGACCTGGTTCGCGGAAGTGAAGAAAGCCGGACGGGGCCTGGCCCGGTTGGAAGAGCTGGAATCAGGCCTCGTCCGCCAGCGGGCGGAGCTGGCGGAGCGCCGTGCGGCCCTGGAACGCGGCGAGGGGCTGGAAGCCGCGCCTCCGAAGGCGGCATCCTCAAGGGAGAAGGCGAAACGGGAGCCCCGCAAAGTGGACAAACGGAAGGATGGCAAGGGCACCGCGTTCCGGTCGGTGCAGATCGAGGGTTTCGAGCTGCTCATCGGCAAGGGCGACGCGGAGAACGACCAGCTCACCTTCAAGGTGGCGGAGAACACGGACTTCTGGCTCCATGTGGCGAACATGCCCGGCAGCCATGTGGTCATCCGCAACCCCGACAAGGTGAGCGAGCCGCCCCGGCTCGTGCTGGAGCGCGCCGCCGAGCTGGCCGCCTTCCACAGCAAGGCCCGGGACGCGGGCAAGGTGGAAGTCCACTGGTGCCGCATCGCCGACATCAGCAAGCCGCGCGGCTTCGCGCCCGGCAAGGTCATCCTCAAGCAATGGAAGAGCCTGCGGGTGTATCCGAAGGGGTGAGAGAAAAGGTTGGCCGCGAGAGGTCGCCGGAGTAACTTCGGTGTGTCCACTGTGTGACGCCCGTGAAACAGCCCTCGATACCCTTCTGGCTGCCGGTCCTCTGGATCGGCGCGACCCTGGCGCTGCTACCAGGGATGCCGCTCGTGACTCTGGCGGGTTACCACGCGATCTGCCTGTTGGGCACGGAGCGGAGCGATTTCCGCGCAGGGCGCATGCCCATCGTGGCGTTGCTGGGCATGGGCGCCGCCTGCGCCGTGCTGCCCCTTCTCCTGCACCAGCGGCCCGCGCACCTGCTGCCCATGGCTGGCGCCCAGACTTTCCTGGCCCACTGGCCCGGCGGGTTCCCCTCCTATGTGGCCTACACGCTCACCGTGAACAGCGTCTGCGAAGAAGGCTTCTGGCGCGGAGCTCTGGCCCGTCGGCACGCGGATTGGAAGGACTGGCAGCACGGTTCGGCCTTCGGGCTCCATCACTTCGTGGGCAACGGCCTGGTCTTCGGCTGGGCCAGCGCGCTCCCGGCCTTCCTCTACACCGCCGCCGCGGGCTGGACGGGCATGAAGGTCTCTCGCCGCTGCGGCGGCTTGGGCCTTGTGATACTGGCGCACAGTGCGCTCAACGCGCTCAGTTTCGCGTGGCTGGCGACGCGGCTGTAGGGGGCCGTCCTACCATCTGGAGGTAAGCCTCATAGAAACGGACCGTGACAGCGCAGCCCTCCACGGCTACGCGTTCGTCGTTCCCGTGGAAGCGGTCGAGATCCTGGGGCCCCACTCGCGCGGGTAGGAAGCGGTAGATGGTCCGGGCCAGGGGCGCGTAATGGGCTGAATCCGTCCCGCCCAGCACCAGGGAGGGAGCGACCAGGGCATCCGGGAAGGCTTCGTGGATGGCCCCGGCGAGCGCGGCATAAGCGGGATCGTCCTCAGGGGAGACCGCGGATGGCTCCAGGGCGGAGTCTGGCAGCGGGGCGATGTCCACGGCCGAATCGGCGATGGTGGCGCGGACCCGGGCGAGTGTCCCTTCCACTGTCTCGCCGGGCAGGATCCGCAGGTTCACCACGGCCCGCGCGCGCCGGGGGAGCGCGTTCTCGACACTGCCGCCCTCGATCACCGTGGGCGCCGCCGTGGTGCGGATGAGCGCGTCGGTGGCGGCCGAGGAGGAGAGCATCCATCCCAGTAGCGGCGAAAAGAGCCAGCGGTTGGCCAAGGCGAGGCGCTGCAGATGCCCCATCCGCGGCGCCAGGGCGCGGAACATGCCATCCACAGGTTCCGTGAACCGCGTGGGGAAGGGGCTGGCCTCCAGGCGCGTCAGCGCTTTCGAGAGCCGGATGATGGGATCACCCGGAGCGGGCATGGAACTGTGCCCCCCGGGGCCCTGGGTGGTGAGCGACAGGCTCAGATATCCCTTTTCCGCGGTGCCGATGAAGGCGATGGGCTGGTGGATGCCGGGCACGAGTCCCTCTCCGATGACCTCGCCTTCGTCGAGAACGGAATCCAGCTTGACGCCTCGCGAGGCCAGGAGGGACGCGATGGCCGCGGCGCCCTCATGACCTCCGGTCTCCTCGTCGTGGCCGAAGGCCAGGTAGAGCGTGCGGCGGGGTTGGAAGCCGCGATCGAGCAGGCCTGTCACGGCCTCGAGAATGCCCAGGACGGCCCCTTTGTCATCCAGCGTTCCGCGGCCCCAGAGGAAACCCTCCGCGATGCGGCCCTCGAAGGGCGGCTGGCGCCAGGCGGAGGCATCGGCCGGAACGACATCAAGATGCGCCAGCAGCGCCGCGGGAGGAAGCGAAGGGTCCGTGCCGCGCCAGGTGAACAGGAGGCTGTGGCCGTTCACGACCTCCCAGCCGAGCCGGGCATGGACTTCCGGGAAGGTGGTCTTCAGATAGGCGCGGAACGCGTCGAGCGACGGGTTGTCCCCGGTGACGGTGGGGAAGCGGACCGCTTCGGCCAGGTGCCTGGAAAGGACCGTGGCATCAGCGGGGAACCGGATCAGGTCCGCGGTGTCCTTCGGCCCCGCTTCGGCGCCGCCATATCGCCAAGCGCGAATCTCCAGGATGCCGATCAGCATCGCGACGGCCAGGACCAGGATCCCCCCGCGCCTCACCATGGAATCTCCTTCACGGCAGCTTGCCCGGGAGATGTGACCGCCGTGTGAACGGCGAGGCTCCTAGTCCGCTTTCACCGCGAACGACTTGATGCCGGCCTTCTTCAACTTGGCGGCGGTGGCGTCGGCGGTGGCACGGTCCGTGGCCTTGGCCAGGCGCACCTTGTAGACGCCCTTGTCCTTCACGACCGTGGCGGGGTGGCCCGCGGCCTTGGCCTGGGCGGCGATCTTCTTCGCCTCGGCGGCGTCCGGCGTGGAGACGAGCTGAAGCGTCCAACGGTCATCCGCCTTGGGCGCCTCGGCCTTCGCATCGTCTTTTGGTGGAGATCCAGGCGCGGGCGGAAGTTGCACGGGCTTGTCGGGGGCCTGGGTCGTCTCGAAGATCTGGAGCTGGTCGATGAGTTTCTCGGGCAGCTCGTCCAGCGGCTCCGCGGAATCTGTCGGCAGAGGCCGCCGCAGCGCCACGCTCTGCTTGCCCGCCTGCACGCCCAGGAGGAAGGCGCCAGCCAACAGCACCGCACCCGCTCCGGCGGTCCAGAGCAGGTGGCGGCGGGTGCTGGTGAAGGTCTGGTCTCTCATCGCTGCAACGAGGCTATCAGCCTTGGACGCCATCCCAGCGGAGCGCCCACTGCCCGCCGAAACTGGAGGGGCCGCTCACGAGGACAGATTCGGCGGGCACCAGCAGACCGGCCGCGAGGAGTTGCGCGCCGGAACCGCCGAACTCGCCCCAGAGCAGCTTGGGGTGGAGGGGCGCGGGCCAGGCTCCGCGCGTATCGTGCAGCGCGGCTTCAAGGTGGTCCAGCTGCGGATGGCCGTTGGCGCCACCGATCCAGCGTTGGGGCGTACGCGGACTGGCTTCCGCCACCGCGTCCGCGAGCGCAGACGCGCGGCCGGAGGGCCCGAGCGCCGACCGGTGCGCGAGGGCGTCGAGCCGGGCCCGGACGCGGGCGCCGCGAACTGTCGCGTCCTCGCTTCGCTCCAGCACCAGCGCCGCCGCGCCTTCGCCGCAGAGGAAGCCGCGGCCGGAATCCCGATCCGGATCGCCGTGCCGAGCCAGCAGGCCCGCGGCGCCGCAGACCGTGCCCAGCATGGGGAAGAGTCCGTCCATGCCCACCACCAGCGCCACATCGCAAAAATCCATGCGGAGCCAGCGCGCGGCTTGGTCCAGGGCCGCGAAGCCGCTAGCCTCCCGCTCCAGCTGGGTGGTGCTGGGGCCCTTAAGGCCGAAGGCCAAGGCGAGATGGCCCGCGGCGGCGTTGGCCACGCAGTTGGGGAAGACCATGGGCGAGGCTCCCGCGGGGCCCCGCTCGTAGTAGGGCCGGAGAAAGGCCTCCGTGGCCTCGCTGCCGCCGGTCATGGTGGCCGCCGCGATGGCGGTGCGGTCGCCGCTGCCGGATTTCGGATCGAGCCCCGCGTCGTCAAAAGCCTGGGCAGCCGCGACCCAGGCGAAGCGGCTGCAACGGTCCAGGCGCCGCAGCTGCATGGGCGGAATGGTGCCGACCGGATTGAAGCTCGCACAAATGGCGCCGCGGCCCTCGCCCAGTTCTGCCGGAAGCTCCGCAAAGCAGGCCACGCCTGAAGCCAGCGAAGCGCGGGCGGCCTCTACGCCGTCGCCGCAGGGGAGGACGAGGCCGAGGCCTGTGACGACGATGTCCGTCACCGGCCCTCCCAGCGCTTCAACGCGAGCGAGACATTGTTGCCGCCGAAGGCGAAGGCGTTCACCAGAGCCGCGCAGAGCTTGCGTTCCTTCGCGTGTTTGGGTGTGCAATCAAGATTGCAGTCGGGATCGGGATCCTCAAGGCGCAGCGTAGGGCTCACCACCTGGTCGCGGAGGGCCAGCGTGGCCGCCATCGCCCCCGCGGCTCCGGCGGCGCCCAGCGTGTGGCCGAACTGGGATTTCGAGCTGGTGACGGAGACGGTGTCCGCCGCTTTGCCCAGGGTGGCGCGGATGGCCTTGCACTCGGCGCCATCGTTGGCGGGCGTGGCCGTGCCGTGGGCGCTCACGAGATCCACGCCGGAGGAATCTAGCTTTCCCATCTCCAGCGCCTGGGTCATGGCGCGGCGAGCTCCGTCACCATCAGGGTGAGGCGCCGTGGGATGGTGGGCGTCCAGGCTCGCGCCATAGCCCAGCACCTCCGCGAAGATGACGGCGCCACGGGCTTGAGCCTGCTCCAGCGGTTCGAGGATGAACTGGACGGCGGCCTCGCCCAGGTTGAGCCCCGCGCGGTTCCGGGAGAAAGGCCGGTTGGGCGCGGGGTCCACGGCCTTGAGGCTGGAGAAGCCCGCCCATGTGGTGGTGCAGAGGCTTTCCGCCCCGCCTGCGAGGGCGAGATCCAGATCGCCGCAGGCCACGCGCTCCCAGGCCTGGCCCAGCGCGAGCAGGGAGGACGAGCAGGCGTTCATGATGGTGGAGCGGGGGCCCTCGGCACCGATCACGGCGGCCAGCGCGTCTGTGACCGTGCAGGGCGTCTGGTAAGCGGCCTCGGCCATGCGCGGCGCGGGGAGCCCATCCCGCAGCGCGGCCAGATAGGCCTCGGGAATGGGCAGCCCGGAAGTCCCCGCGCCCTGGAAGACGCCCATGCGGCGGGACCCCAAGGCGGGATTCCAGCCATCCAGCGCCTCGGCCAAGGCCACGCGGGACCAAGTCTCGCAAAGGGTCTGGCGTTTGACGCGCGGCTCGTCCCAGGCGATCTGGCCCGCCAGCTGCGCCGGTTCATCGGGGAGGTGGAGGCGTGTGAGGAGGCCCAGACCATCCTGGCCCGCCAGCATCGCGGACCAGGTGGCTTCCCGGCCTCGGGCCAGGCTGGTGACGGCGCCCAGCCCCGTGATGACGACACGCCTCACGGAGCCACCTTCTTCACGAGCAGCTTCGCCGTGCAGAGCTCGCGGCCCTCGCAAGAGACTTTGCCGTTGATGCGCGTGATCCCCGCGAAGGCGGCCTCGAACTGGACCTCCAGGGTGAGGCGGTCGCCGGGGAAGGCCTGGGCCTTGAATCGCGCGTCTTGCACGGCTGCCAGGAAGATGGCCTGGCCGCTCAGGGGTTCGGCCTCCAGGAAGCCGCCGGCCTGGGCCAGCATCTCCAGCATGAGGACGCCGGGCACCAGGGGCCGTTCCGGGAAGTGGCCGGAGAAGTAAGGCTCCGTGGCCGAGACGAGCTTCTCCGCCACCACGCGCACCCCGGGCTCGCGCATGAGCACCCGGTCCACCAGGATGAACGGGTAGCGGTGGGGCAGCTGGTCCGTGGGGCTCGTCATTCAGCCCTTCTGATGCTCCCGGATGAATTCCGTGAGGGCGTCCACGCTGCGGAAGGCCTTGAGCCCCGCGGCCTCGTCCTCGATCTTCACCCCGAAGGTCTGCTCGATGCCTAGCACCAGCTCTAGCGCGTCGATGGAATCCAGCCCGAGCCCCTCGCCGAAGAGCGGGGCCTGGCCGTCGATCTGATCCGGCGTCATGCCTTCCAGCTTGAGGCGCTGGATGATCATCTCTTTGACTCGCTGGTTCAGATCGTCCATGGGCCGTCCCGGGGGAAAAGAGGATTCTACCCGCCTGGCAGACCAGGGCCTACCGTCCATCCCCAGAGGGGCTCGGGCCCGCTAGACTGGAGGGCCTGGACGCGCCATGCCAAACCCCGCCACGCCCTTCCTTCCTGTCCTCATCCTGCTGTTGCTGGCGGTGGGGGTCGCCGCGGCGATCCTCGTCATCTCCGGTGTCCTGCTGCCCAAGCTGAAGCCCAACAACCCGGGCCTTGAGAAGCTCAGCCCCTACGAGTGCGGCGTGCCGGAAGTCCAGCCGGGCGCCCGGCACCGCTACTCCGTGAAGTTCTACCTCACGGCCATGCTCTTCATCCTTTTCGATGTGGAGGCGGCCATCCTGCTGCCATGGGCCGTGCAGTACAAGGCGCACCCCGCCACCTTCGGCGCCATGCTCGCCTTCTTCGCCACCCTGCTCGTGGGCTTCATCTACGCCTGGGGCAAGGGCGCCTTCGAGTGGGAGAAGTGACCCATGGCTGAGATGGATCTCAACGACGCCGTGATGACCACCCGCCTGGACGCGGTGGTGAATTGGGCCCGCAAGAACAGCCTGTGGCCCATGCCTTTCGGCACGGCCTGCTGCGCCATCGAATTCATGAGCGTCATGGCCAGCAAGTACGATCTCTCCCGCTTCGGCGCCGAGGCCATGCGCTTCAGCCCCCGCCAGAGCGACATGATGCTGGTGCTGGGCACCGTCACGAACAAGATGGCGCCCGTGCTCCGCACCATCTACGCCCAGATGGCCGAGCCCAAGTGGGTCATCAGCGTGGGCGTCTGCGCGTCCTCCGGCGGCATGTATCGCACCTACGCGACGCTGCAGGGCATCGACCGCGTGGTCCCCGTGGATGTCTATGTGCCCGGCTGCCCGCCCCGGCCCGAGAGCATGATCTACGGCGTCATGAAGCTGCAGGAGAAGATCGAGAAGGAATCGCTCTCCATGCGCAAGGACCACATCCGCCGCTTCTACGAAAGCATG
This sequence comes from Holophagaceae bacterium, assembly GCA_035687325.1. Lineage (GTDB taxonomy): Bacteria > Acidobacteriota > Holophagae > Holophagales > Holophagaceae > JAFDVN01. The sequence continues at coordinate 27,361 of DASRXV010000051.1, forward strand.
GACCGCCAGCGGGGCATCGAGCGCGACAAGGGCCTCACCGAGCAGCAGGCCGTGCGCGAGATGGTGCTGGACGCCGCCGACCACAACCTCGCGACGATCTACTGAGGCAGCTGATGATTCTCGAACGCATCGACGAACAGCTGCCCGGCGCCCTTCTTGACCGTCACGATTTCCGAGGCGATGTGACCGCCGTGGTGGCGAAGGACCGCTACCTGGAGACGGTGGACCTCGCCTTCAAGGAAGGCTTCCAGCAGCTGATGGATCTCACGGCCGTGGATTGGCCGGAGCGGGATCTGGATGGCAGGCTCGTCCGCTTCGATGTGGTGCTGCACCTGCTGAACCTCGCCACGCAGGCGCGCCTGCGTCTCAAGGTGCGTCTGGCGGAGCACGAGGCCCTGCCTTCCATCACAGGCCGTTTTCACAGCGCCGATTGGGCGGAGCGGGAGGTCTTCGACCTCTTCGGCATTTCCTTCGACGGCCATCCGAATCTCAGCCGCCTCCTCACCTGGGAAGACTTCCCTGGCCACGCGCTGCGCAAGGACTTCCCCCTGGATGGCGGCGACCCCTTCTGCATGGCGGATTCCACCGCCCCCTACACGCACTGAGGGCGGCATGGCGACTCTGGACTCCATCGCGATCAGCAGGCAGCAGCTCGACGGCGACAAGATGATCGTCAACTTCGGGCCTTCGCACCCGACCACCCACGGCACCCTCCACATCGTCATGGAGCTGGAGGGCGAGATCATCACGAAGGCCACACCCCAGATCGGCTACCTGCACCGGGGCGTGGAGAAGCTGGGCGAGAACCTCACCTACAACCAGTTCGTGCCCCTCACGGACCGGCTGAACTACTGCTCTTCCATCATGAACAACGTGGGCTACGCCCTCGCGGTGGAGAAGCTGCTGGGCATCCAGGACCCGCCGCGCAGCCGCGTCATCCGCGTGCTCGTGAGCGAGCTGGCCCGCGTGGCGGACCACATCATCTGCCTGGGCATCAACGCCGTGGACCTGGGCGCGTTCACGGCCTTCCTCTACCTCTTCCGCCAGCGCGAGACGGTCTACGACCTCTTCGAGATGAGCGCGGGCCAGCGCCTCCACACGAGCTTCACCCGCGTGGGCGGCCTCTTCCGCGATCTGCCCGAGGACTTCTATCCGCTCTGCGAGCGCTTCCTCGTGGAGTGCCCGGAAGCCATCGACGAGCTGGAGAAGCTCCTCACGAAGAATCCCATCTGGCACGACCGCACCAAGGGCGTGGGCGCCATGAGCGCGGCGGACGCCGTCTCCTGGGGCTACACGGGTCCCTGCCTCCGGGCCTGCGGCCTCGGCCACGACCTGCGCGTGGCCCAGCCCTACCTGGACTATGACCAGTACGACTTCGACATCCCGGTCGGCACGACGGGTGATGTCTTCGACCGCTACCTGGTCCGCGTGGAGGAGATGCGCCAGTGCCTGCGCATCATCCGCCAGGCCCTGGACAAGCTGAAGGAGCTGGGCCCCGGCCCCGTCATCGTGGACGACTACAAGATCGCGCTCCCGCCCAAGGAGAAGGTCTACACGCGGATGGAGAGCCTCATCCACCACTTCAAGCTCATCATGCACGGCATGGAGATGCCCGTGGGCGAGGTCTACAGCGCCACCGAGGCCGCCAATGGCGAGCTGGGCTACTACATCGTCTCGGATGGCGGCAAGAACCCCTACCGCATCCATGTGCGCCCGCCCTGCCTGCCCATCTTCAACAGCTTCGACAGCAAGGTGCGCGGACGCCTGATCGCGGACGCCGTCTCCGAGCTGGGCGCCATGAATGTGATCGCGGGCGAGCTGGACCGGTAGTGGATACCTCCCCTCCAGAGGCGCAAGAAGATCCAGGCTTACCCATAAAAGGGTTTTTCCGTGGATGGTGGGCCTTCTTTGTCTGGGCTTATGTGCCGCCACGCCGGGGAGATCGTTCTGCGTATCGCGCAATGTTAAAGCGCCTGGCGATTTCCAATTTTGCGGCATCTGCCTATCGCGTCACGGGCACGGCCGGCGACATCATCCTCACGATCCTGATCATGATTCGCTATGAGGACTGGTTTGCAGAGCGGGGCATCCATTTGGGTGGCCGTTTCTCTCATGGCGGCAATGGCCTTGGATACTTATGCCTCGTAGCCCTGTTCTGGGCGTGCCATGCAGTCGTCTGCTACTTCCTGACGCTCACATGGTTCCTCAGCTTGGATGAGGAATCCGATTCCCGGACCGCAATATAAGGCTTCAGTCCAGCCGCTCCCGGTAATCGTCCCTCAGCCGCTCCAACAGTGAGAGCAGCTGCGCGCGCTCTTCAGCGTTCAGCGCGCGATCCATGGGCTCGATGACGGTGTCCAGGCGCTCGCGCACGCGGGCTTCAAGGGCCAAGCCCCTCTCCGTGATGCGCACCATGCTGCCGCGCTTGTCGTGGGGGCAGATCGTGCGCTGCACGAGCTTCTGGGCCTGCAAGCGGTTCACGAGCCGGGGTACATCGGCGAAGCGGTAGATGACGCGGCTCCGCAGCTCCTTGATCATGTAGCCCTCGGTGGGGCCGCCCCGCAGGATCCGCAGGATGTTGTACTGCTGGCTGGAGACATGCTCCGGCTCGAAGACCTCCCGCTCCTGGATG
>DASRXV010000052.1:0-47858 GCA_035687325.1 Holophagaceae bacterium
TTCGTGGACGGCCAGAAGGTCGCCGAGGCCGAGTTCATGTCCATGCTCCAGGACCTCAATGACGGGGAGGCCGGGCAGTGAGCGCCAGCGTCCATCCTTCTTCCGTCGTGGCCAAGGATGTGGAGCTCGGCGAAGGCGCCATCATCGGCCCTTTCTGCGTGGTGGAAGGCCCCAGCCGCATCGGCGAAGGCACGCTCCTCAAGAGCCACGCGGTGGTGGGCCCCCACACGGAGATCGGCGAGGCCTGCGTCCTCTTCCCCCACTCTGCCGTGGGCCTGGAGCCTCAAGACCTGAAGTTCAAGGGCGCGCCCACGAAGCTCGTCATCGGGAACCGCAATGTGTTCCGCGAGAACACCACCGTCCACCGCGGCACCGAGGGTGGCGGTGGCATCACGAAGCTCGGCGATGACAACTTCCTCATGGCCGGCGCCCATGTCGCGCACGATTGCATCGTGGGAGACAAGAACATCCTGGCGAATTCGGCCACGCTGGCGGGGCATGTGGATGTGGGGTCCGGCTGCAACATCGGCGCCTTCTCCGCCGTCCACCAGTTCTGCCGCGTGGGCGACCACGCCTTCATCGGCGGCTTCACGGTCGTCACCCAGGATGCGCTGCCCTTCATGAAGACCGTGGGCGCCCGCGACACCAAGAGCTACGGCGTGAACACCATCGGGCTGCAGCGCAAGGGCTTCTCCGCGGAGTCCGTGGACGCCCTCAAGAAGGCCCACCGCATCCTCTTCCATGGTGACCTGCTCCGCGAGGAGGCGCTCAACCGTTGCGAAAAGGAATTGGGGACCGTGGCTGAGGTCGCCTATCTGCTTCGCTTCATCCGTGAGAGCAAGCGGGGCATCCACCGTGGGTGAGACAAAAAAGTTCGCCACAGTCGCCATCGTCGGGCTCCCCAACGCGGGGAAGTCCACGCTGCTGAACACGCTGCTGGGCCAGCGACTGGCGGCCACCAGCCAGACGCCGCAGACCACGCGCACCCGTGTCCTGGGTGTGGTGGAACGCGGGCCCGTGCAGCTGGCCTTCCTGGACACGCCCGGCGTCCACAAGCCGCAGCACGCCCTCAACGAGCGGATGATGGGCCATGTGGACACGGCGCTGGCCGAGGCCGACATCCTGCTGTGGGTGGTGGATGCGGACGGCTATCTGGGCGATGGCGAGCAGAGCCTCGCCAAGCGGCTGGCGACGCTGAACCGGCCGGTCTACCTGCTCCTCAATAAACTGGATTTGCTCAGCAAGAGCCGGCTCTTTGAGACGGTCACGCGCTACAAGGACCTGCTCGAGTTCAAGGAGATCATCCCCATCGGCGCCAAGCTGGGCCAGAACCTGGATCCGCTATGGTCGTTGCTGGAGCGCGACGCGCCTGAGGGCCCCTGGCAGTTCGGCGATGACTCCTACACGGACCAGACGGAGCGCGGCCTCGCCGCGGAGTTCATCCGCGAGAAGGTGCTCCGCAAGACCCGCGAGGAAGTTCCCCATGGCGTGGCCGTGGAGATCGAGCGCTGGATCGAGGCCGGGCAGCAGGATTTCCCGGAAGATCTGGACGAGAGCGGCGTCTTCATCGCCGGGCTCATCCTCGTGGAGAAGGACAACCATCGCCGCATCCTTTTGGGCCGCGCGGGGGAGATGATCAAGGACATCCGCCAAAGCGCCCAGCGCGAGCTCAAGAAGCTGCTGGAGCGTCCCGTGCGCTTGGAGTTGTTTGTCAAAGTGGACGAGGGATGGCGGGATCGGCCTGACCGCCTAGACCGTCTCCAGCTCTGAATCCCCTAACCCGCAACAGATGCTGGCATCAACTACCTGAACGCTTGTCGCTTGACGCTGCCTGGCAGCGCCAAGCTCGGCGTTCATGGGAGTTGACAGCGGCTGGCGGGACCGGCCGGACAAGCTGGACCGGCTGAAGCTCTGACTCAGATGCTCAGGTCGCTGCTGCGATGGGCTTCATCCAGCGGCGCCACGCCCGCTTCCGTCAGGGCCGTGAACTGGGCCTGGCTCGCGTCGTAGGCGAAGACCTCGCCAGTCTGGATCTTGTAGACCCAGCCGTGGAGCCGCAGGGCGCCCTGCTCGATGGCGGCCGCGACGGAGGGGTGGGTGCGCAGGTTCTCCAACTGCACGAGGACATTCTCTTCCACCGTGGCGGTGAAGCGGGCCTCGCCCTCCAGGTCCGAATAGTTCTCGCGGACGATGCGGCCCGTCTCCGCCGCGTGGCTCATCCAAGCCTTCATGGCGGGCAGGCCTTCGATCAAAGCCGGGTCCAGCACCGCCTGCATGGCGCCGCAGTTGGAGTGGCCGCAAACGATGATCTCGCGCACCTTGAGGGCCACGACGGCGAACTCGATGGCTGCTGCCGTGGAGCCCACATGCTCGTCGTAGCGGGCGACGAGGTTGCCCACATTGCGGAGGATGAACAGTTCGCCCGGGCCGGTCTGGGTGATGAGGTTCGGGTCGATCCGCGAATCGGAGCAGGTGATGAAGAGTGTCTCGGGCGACTGCCCGTTCTCCAATCGCTCGAACAGGTCCTTGTGGGAACTGAAGACCTGGCTCTGGAAGTGGTGGAGGCCTTGGACCAGTCGCTGCATCTTTCCAGTCTAGCGGTTCAAGGCCGGAGGCTCACGCTTCGACTTCGAGATGCCTCAGGTGCTCCGCGCTCGTGATGGGGATGTTGGGCTCGTCATGGATGACCTTCCCATCGCGCAGCTTCACGATGCGGTGGGCGTGACGGGCGATGTCCTCCTCGTGTGTGACGAGGATGATCGTGTTGCCCTTCTGGTAGAGCTCCTCGAAGAGCGCCATGATCTCCACGCTGGTCTTGGAATCGAGAGCGCCGGTGGGCTCGTCCGCCAGCAGGATGCTGGGGTCGTTCACGAGAGCGCGGGCGATGGCCACGCGCTGGCGCTGGCCGCCGGAGAGCTGGTTGGGCATGTGGTCGCTGCGGGTGCCGAGGCCCACATTCTCAAGCGCCTTCTGGGCGCGGGCGTGGCGCGCCTCAGGCTTCTCGCCCGCGTAGATGAGGGGCAGCTCCACATTCTGCAAGGCCGTGGTGCGGGCCAGCAGGTTGAAAGTCTGGAAGACGAAGCCGATCTCCTCGTTGCGGATCTGGGCCAGATCATCGTCCGACATGGTCTCCACCCGCTTGCCGTTGAGCACATAGGAGCCGGTGGTGGGCGTGTCCAGGCAGCCGATGACATTCATCATCGTGGACTTGCCGGAGCCCGAGGGGCCCATGATGGCCACATACTCGCCCCGGCCGATGTCGAGGCTCACGCCGTCTAGGGCGCGGACCTCCATGTCGCCCATCTGGTAGACCTTGGTGATGTCCGTCAGCTGGATCAGGGTGGCATCGGTCATGTGAAGTCCTTCCGGGCGCAAGGAGCCGAGGTCAGGATACCTCGTCATCCAATGGGAGACGGATGAGGCAGGACAAAGGTTTAGGCCGGGAAGACTTCCAGGAGGACCGCGAGCCCCAATCCGCCCCCGATCCCCAGGGTGGCGACCCCGAGACCACCGCCCCGGGCGCGGAGCTGGTGGACCAAGGTGGTCACGATGCGTGCTCCGCTGGCGCCGATGGGATGGCCGAGCGCGATGGCGCCTCCAGCCACATTGAGGCGGTCTTCCGGGATGCGGAGCTGGCGCTGGCAGACCAGCACCTGGGCCGCGAAGGCCTCGTTGAGCTCCCAGAGCGCGATATCGCCCACGAGCAACCTCTGCGCACTGAGCAGCTGCTGGACGGCTGGAACGGGAGCCTCCCCCATGTCCAAGGGATCCACGCCAGCCTCCGCCCAACCCAGGATGCGGGCCAGGGGCCGCGCGTCTACCGCTTCGCGAGCCACAAGGAGCGCGGCGGCGCCATCGGAGATCGCGGAGGCGTTGCCGGCCGTCACCTGGCCGCCGAAGACGGGGGCGAGGCGGGCCAGCGTGGCGCTGTCCGCATCGGCCCGCACGCACTCATCGTGGTCCAGTGCCGGATGCGGGAGCCGTTCCGCGTAGAAATGGGCAGTCGCGGCGAGCATGTGACTGCGGAGCGCCCAGGCATCGGCGTCGCCCCGGCCCACGCCCCGCTTGGTGGCGAGGCGCTCGATGGTCTCGCCCATGAGCAAGCCTGTGATGGGGCAGCGTAGGCCGTCCTGGAACATCACATCGGGCGCTTCCTTGTGCCCCATGCGGTAACCCCGGCGCAGGCCGGGCAGCAGGTGGGGCGTGTCGGACATGGCCTCGCTGCCACCGACCAGGATGGGGCCGTCCGCGCCGTCCTTCAACGCCAACGCGCGACAGGCCTCGATGAGGGCCTGCAGGCTGGAGCCGCAGGCCATGTTGATCGTGTGGGCCGTCGCATCAGTCGAGAGGCCGGCCCGCAGCGCGATCGTCCGCGCAGGGTTCATGCCGTTCCCGTGGCTGCGGGCCATGCCCCAGATGACCTCCCGGGGGCGGGGCAGGGCAGGATCCGCGAGCAGGCCCTGGACCGCCGAGATGCCGAGCCCCGTGGCGCCAATGCCCGCCAGGCTGCCCAGGTAGCGGCCCTGGGGCAGGCGTCCCGCTGCGAAGATGAGAAGATCCCCGCTCATGGCTTGACCTGAGTTGGCGGCGCCACGAGGTCATCCGGCGTGGGTTCCCGGGGGCCCAATACCGTGTCATCGGGGGGGAAGCGCGCGTCCCACAGCGCCAGGTGCCGCGCGCCGTATTCGCGGATCCAGAACCTCGCGCGGGCGAAGGCGCCTGAGCTGGAGGAGGGTGCCGGCACGCCGAAGGCGTCCACCCCGAGGGCCCGAGCCAAGTAGAGGGCGCGGGCCGTATGGAAGTCAGAAGTGACGACCACAAGCTTGCGCTGGCCGAAGACATCCCGCGCCCGCCGCAGGCTGTCATAGGTGCGGCGGCCCCCGTAGTCGCAGACGATCAGCAGGGGAGGAACGCCTTGTTTGAGCAGCCATTTCCGCATGGCCTGGGGTTCGTTGTAGGACAGTGTGCGGTTGTCGCCGCTTACGAGGAACCAGCGCACCTTGCCGTTCTTCCACAAATCCAGGGCCACTAGCAGCCGTGATTCGAGGACGGCGGTGGGTTCGCCATCGCCATAGACACCCGCGCCCAGCACGAGGACCGGACACCCCTCGGCCGGGAGTGTCTGGGGCGTCCAGACCCGCCCATCCGCTGCGCCCGGGAACCTTGCCAGGGTCCAGAGCAGATCAATCCCGAGCACCATGGCGAAGCCGAGGCCGGCCCAGAAGGCCTTCCTGCTAAGCAACCTGAGAGCCAGTTCGCGCATCCTCAGGTAGGATAGACCCTTCGCCCGCGCCCCAAAGATGGGGACCTGCCGAGAGCCCCGATGACCCTTCGCCCTGCCTCCGCCACGCCCTCCCTCCGCGGCTCCCGCCTCGCTTTGGCGGGCCTCGCCCCGCTGGGGCTGGCCCTCGTCGCGGGTTCCGTGGGCTGCTACCGCGCCAGCGGCGAGACCCGGCCCACCACGGTGGCCCAGCAGATCCCGGCCACTGGGGGCGACCGCATCGCAGGGAACAAGGCCACGGCGGGGCCGGGCGACTACTACCTGGGCAACGACTACATCCAGATGGCCGTGGACGGCGCGAGGTATGGCTCGGCCAAGGGCCAGTTCGGCGCACCCTCAGGCGGCGCGATCCTCGACATCGGCGGCGTGGCGCTGGACACGGCCTACAACCGTGTCTCCCTGCCCACTGACAATGTGGAGAGCCTGGCGCCGGTGGTGAACCAGGATCCGGACTTGCGCCTGGTATTCGACCGCTACAGCACCACGAACACGACGGATCTCGTCACGCTCACCATGCAGGGCTATCTGCTGGATCCGCTTCACAAACTGGCTGGCGCCACCTGGGCCTCCGACGGCCGCGTCCAGGGCGTCACGGCGATCCACACCATCTCGCTGGGATCCCACGACACCTATTTCACGCTGAACACGACCGTCACCAACAACAGCGGCACGACGCTGCCCATCCAGAGCCTGGGCGACTACCTGCACCAGAGCGGCGGCGGCTTCCGTTTCGTCATTCCCGCCAACCAGGACGCCAGCGGCATTCCGCTCTCCACCTGGGGCCTCGACATCCCCGGCAGCGATTTCACCCAGCCGCTGGCCACGAGCGTCAAAGCGGCCATGGTGGGACTGCAGGGGCTGGAGCCTTCGGCTGAAGATCTGGATAGCCATCAATCCCTTGGCATCCTGCCCCTCGACCAGGATCAGGTGCTGGTGGCCTCTGATCCTCAGGCCACGCTCAACGAAAGCCGTCCCGTCTTCCCGTCCCGTCTCGTGGTGGGGACGGTTCCTCAAGGCGCGAGTCTGCCTGTGGGCGCGGTGACCTCCTATGGACGGCGCCTCTATGCCGTCTCGGGGAACAGCCTCAGCAACGGTTTCCCAAGCGAGGCGGAAGGCATTCTGAACGCCATGGAATTCGCCCGCGCCTCCCTGCGCGGCTTCTCCGACGGGAGATTCTCTTTCTCCACAGGTGGCACCGCCGCTCTGAAGGGGTATCGCCAGACTGAAATCCGGTTTGAGCGGTATATCGGAGACACCACCGCCAACAACCCGGCCACGGATGCGAACCCCGCCCACTGGGCCTTGGAGAGGCTTGTCTCGCCAGGCGGCGGCGAGAATCCTCTGGCCTTCGGGATCCAGAATCTGGTCACGGTTCGTGCCATGCCCGATCCTGCGAAGCCAAGCATCTATCTGCCCTACAGGGTTGTGGTGCGGGACAAGGATATGCAGACGGCGAGCCAGGTCATCAGTGTCACGGCATTCAACGGTGCGATCCTTGCCCCTGCGTTGCTTCGTCCTGATCCATCTGCCATACAAGCCCTTTCGACTCCCCTGGCGGCTGAGAACGGGACCTTCGCCTCCTCCAACGGGAACCCGCTCTCCCCCGCTGTGATCGGCCAGACATTCGGCATCCGCAGGACGGGCGACACCACCGGAGTTCAGGCTTTCCTTCCGGCGAGGGCCACCATTCTCGGCCTGGACGGATCCGGCAATCTTGATGCCTCCAAAGACCCTAATATCCAGCGGATCCGCAATTCGAGCGGCGCTTTCAATCCCGTCCTCAAGAGCAAGCAGTTCACGAACTACTTCATCGGAGCCTACCAGTTCCTGCAGGGCAACGAGGTGTTCGGATGCGAGTTTCTTCCGGCCACGGCAGCCGCTTCCTTTCCCGTCCCTCCAGGTTCTTACGCCGTCTATTTCTCGTCTGGTCCTCTGAACCCCCTTTCGACTCTCACATTCACCGCCGACTCTGCAAGCCCTGTCGATGTTAAGCAGGCTCTTTTGTCATCGCTATCTCGCCCCGCAGGCTGGTCGGCATTTGATGTGCCGGGGCCTTCACAGCGGACTTCTGGCGGCATGCTCCCTGGTGAGCAACTGTCCTCGGCCCTCGCGAATGGTGTGAGCGTGGTCGGCCGCGCAGAATTGGACGCGTTCCAGGACGGAGCCGCGCTCCACGATAGTTTCCGTTCGGAGTTCCTGTCGTCTGGCGATGCCGCGACGGACGCGGCCCACACCGCCGTGATCGGAGTGGACCCTTTCATCGTCAACGGGCGGACTTCGGCTCTGGCCGAAGGTGGATTCACTTCCCTCTTCACCCAAGCACCGAATTCGGCGCTCCCCTTCGGCGGCGCGCTGCCTTCGCAGGGCTGGTCCGCGGCTGATTTCATCGGGCAGGGCGGGGGCAGCTTCGTCATCGCGAACCGTCCGAGGGGGCCGCAGGGGCTCTTCACGGCCCATCCGGTCGCGGCAGGCGTGCCTCTGGGCACGGGGGCGAACAGCTGGTGGGTCGGCACTGATGTGCTGGCCAATGGCCATCGCACCGGCGACTTCGACGCCATCGAGCTGCTCCGGGCCGAGGGATGCAATCCGGCGGATCCCAGCGCCTGGTTTGCGGAGTTCAAGAATGTGCGCACAGACTGGTTCAACCTGCTGAACCTGGAGACGCCTACGCAGTTCACCAAGGGGCTGGGGCTCAGCAGCGGTGTCTACAGTCTCGACACGCCTGTGGGCCTGGCGCGCACCTATCTAAACTTGGGAGGGAGCGGCCTCGCTCAGACCGATCTGAGCCCCGTGGCCAACGCACTCCGCAGCGGTGCCGCGGTCGCTTCCACGGGCCCGCTGCTGGATGTGAGCGTCGGCACCCAGGGCCCAGGCGGACTTGTCGCGGGCCCGATCGCCAGCGTGAGCCTCAAGGCGAATCTCTGGTTCGCCACCTGGATCCCCGTGGACGAGATCCGCGTGGTGGTGAACGGCAGCGTCATCCAGACGCTCCACCTGTCCGACTTTACCCAGGACACGAACGATGCCCGCCACTGGTCCGCGACCATCACGGTTCCCATGGCCGCCAACACTGGCGGCAAGGACGGCTGGATTGTGGTGGAAGCCGGCGTCCCGCTCACCACCACGGGTGCCTACAAGGCCGGCACGCCCTGGAACAAAGTCATGAAGGGCATCTATCCTGTCGCTGTCACCAACCCGATCTTCGTGGATGTGGACGGCGGCGGCTACACGGCCCCGCTCTGACCCCGAGGCCCTGATGCCCGACTGGCTGCCGGACCGATTGCCGGAGGATGTGGAGGCTGAGCGCAGCCTCCTCGCCACCTGCTGCGCGCCGGGCATGGAAGGCCGCGCCTCGGAAATCGTGGCGCGGCTGTCCGAGGACGACTTCGTCGCGCCCCAGCACAAAGCGCTCTTTCAGGCGCTGCGGGAGCTCATCTATACCCAGGTGGAGGTCAACGCCCTCACGCTGAAGGACATTCTCGACCAGCGCGGCCAGCTGGGCAGCGTAGGCGGTTTCGCGGGCCTCACGGAACTGCTCGCCGCGGAGGAAGTGGGCCGCCCCGAAGTGCTGGCGGACCTCCTGAAGCGGAAGACCAAGCTGCGCCGTCTCGTGAAGCTGGGCGCCAAGATGGTCCGCGAAGCGGCGGACGAGGAGAAGCCGCCCCAAGCCCTCGTGGAGGAATCCGCCCAGGAGCTCTTCCACCTCTCTCAGGAGGATGGCAAGGCCCGCGGCCTGCTGGACATCGCCTCCGTGGCGGAGGAGACCGTCGAGCGGCTCCAGACGCGGCTCGCCACGGGCGCGGGCATGGGCGTGCCCACGGGTCTGCCGACCCTCGACACGCTCACGCAAGGGTTCCAGCCTGGCAACCTTATCGTCCTTGCGGCCCGGCCTGGAGTGGGCAAGACGGCGCTCGCCCTGAACTGGCTGCTCCGCGCGGCGGGCGAGCCCTACAACAAGTGCGGCGCCTTCTTCTCGCTGGAAATGAGCCAGGAGGAGGTATTCCTCCGCTTGCTCTCCGCCCACAGCCGCAAGAACCTGAAGAACATCCAGTCCGGGCGCTTCGATGACCGCGACATGGCGGAGCTGCTCGAATCCCGCGACAGGATCATCCAGCTGCCGCTCTACATCTGCGACCAGGCCTCCATCACCGTGCCGCAAATCCAGAACATGGTGGTGAAGCAGGGGACCACCTCCAACCGCAAGGTGGATTTCCTCATCGTGGACTACCTCCAGCTGCTCAGCTCGCCTTCGGGAAGCCGCGCGGCGCAACAGAACGAGGCCGTTCGCGTGGGCGAGATCAGCCGCGGCCTCAAGCTGCTGGCCAAGGACAACGGCATCCCCGTCATCGTGCTTTCGCAGCTCAACCGTGATGTGGAGCACCGCCAAGGCGGGCCGCCGCGGCTGTCGGACCTCCGCGATTCCGGTGCCATCGAACAGGACGCAGACATCGTGGCCTTCATCCACCGCCTCAAGGCGGAGGGTGGCGAGGGACAACCCACGGACAACCATGTGAAGCTCATCGTGGCCAAGCACCGCAATGGCCCCACGCGGGACATCCCCATGACCTTCCAGTCGGATACGGTCAGTTTTTTCGAACTGGCCCTGGAGACGAACCCCGGCTTCGACTGACACGGAAAAGCCCCGCGAGCGCGGGGCTTTTCCGTGGAACGGGGATGATCGCTACTCCAGCCCGAAGGTCGAGGTCTCGATCTCCTTTTTAATGACGCTCATGAAGAGGTCGGCGGTGGCGCCGTCCACGAGGCGGTGGTCGAAGCCGAGGCTGCTGAACATGATCTGGCGGATGGCGATGAAATCCGTGCCATCCGGTCCTGTCACTACCACGGGGCGCTTCACGATGTTGCCCACGCCCTGGATGGCCACATTGGGCTGGTTGATGATGGGCAGGCCGAAGGTGTCGCCGTAGACACCGGGGTTCGTGATGGTGAAGGTCGAGCCGCTGGTCTCATCCGGCTTCAACTTCTTGCTCCGCGCGCGCTCCGCGAGGTCGTTGAGGCCGCGGGCCAGGCCGCCCAGGTTCATCATGTCGGCGCCTTTCAGCACCGGCACGATGAGGCCCCAGTCCAGGCTCACGGCGATGCCGAGGTTGATGTCCTGCTTGTAGACGATGTTGTCGCCGTCCACGGAGGCGTTGACCGCCGGGTAGGCCCGCAGGGCCTTGCAGGCCGCCATCATGATGAAGGGCATGAAGCTCAGCTTCGTGCCGAACTGCTCCTCGAAGGCCTTCTTGTGCCGGGTGCGGAGCCGGGCCACATTCGTCATGTCGATCTCGAAGACCGTGTAGACATGGGGCGAGACGCGCTTCGACGCGACCATGTTGTCCGCGATGATCTTGCGCATGCGCGTCATGGCCTCCACCTTCACGCGCTCGCCGGGGGCGAAGGCGGGAACGGAGGGCGCGGGCGGGACGGAGATGGCGGGCGTGAGGCCCATGGTCGACGCGGAGGGATCGTGGGCGCCCGCGAGGACGGGCGCGATGGCGCCGCCCTTGGCGAGGTAGGTCTCCATGTCGGTTTTCGTGACACGGCCGGAGATGCCCGTGCCCTGGACCTGCTTGAGATCCACCCCGTGCTGCTTGGCCATTTCGCGGACCAGGGGGCTGGACTTGGACTTGAGGCGGCCTTCCAGGCTGTTGTCATCCTCCACGGCCATGGGGTGTGTGGAAGCCGCGAGGGGCGCGGAGGCGGCGACGGAAGCGGGAGCCGCGGCGGCAGGAGCGGGCGCGGCGGAGGAACCCCCAGCGGCCTTCTCTCCGGCCGCGCCGATGCGCGCGACGACGCTGCCCACGGGCACGGTCTTGTTCACCTCGACGAGGATCTCCAGCAGCGTGCCCGCGGCGGGCGCGGGGATTTCGGCGTCCACCTTGTCGGTGCTGATCTCGTAGAGGGTCTCGTCCTTGGCCACGGCGTCCCCGGGCTGCTTGTGCCACTTGAGGATGGTGGCTTCCGCGATGCTCTCGCCCATCTGAGGCATGACGACATCGAAGGCCATGAGGTGCTCCTTTAAAGATCCGGCGTGCGGAGGTGGTGATTGGTGCGCTGCTGGAAGGCGTGGACCAAGCCCAGCAGGCGGGCATCTGAGAGGGCAGGGCCCATGAACTGCATGCCCACAGGAAGATTCTCGTGGAATCCGGCCGGGAACGCGAGTGCCGGGATGCCTGCCAGCGGCGCGGCCACAGCGTAGGTGTCCGCGAGGTACATGGCTAGCGGGTCGCCGGTGCGGTCGCCCAAGGGGAACGCCACGCAGGGACTCACGGGGGTGGCGATGACATCCACAGCCTTGAAGGCTTCATCGAAGTCCCTGGCCACGAGGGTGCGGGCCTTGAGGGCCTTGAGGTAGAAGGCATCGTAGTGGCCCTTCGACAGGCAGAAGGTGCCCAGCAGGATGCGGCGCTTGACCTCGTCACCGAAGCCCGCGTCGCGGGTGGCCGCGATCATGGCGTCCAGCCCGCCTTCCGCTTTTTCGCGCAGGCCGTAGCGGACGCCGTCGAAACGGCTCAAGTTCGCGGAAGCTTCGCTTGTCACGAGAAGGTAGTAAGTCTCGATGGCGATGTCTGTGCGGGGTAAGCTCACGGGCCTGAGCACGGCGCCGGCGCTCTCGAATTCGCGGAGCGCGGCTTCGATCACGGCCCGCACGCCGGCATCAAGTCCTTCACCGAAATACTCCGAAGGCAACCCGATGCGCAACCCCTTCAACTCCCTGGGCGCCAAGGGGAAGAGCAGATCCTGATGCGGCAGATCCACGCTCGTGTTGTCGAGAGGGTCGCGGCCCGCCATCACGGAGAGCATGGCGGCGATATCCTCGGCGCTCCGCGCGACGGGGCCCACCTGGTCCAGCGACGAAGCCAGAGCTGTGAGCCCGTAGCGGCTGAGCACGCCATAGGTGGGCCGGAGCGCCGTCACATTGCAGAAGCTGGCGGGCAGGCGCACGCTGCCACCGGTGTCAGAGCCCAGCGCGAGAGGCGCGTAGCCCGCGGCCACGCTCACGATGCTCCCGCTGGAACTGCCGCCGGGCGCGCGGTTCCGGTCCCAGGGATTGCGGGCGGGACCGAAGGCGCTGTACTCGCCGCTGGACCCCATGGCGAACTCGTCCATGTTCGCCTTGAGCACCGGCACCGCGCCCGCGTCCAGCAAGCGGCGGACGACGGTGGCGTCGTAGGGCGAGCGGTAGCCTGCGAGGATCTTCGAGCCACAGGTGGCGGGCACCCCCGCCCAGTTCAGGTTGTCCTTGAGAGCCACGGGCAGGCCCAGCACGGGGCCCCGCTCACCAGCCGCCAATCGGCGATCTGCCTCCCGGGCTAGCGCGAGGCTCTGTTCCGGGGCCGTCGCGATCACAGCGTTGAGGGATCCATCCAGGGCCGCGATGCGATCGAGGGCCAGCTGCACCAGGGCTCTGGAGGCGTCACCACCGCCCACGAGCCGCGCCCGCGCTTCCGCCATGGTGGTGCCCAGGACCATCCGCGCTCCCTTGGAATCCGAGTGTGCCAGCACCTTGGAGCTCGTGGCCATGGAGCGGCGCGCGTGGCGCAGACCGCTCCGGACGCGCGGGGCGGCGGGTCGGCCATGGCCGGATTCGGCATTGGAAATGGAAATAGGCTACCATTCGGGTTCCTAGCCCTCTTTTCTCCATGCCCTTCGGAGTGGCTGAATAGCCTGGAGCCATGTCGTCCACTAATCCCTATGAACTGCTTGAGGTAGCTCCCAGCGCCACGGCGGAGGAGATCAAAGCCGCGTATCTGCGGCTCGCGAAGCAATGGCATCCGGACCGCTTCGCTGGCGCGGAGAAGGCGGGCGCGGAGCAGCGCTTCCGCGAATTGAACGAGGCCTACACGGCGGTGAAGGATCCTTCGCGCCGCGCATCCGTGCCCCTGCCGTCCAAGGCGACCAAGGCGAAAGAAGCTCCTTCCAGCCCCGCGCCGCAGGAACGGAGCGCCAAGGACTGGTACGAGGAGGCCAAGGCCGCCTTTGATCAGAACGATGCCGGCCGCGCCCTCGCGCTGGTGCAGTACGCCATCCGCCAGGACGGCCGCCAGGGCGAGTTCTATGTCCTCCAAGGCCAGGCGCTGGAGCGCATGGGCGACGCGCGCAAGGCGCTGAAGAGCTATGAATCCGCGCTCGTCTTCAACCCGAAGGATGCCGACACGCTCATCCGGATGGCGGATCTCTATGCGGCCGAAGGCATGAAGGCGAGGGCGGAGGCCAGCATCCAGGCAGCCCGCCGCGTGGCCCCCAACCACCGCCGATTCAAGGCGACCAAGCCTGCGGCCGACATCAAGGGCAAAGCTAAAAGCACAGGTAAGGGCAAAGCTCCCGCTCCTCAGGAGAGTCTTGTGGACCAGGCCAAGGCCCTTTGGGGCCGTCTCACCGGAAAGGGTTGAACGATGCCGGGTCTCCACCATGCGGGCATGACGGATGTGGGCTGCGTCCGCAAGCACAACGAGGACAACATGCTCATGGCCCCGGAGCTGGGGCTGTTCGTGGTGGCGGACGGGCTGGGCGGACACGCGGCCGGCGAGGTCGCCAGCCAGATCGTCGTCGAGACCGTGGGCCGGTTCGTGGCGGACACAGTGGAGCAGGAGCGCACCTGGCCCGTGGACTACGATGCCGCCCTCAGCTACAACGCCAACCGCCTCCGCGCCGCTGTGAGCCTTTCTGACAAAGCCATCGCGGAGGACATCCGCCACAATCCAGAGCGGGAGACCATGGGTTCCACCGTGGTGGCCATCATGGTCGGGGAGAGGAAGGCCACTTTCGCCCATGTGGGGGACTCGCGAGCCTACCTGCTGGATAGCGGTGGCATCCGTCAGGTGACGCGGGACCATTCCTGGGTGGCGGAACAGGTGGCCAACGGGATCCTGACCCCCTCTGAGGCCCGGGTCCACCCCTTCCGGAATGTCATCACGCAGGCCCTGGGCAATGGCGGGGAGCTGGCCGTGGAAGTCCAGGAGATGGACCTTACGGAATCGGAACGTCTGTTGCTTTGCTCGGATGGACTGTCGGGCATGGTGCCTGATCAGCAGATCTGGGACATCGTCAGCAAGGCTCCCTCCTTCCAGGCGGCGGTGGAGGCCCTCATCTCTGCGGCCAGGGCCGCCGGGGGCGAGGACAACATCACCGCGATCCTGGTGGGGCTGGGCAATGACGAGGCCCTGCCTAAGAAAAATCAGTCTTGACCCCCCACCTCCGGGTGGTAGATTTATCACCACTTATCAATTCAACCGCCAAAGTGAGGCTCCTGTGGGACTCTTCGGCAGCAAGAACAAGAGTCTTGTCGGCTTGGACATCGGGTCCAGTTCGGTCAAGGTTTGCGAGGTCCAGACGACAGGCAAGGGGGCTTCCCTTCGTCACAAAGTCGTAAAAGTCGGCTCGTCTCCCATTCCATCAGACGCCATCGTGGATGG
The DNA here is from genome assembly GCA_035687325.1 of Holophagaceae bacterium. Lineage (GTDB taxonomy): Bacteria > Acidobacteriota > Holophagae > Holophagales > Holophagaceae > JAFDVN01. Next base: position 14,701 of record DASRXV010000052.1, read on the forward strand.
CGACATCATGGATAGCAACGCTGTTGCGCAGGCTATCCGTCAGGCAATGGGACAGTTGCGCATCAAGAACAAGGATGTGGCTATTTCGCTGTCGGGCCAGCAAGTGATGGTCAAGAAAGTGACATTCCCGCTCATGAGCCCTGCCGAACTCGCGGAAAGCGTCCGCTGGGAGGCCGAGAGCTTCTTCCCCGCCGGGCAGGGCATGGATGCCTACGCCCTGGATTTCGATGTCATCGAGGAGCGCCCCCAGGAAGGCAACATGGATGTGGTCCTGGTGGCCTGCCGCAAGGACAAGCTCGAGTCCTATGTCTCATGCGTGGCCCAGGCCGGGTGCGTGCCCCGGATCGTGGATGTGGATGTCTTCGCCCTCCAGAACGCGCATGAGGTCAATAGCATCCCCAGCGGGGCGGATGAAGTGGCCGCCCTCGTGAACCTGGGCTCGACCTTCGCCAATCTCGCCATGCTGGTGGGCCGCCGGGCCATGTTCTGGCGCGACATCACTTGGGGCACGACCCGCTACCTGGACAAGCTCCAGGAGGACTGGGGCGTCAGCCGGGAAGGCGCCCACTCCCTGCTCGCGGGACAGCCTGCGGAAGGCCACACGCCTAATGAGGTGCAGGGCAGCCTGAACGCGGTGTCCGAGGCCTTCGGCGACGAACTGGCCCGCACCATCGACTTTTTCCGCAGCAGCTTCAAGGTTGACCGCCTGGACCGCGTCCAGCTGGCCGGCGGCGGTTCCATGGTGAATGGCCTGCCGGAAGCCCTGAAGGACCGGCTGCGGGTTCCCGTGGAACGCTTCAACCCCTTCCAGGGCATGGATGTGGACGCCACGGTGGATCCGGGCGCTCTACGCCAGATCGGGGGCGGCGCGGCCGTCGCTGTGGGTCTGTCTCTTCGTCAGGTGGGTGACCGATGATCAAGATCAATCTGCTCGGTGAATCCCTGTCCCAGGCCGGGGCGAGGGCCGCCGCCGCGGAACCGGCGGCGCTTTACGCGGCGGAAGGCGCCCGCAAGACCCTGCCCATCGCTGGCGTCGTGGTGGGCCTCGCGTTTGCCTCGATCGGCGGCGGCTACTATCTCTGGATCAACAACCAGATCGACACGAAGAAGGTCCAGGCCGCTCAACTCCAGAAGGAGCTGGACGAGCTGAAGCCCTTCATCGACCTGGAAGCCAAGTTCCGCAAGAAGAAGGAGGAGCTGCAGAACAAAGAGCAGGTGCTCGTGGACCTGCGCAAGCGCATGCAGCTGCCCGTCTACTTCCTCCAGGAACTGGCCGACAGCCTGCCTGACGATGTCTGGTTCCAGTCCATCCAGCAGAACGGCATGGCCATCACCATCCAGGGCCAGGCCCGGAACTTCGAGTCCATCAACGCCTTCTACAACAACCTCCAGCAGCGGACCCGCTGGTTCAAGTCGGTGAACTACCCTGGCGGCCAGAAGAACGGCGACTGGGTGAACTTCACGATCACCTTCCAGCTCCAGAACGCTGTGTAGAGGATTCGCCATGAACCCGAACCTCCAAAAGCAGATCCTCATCGGCCTCATCGCGGGCCTGCTGGTCTCCGGCATCGCCTACCTCCTCATGGGGGGCAAGCGGGATGAGCTCACCGCGCTGACGGCCAAAGTCGCCCAGCTCGACCTGGATGTCCAGAAAGGCCGCCAACTCAAGGCCAACTACGAGAAGCTCAAGGAAGAGGTCGAGAAGTCCCAGGCGCGCATCGACAAGCTCGTGGCCCTGATGCCCACCGACACCGACACCGGCCAGATCCCTTACAAGATCAAGAAGCTCGCCGACAACTCGGGCATCGACCAGTCCTCTTTCGCGGTGAAGGGCGAGCGCAAGGACAAGTACTACACAGAGCGCATGATCGATTTCGATTTCCGCGCCGGCTACAACAACTTCGGCCTCTTCGCGTCCCAGGTCTCCGGGTACGAGCGCATCATCAGCCTCTCCAACCTGACCTTCACCCGGATCGACAGCAAGGCCTCGCCATATCCGATGACGGTGCACGCCACGGTCAGCGCCTATGTCTACAACCCGGAACCGGCGGCTCCGCCTCCGGCCCCTGCCGCCGCGCCGCGCCCGGCCGCCGGCACGGCTGATTGATCCAGGAGGCCAGGATGAAGCCCACCCGTTCCCATCTTCCGCTGGTCCTGCTCGGCCTCCTGAGCCCTCTCAGCGCCCAGGCTCCCGCTAAGAAGGGCAAGGCGCCCGAGGCCAGCAAAGCCGCTACCCCCGCCCCAGTCAATGCAGCGGCGCCAGCGGTTGCTGACCAGGCGGATGACATCACGGTCATCAAGCCTGTTCCTTACCAGCCAGCCCTGAAACGGGACCCCTTCGCCAGCCCGAGCGACGATTCCACCAAGAACCAGGGGAATCTGGTCGAGGATATCGCCGTCAAGGGGGTGGTCAGCGGCCCAGATGGCAAGCTGCTTGCAGTCATCGTGGACAGCCACGGAAAGTCGACAGTTGTTCCCGTCGGGTTCCGTCTGAGGGACGGCGAGATCGTCGGCATCGACAGTCGCGGCGTCACCTTCCACCAGTGGGAATTGAACACCACCAACCGCTCCGCTTACCGGACAGTCGTCAAGACATTCAAGAACGAGGAGGCGAAATGATGAACGCCCGCCTGAGTACCCTGCTGGTGGCCGGGGCCGTCACCTTCACCGGCCTGCCTGGCACCCAGCTCCGCGCCGAGACCCCGGCTTCCGTGGCATCCCGCGCCTGCACGGTCGAGACGGCCACGCTGGCCTCTACCGGTGCCTCTAGCGCCGTCCTCACCCTCGCCATTCCAGGCATGTCCCAGGCCCCCAAGGTCCAGGTGCTCGATCACCCCCATCGCGTGGTGGTGGATCTCCCCGGCGTGGAACGGGGCCGTTCGGTGGACCGCCAGGAACTGGCCGCCCTCCATCACCCCCTCATCGAACGGGCCCGCATGGCCCAGTTCGCTGTCTCCCCCCAGCCGGTCACCCGCATGGTGTTGGAAGTGGCGGACGGGACCCAGGTCGCCGTCAGCCGCACGGCGGAGGGTGTCCAGCTCTCTCTGAATGCGGGCACAGGCCAGGTCCAGGCTCATTTCGACGCGGCAGCGATGCCTGAAGTTGTGGCTGCTCCTGCGCCGCAGCTGGTCGCCAAGGCCGATGCACCTTCCCCGGCTCCTGTGGTCGCCCTCGGCTCGCTCCCCGAACTTCCCAAGACCGGTGCCACCTTCCAGGCCCTCCCGGTCATGGCCCTTGGCACCGCGGCCCCTGCGGCTGTGGCTTCGCCCGAGCCCATGATGCAGGCTCCGGCCGCCGCTCAGCAGCCTGCCACCGGCTACAGCGCCCGGACCATCGGCCAGGGCGAGCGTCGCTACACCGGCGCCAAGGTCTCTATCGACCTGCCCAACACGGACCTCGTCACCTTCCTCCGCTACTTGGCGGATGTGGGCCACCTGAACCTGGTCTGCGACAGCGATGTCCAGGGCACGGCCACCTACAAGTTCACCGATGTGCCCTGGGACCAGGTGCTCGACATCATCCTGAAGAACGCCGGGCTCGGCAAGGAGATCGACAACGGCGTCCTCCGTGTCGCCAAGATCTCCAGCCTCCAGAGGGAAGCCGAGGAGCGGGGCAAGTTGGCGGAAGCCAAGGCCCTCTCCGGTGATCTTGAGACGGTCACGCGCCCCTTGTCTTACGCCAAGGTGGCAGAGGCCTCCCAGCTGGTCACCAAACTGCTCTCCAAGCGCGGCTCGGTGATCGTGGATGAGCGCACCAACACGCTCATTGTCACGGATCTGCCCGCCTATCTGAAGACTGTCGAGGATCTGCTCCAGACCCTCGACATCCAGATCCAGCAGGTGAGCATCGAAGCCCGCGTGGTCGAGGCCAACAAGGACTGGCAGCGCGCCTTCGGCGTGGAATGGCCTCAGACGAACGGAGGTGTCCATAATCTGGGTGGCGGCTCCGCCTCAGTTCCATGGTTCACGAGCGGAACCGGCCCCAGTTGGAACGGTGGTGGAGGATTCAATCGCACCGCTTCAGGCCAGTCCCTGGGCGTGGGCATTGCTCCCGGCCTTCCAGGTGTTACCAGCATCGCCGCCCCTGCTGGCGAATTCTGGGTCTCCTTCCTCTCCAACCGTTACAGCGTGAACTTCATCCTCCAGGCTCTCGAGAAGGACGGCGTCGTCAAGATCGTCTCCAGCCCGAAGGTGGTGGCCCAGAACAACCGCAAGGCCACCATCCTCTCCGGCCAGAAGATCCCCTACCCGACCCAGCAGGGCGGCGCGGCGGGCGGCGCCATCACCGTGGCCTTCATCGACGCCAACCTCCAGCTGGATGTGACGCCCCAGATCACCAACGAGGGCACGATCCTCTTGGAACTGAAGATCGCGAAGGCGGAAGCGGACTTCAGCCGCACCGTCAACGGCACCCCCACGATCCTCAACAAGTCCATCGAGACCCAAGTGCTCGTCCGTGACGGCGGCACCGCGGTGCTAGGCGGCGTCTATGTGACGAACACCACGAAGGGCACTGCTGGCGTCCCCTTCCTGATGAACATCCCGATCATCGGCGCGCTGTTCCGGACCAAGTCTAATTCGGAAAGCACCCAGGAGCTGCTGATCTTCATCACGCCGCGCATCCTGCACCAGTAATGCGGGTCGGAACCATGAAAAGGCCCCCATGATGGGGGCCTTTTCATGTCTATCGAAACAAAAGGGCGGCCCAGGGGCTGCCTTTCGAGCTTAGCCGTGCCTTCACTTCTTGAGAGGCAGGGTCCGCACGAGCCGCTTGCAGTTCGTGCAGAGCAGCGTGTAGGTGTCAGGCACTTCCATGCGGTAGACGAAGCCGGGTCCCTCCATGGGCTCCTGGCTCTTCTCCTGCAGGCGTCCGAAATGGTACTCCGCGATGCGGACGCTCTGGGGAGCGGTCAGGTCAGCGCCGCAGTGGGTGCAGTTCAGGGACATGCTGGCTCTCCGAAAGGGCGGACGATGGATGCGGGATCTAACGGTCCAGAACGACCAGCATAGCAGGGCCCGGAGCTCTGTTCAGCGCCGGCGCCGGTCCGCATCCCAGGCGAAGAAGCCCCGGCCAGCTTTGCGCCCGAGCGCGCCCTCCGCCACTTTCTCCCGCAGGATGCGTGGCGGTTCGAAGCGGGCGTCCCCCGTTTCCGTGAAGAGCCTTTCGGCGATGGCTAGCCGCAGATCGAGGCCCACACGGTCCGAGAGTTCCAGCGGCCCCACGGGGTGGCCGTAGCCGTTCACCATGAGCGCATCGAGATCTTCCGCCGTAGCCACGCCGGATTCCAGCAGCCGCATGGCTTCCAGCCCCTGGGCCAGTCCCATGCGCGCGGCCGCGTAACCGGGGCCGTCCTGGACCTGCACGAGCCGCAGGTCCAGGGCCGAGGCCAGTGAGGCCGCGCGGGCGCGATCCGCGGCGGGGACGCTTGCCGGCGCCACCAACTCCACGACGCCCATCCTGCCCACGGGCACGAAGAGATGGAAGGCCATGAGCCGCCCGCCCAGATCCGCCGCCGCGTCGAGCGCGGATACTGGCAGCGAGGAACTGCCCGTGAGTCTCAACGCGCTCGCGGGAAGCAAAGGGCCGATGTCGCGCCAAGCGGCGGCTTTCTTCTCCGAATCCTCTGGCAGCGCCTCCAGCACGGCATCTGCACCTTCAAAGGCAGCGGCCTCGCATCCGCGCGCCTGGATCCGCGACACCTCGATGCCCCGCCTGGCCAGCTGGTCGAGAGCGCGCCGCGCATGGGCCTCGTCGCGGCCCACGAGCCGCACGGAGATCCCCCTCGAGGCGGCGTGCCGGGCCAGGGAACACCCCAAGGCGCCCGGCCCGAGGATGGCCAGGATCACGGCCCCTCCGTGCCGGAGGGGCGATGGGCCGATGTGGGCGCGTGGCAGAGGCCGCCTGCCACGATGCGATGGGCGGAGTTGAAGGCCTTGATGATGGAGCCCTTGCCGCCCGCGATGAGATCGCCCGCCAGGTAGAGGCCCGGCACCGTGCTCTGGTAGGCGGCATCCACCACGGGGATCTTGCCGTGGATCTCGGCCCCGGCCGCCTGGAGGAAGGACTCCGGCGTGGAGCCGCCGATGGCGTAGACGATGTGGTGGAAGCGGTCCGACGCGACGGGCGCGCCAGCCTTGAAGCGGACCTCCACCTTCGGGGCCTCACCCGCGTCCGCGAGGCCTCCCACATCCGCCCCCATCCACACGCGGAGGCTCCCCTCCGCCGCCAGTTTGGCCACGATGCCGCGGTTGGTGTCGTTGGCCTTCCCGAACTCGGTGCCGCGGTAGGCGAGGGTGGTGTCGTGCTCGCGGTGGAGGTAGTCCGCGTATTCCAGCGCGGTGTTGCCGCCGCCGATGACGAGGACGCGCTCCCCCTTGGGGACATTGTTGAGGTCGAAATGGATCTGGGCCTTCAAGGCCGGGGGAATCGGGTAGCCGGGCTTGTTGGGCCGGCCGTAGACGCCGATGGCCAGGATCACGGCCTGCGCCCGCCAGGTCCGGTCCTTGGAGTCCACGGCGGTGAAGAGCCCGTCCTCGTCTTTGTGGACCTTCCAGACCTCCGCATCGCATTCCACGGGGAGCTGGTGGTCCTGGATGGCCTGGTCCAGGAGCGCGATACAGGCATCCTTGGAGCAGTCCTGGATGTCCAGGGCGCCTTCCCGGGGGGCGTCCAGGCCCAGGTAGGCCCGGTCCACCCGCTTGCCCGGGGCGTAGAGCTTGAGGATGGACCAGCTGGGCTTCGGCCCCTTCTCCAGGAGCTGGATCCGCGCCACGCCCGCCAGGCGGGCCTCCACGCCCGCCGCGATGCCGGCCGGTCCGGCGCCCACGATCAGCAGGTCAAGCGGCGTCTCCATGTCGGCTTCACCTCCTTCGCAGGATAAGATGAAAGTCCCGCCTCTGTTCCTCCGTTGTGACTCCGTCCACATGCAGATCGACTACGCCGCCATCACCCATCCGGGCCGCATCCGCAAGAACAACGAGGACGCCTACCTCCTGAGCGCCCTCGATGGCGACGAGCCTGTGATCAACGAGGGCGGCCGCGGCTTCGAAGTGGGCTACCCCGGGTTCCTCGCGGCGGTGGCGGACGGCATGGGCGGCGCGGCCTCCGGCGAGATCGCCAGTCGCGAGGGTCTGGCCGCCATGAACCTGCATCTCTATCTCCATTGGGGGCGTTTCGCGCGCCCCGACGGTCCCGAGCGGCGCATCCTCTCGGCTTTGTCCGGCGCGGCCCAGGAGGCCAGCCGCTCTGTGCTCCGATACGCGGATTCCGAGCGGGCCTCCCGCGGCATGGGCTCCACGCTCACCTCGCTGCTGGTGTGGAACCACTGGGCCTACATCGCGCAGGTGGGAGATTCCCGCGCCTACCTCTTCCGTGATGGAGAACTCCACCAGCTCACCATCGACCAGACCCTCGTCCACGAACTCATCACTCAGGGCGCCCTCACGCCGGAAGAGGCCAAGACCCATCCGCAGCGGAACATGATCACGCAGGCGCTGGGCTCCACCCACCCTCTGCGGATTCCTGTCAGCAGGCTGGAGCTGCGGCGAGGCGACCGCATCCTCTGCTGCTCCGATGGCCTGCACGGCGAGGTGCCCGACGAACGCATCCGTGAGATCCTGTGCGAGCCGCTCCCGCCCCGCCGCCTCCTGGAGGCCTTGGTGGACGCGGCCAACGCCCACGGGGGCCGGGACAACATCACAGGCATCCTGCTCGTCTTGGATGATCTCGCTCTGCCTCCGCCCGTGCCGGGCGAGGCGGTCTACCTGGACCAGCCGGAAGCCGAGGCGGCCTCCACCGCCGTCAACGACACGCCATCCGGCCCCGGTCTCATCGGCCGAGTGCGCCGCCTGCTGGGAGCCAAAGCGTGAGCCTCACCCAAGGAAGCCTCAGCCTTAAGCGGTTCCTCGTGCTGGGCCCCGTGCCTGACGAGAAGGATCTCGTGGGCGGGCTGGCCCAGGACCGTTTCCGCCCTTTCGAGGATGGGCTGGATGAGGAGCGCATGGGCTGGGTGGACTGGCGCAATCCGCTGCTCATTCCCGCCGAGCCCGACTGGGTCATCCAGGACCGCTTCGCGCTCTTCGCGCTGCGGCTTGACACCCGCCGCGTGCCCAACGCGCTGATGAAGGCCCATGTGGACATGCGCCTGCGCCGCCTCATGGCGGAGAAGGACCTTGTCCGCGTCGGCCGCGAAGCCCGTCTGTCCGTGCAGGATGAGGTGAAGGCGGAGCTCATGCGCAAAGTGCTCCCCGCACTGAAGGTCGTGGAGCTCGCGTGGGATCTCAAGGGCGGCCAGCTCTGGACCACGGCCAGCGCGTCCAAGTCCCAGGAGGCGCTCTCCAAGCTCTTCATGAAGTCCTTCGGCTGCGAGCTGCAGCCCATGGCGCCGCTGGTGCTCGCCTCCCGCGTGGCGCTGGATTTGTCTCCAGAGGCCTTGGCCGCGCTGGATCCCCTTGATCTCGCGTTGGAGGAAGCCTGATGAAGCCCCTGGAACTGATCGAACAGGGCCGCTTCCTGGGCGAGGAATTCGTCCTCTGGCTATGGATGCGCGGCACCGCGGAGGGCGGCACCTCCGGCGAGCCCGGCGACCACAGCGCCTGCTTCGTGGATGACACCGTCATGCTCGCCGCCGAACACGGCGAGGTGAAGGAACTCTCGCTGCGCAAGGGCAACCCTGCGGAGAGCCGCGAGGCTTTCGAGGCGCTCTCCCGCGGCATGCGGCCCGTGAAGGCGAAACTGCGCATCCTCTCCGGCGATCTGGAATGGGTCTTCACGCTCACCGCCGCCACGCTGGACATGAGCGCCATGAAGGTGCCGCCCTCCGCCGCCAAGGGCGAGGTGGATCGCATCCAGGAACGGCTCTTCCTGCTTGAAGAAGGCGCGGGCCACCTGGAGCGCCGTCTGGGCCGCTTTCTCCGCGACCGTTCCGGCGATCCCGACGCCATGCAGGCATCCATGCGCGCCTGGGTGCGTGGCGGCATTAGCGGCGATGGCGGCTTCGGGACCGGCGCCACGACCGCCGACGAGGTGCCATGGAAGGCATGAAGTCCCGCGCGGCGCTGTTCCTTGTTCCGGCGCTTCTCTTCGCGCAGGATGCGGCCCCGTCGCCAGTGTCCGTCTCCGCGCCCGTTCCGGGCGGCGGCAATACCTTCGTGCGCCTTCAGTACCGCCAGGGCATCAGCGTCGAGGGCCAGGACCTTCCCCGCGGATTCATGCGCAAGGGCGCGACGAACAGCGCCTGGGTGGACTTCAACGACCTGAGCCCCGATGGCAAGCGCTGGGCGCTCATCGCGCTCTTCCCCAAGGACGCCTGGAGCCGCGATCGCGTCACGCACACCGTCCAGTATCCGGCTCTGGAATCCGTCTGGCTCATCAGCGCGCTCTTCACGGGCCACGGGCAGAACTACGACAAGCTCATGGCCGCGAACCCCGGCCTGCCGGAAAAACTCGTGGCTGGTGACGCCTGGACCATCCCGCCGACACTGCTGCTGAAGGAACTGGGCGGGCAGGGCAGCGGCCAGCCGGACCGCTCCCAGCCTGAGGACCAGCTCGATGACGAGGCCCGCACCAACGCCTACCGCGCGCTGCTGAACTTCGAGCGCGACGACAAAGGCCCCTACGCCGCCTACCACATGCGCAAGGCCGAGGCGCTCTACTCTTCCGTCGTCTTGCGCTACACGGATCGCATCGATCCCAAGGATGTGAACGAACTGGCCCTCGCCATCGCAAAGCGCAGCGGCATCGCCGACATCCGCGGCATCCAGCCGGGACAGTTGGTGAAGATCCCGTTGGATGCCCTCGCCGATCCCTTCCAGCCCGAAGGCACCAAGGCCCTGGCGGAGGAGCAGGAAGTCCGTGCCGAGGTACGCCGCACCGCGCGGGTGGACGCGGGCCCCCGTCTGAAGGGCGTGCGCATCGTCCTGGATGCGGGCCACGGCGGCGTAGACAAGGGCGCCATGGCCAACGGCCTCTGGGAATCGGACTTCGTCTACGACATCACCGTGCGCGTCTACCGCCTGCTGCAGGAGGAGACGGACGCCACGGTGAGCAGCACGATCCGTTACCCGGATATCGGCTTCGATGCCCGCGATCGCATCCGCCGCGCATCATCGAACGCCGAGATCCTCACCACGCCGCCCTTCGCCAACGATGGAGAGAGCCCCAACGCCACGAGCGTGCACCTGCGCTGGGTGCTGGCCAACGACCAGTTCCAGAAGTTCCAGGACAAGCGCGGCGACGCCCGCAAGACCCTCTTCATCAGCTTCCACGCCGACAGCCTGCACCCATCGGCGCGCGGCACCATGGTCTATGTGCCCGGCGCCGCCATGGTGCCCAGCCGTTTCTACCTCTCGCCCGGGCGCACCGCGGGCGTGAAGGAAGGGCGCACAGCCTCCATGGTCCACTTCTCCGGCAAGGAGAAGCTCATGGGCGAGGCGCGCAGCCGGCAGTTCGCCGAAGCGCTGCTCCGCGCGCTCACGGCTGAGGAAGTGCCCATTCACACCGATCGCGCCATCCGTAATGTGATTCACCGTGACGGCGGCAGCTGGCTCCCGGCCGTGATCCGCTACAACGAAGCGGCCACCAAGGTGCTCATCGAGACCGCCAACCTCACCAACCCCGGCGACGCGAAGAACCTACAGGATCCCGAATTCCGCCAGCGCTTCGCCGAAGGCGTCGTGCGGGCCATCCGCGCGTATTTCGGGAAGTAGCGCGCCTCCAGATGAAGACCCACACTGGGTCTATGGGCCGCATTCTGCTGGCGCTCGCGCTGTTGACCGGCTGCCTCGCCTGCCGCAAGCCGGAGGCTGTCGCCTCACCCGCGAGGCTGGTGGTCCACTTTCTGGACCAGGATGCCGTCTGCGGCCTGCAACAGCCCATGCCCGGCACCTGGACCTTCATGGATGCCGGTGTCTGGCGGCCGCTCGACACGGTGTGGTCCGATGTTCAAGGCCGCGCCCTCATTGGCCGCACCGCGCCCTGCTGGGTGATGCTCCAGGATCCGGAAGGCGGCATCCACCGCATTGTGCTCTCCGACGCGCCGGACACGGTGCGGAGCCAGGGGACAACAGATCGTGAAGACGCCACGGACCAAGCCGAAGGGCTCTTCATCGTCTGGCTCTGGTTAGGGCATCTGTTTGTTGACCACTGATCGAGGGCTCGATTTCGTTTCTCTGCCTTATGGACAATGGATTAATCTGAGATGAACAAAAGCATTCCTACCTGGCACCAATGAAACATTTAGTAACTAACGGAGACCGAAGATGTTGAACGATCGCGTTTCAGCTGGCATCAAGATCCTTGGTGTTTATTTTTTTGTCCTTGGGTTTGAAAAGCTGATTGGCCTCATCTCTGCGCTGATTACTGTTCAATACGAGTCGAAGCAATTCTCTACCTATCTGGGTGCGCCTTCGACTTCATTCGCGTATGCCGCAGCAACGCACCAAGCCATTAGCTATCTGACCTCAATGCTGTTCTTTTTCGCTTCAGCCTTCCTTTGCATCAAGTTCACTTCGATGCTTACTCGGCTTTGTGGAGCAGATGCCCCCAATCAATCCGCCGGGTTGCCCTGAGCAGTCGATCAAGTCCGACGAAGCCGTCTCTTACCTCGTCGTGCACCTCCCAAGTCGCCTTCAGTATCTGTTCAGTGCCCCCCGCGCCGCGACAACCCGCGCTAGCGCCTCTTCCGGCGTATCCGCCAGCGCCGTGAGGTGCCCCATCTTGCGGCCGTTGCGAGCTTCGGTCTTGCCGTAGAGATGCAGCTTCACATCGGGGAAGGCCAGGAGCTTCTCCCAAGCAGGCTCGCCGGTCGCGGGCCAGAGGTCCCCCAGCAGGTTGGCCATGGCGGCGGGACGGTGGAGGCGCGTGTCGCCCAGGGGCAGACCGCAGACGGCCCGGACCTGTTGTTCGAACTGGCTGGTGACGCAGGCGTCGATGGTGGCGTGGCCGCTGTTGTGAGGGCGCGGCGCGATCTCGTTCACCAGCAGCCTGCCGCCGGGCACCATGAAGAATTCCACGCAGAGCACGCCCACCATGTCCAGCGCGTCCGCTATGCGTTCCGCCATGTGGCGGGCCTCGACGGCGACGGACGCGGGAATGCGAGCCGGGAAGAGGGTCGTGTCGAGGATGTGGTTGGCGTGGGCGTTCTCCGCCACATCCCAGGCGCAGGTCTCGCCCGTGGCGGAGCGGGCCGCGATGACGCTCACTTCCCGCTCGAAGGGCGCGAAGGCCTCCAGGACGCCTTGGGTCCCCTTCAATGCCGCGAAGGCGGTGGCGAGGTTGGTGTCCGCGTCCAGCTTCTGCTGCCCCTTGCCGTCGTACCCGAAGGCCGCGGTCTTGAGGATGGCGGGCAGACCCAGGGCGGACGCGGCTTCGCGCAGGTCGGCTTCGGTGTTGATTTCGCGGAACGGCGTGACGGGGAAGCCGCTGGATACCAGGAAGCGCTTTTCGCGCAAGCGGTGCTGGACCGTGTGCAGCACGGAGGCGCCAGGGCGCATGGGGCAGACTTCCGCCACAGCTTCCAGCGTCGCGGCGGCGATGTTCTCGAACTCCACGGTCATCACGGCCACGCCCCGGGCCATCTCCCGCGCGGCGTTTGCATCGTTGTAGTCCGCCCGGACTTCCAGATCCGCCACCTGTCCGGCGGGGCAGTCCTCGCCCGGGTCCAACGCGTGGACACGGTAGCCCATCTTCCGAGCCGCCAGCGCGAACATGCGGCCCAGCTGGCCGCCGCCGAGCAGGCCGAGGGTGGCGCCAGGGCGGATGGGATCGGACATCAGATACCTCGGAACCCTCTATTCTCGCATGGCACAATCGGCGGCATGGACCGCGTCTTCCTCATCACCCTTTCGGACCGCGCCTCGGCGGGAGTCTACGAGGACAAGGCGACGCCGCTGCTGAAGGCTTGGTTGGGGGAACAAGGCGCCATCGTCGGGAGTCGTCTGCTGCCGGATGGCCTGGAGGCCCTGGTGCCTGCGCTGAAGGAGGCCATCGCGTCGGACGAGCCCCTCATTCTCACCTGCGGCGGCACGGGCTTCGGGCCCCGCGACCTCACTCCGGAAGCCACGCGGCAGGTGGTGGAACGCGAGGCGCCGGGCATCGCGGAGTTCATCCGCGCCAAGGGCGGCCATCCCATGGCTTTCGTGAGCCGCGCGGTGTGTGGCATCGCGGGGCGCAGCGTCATCCTCAACCTGAGCGGCAAGCCCAGCGGGGCGATGGAGCAGTTGCAGCTCGCGTGGCCGTTGCTGAAGCACGCCGTGGCCACGCTGCGCAAGGAGCCGGAGCCGCAGAGCCCCTGCGGCTAGAGGATCAGCCTTTCTTTTCCCTACGCCGGCCATTGATCCCGCTGCTCGTGGTATCCCTAGCTCATGAGGATCTACGCGCGGAGCAACCACATCGGATGGATCCATCTCTGGGCCCGCAGGGAGGCCTTTGAGAACGGCGAGCCCTCGGATCATTTCTTCAACGGCCGCACGGACCCCCGCTGGATCGAAGCCGTGCTGAGCACAGAGCAACGCGAGGCGCTGGCGAAGGGGCAACTCGTGGAGATCGAGGACCCCGGCTACTTGGGCGAGGACTGACCGGACTCCTCGCCCTCGGCCACGAGCTTCTCCAGGCGTTGGTAGAGGCTGAGGAAGGAGGTTGAAACCCACAGCAGGGCGATGCTCCCGAGCGCTTGGGAGGCCCACACGAGTGGATGTTTGAGCCGGGTCCAGGCATCGGGGCCATCAGCGCCGAAGCGCGTGAAGACAGCGCTCTCCGCGAGGGCGATGGCCAGCGAACCTGCGAAAGCCGCAAGCAGGATGAACAGGGCGGTCTGCACGACGCGCGGCCAGTAGCTGGCCATGGCGCGGGCGCTCCAGCGCAACGCGTCGGGGAAAGATTCGCCCCGAAGCAGGATCCGCATGGGCGCGAAGCCCGCCAGTGTGAGCACCACCACGCCGGGGATGACGAGCAGCAGGAGCCCGATTCCCCCCAACGCCTGCACCACGAGCCCCGCGCCGAAGGCCCGCAGCCAGCGCTGTTCGAAGAGGGCGGGCCACCGCGCGCCTGGATTGGACGGACTGTCCAGCAGATCCGCGTCGAGGCGCGAGATCCAGCGGGGGATGAAGTAGAGCTCCATGGGCAGCACTGCGACCCAGGCCAGCGCCATGCCCATGACGGGGTTCTTGTCCGCCTTCGCGAGCAGTTCCAGCGCCGGTCCGAGCTGGCCCAGAAGCGTCCCAAGCACTACAAGCCCCGCGGTCCAAGCTGGACGGCGGGCCAGGAAACGGAATCCGTCGGAGAGGGCGCCAGATTGGGAACGCGGCAGAGGTGTCGGCTGCTTCATCTCTATAGCCTACGCGGGAGTATGATGCCCGCATGCACTCCGAGGCGCCCTGCCTGCTCGTGGCGAACCCGATCCTCATGGATCCCAACTTCCTCCGCGCGGTGGTGCTGCTGGTGGAGCATCACGAGGACGGCGCCTTCGGGCTCGTCCTCAATCGCCCGCTGCCCCTGATGCTCGACCAGGTCTGCGCCGATGGCGGCATGGCCTACGCGGGGCCGGAGGGCGCCGTGGCCTGGCGCGGCGGCCCCGTGGAGCCCCAGCGCGGCGTGCTGCTGGTGGAAGGCGGCCTGCCGGAATCCGAGGACACGGTGCTCGACATGACCCACTTCCTCAGCCACCGGAAAGACCTGCTGGAGTCGCTCTTGCAGGAGCAGGACGCCAAGTACCGGCTCTATCTGGGCTATGCGGGTTGGGGCCCCGGCCAACTGGACATGGAGATGGAGGAGGGGGCCTGGACGCTGAAACCTCTCGTCTCCAGCTGGCTGCTGGACGCGAACCCGTCGAGCCTCTGGCACTTGGCCATGGCGGAAGGGCCCGCCTGAAACTCCTCGCGATTTTCCTCACCGCCACCGCGCTGTCGGCTTCCGCGCCCGTTTGGGACATCCACGCGCGGCTGATGCCGGATGGACACAACCTCGCCATCGAAGGCCGCTTCGGGCCGGGCGACGCGGACGCCTTCATGGTGGATTCCGCCGATGCGCCGTTCATGAGTGATGTGGAAGCAGAGACAGCGGGGAAGTGGCGCGCAGTGCCGGGAGCCGGTGGCCGGTGGCCGGTAGCCGGAGCTGAAGCGCGGGGCGCCCATCTCCGCTGGCGTTTCGATCTCGCAGCCGCCTCGAAGGCTCGGCGCAGCGGCGTGCGGCCCTTCGGCAGCGGCTTCATCTTCCGGCCCCGCGTGTGCCTGTTGCGGCCGGAGTCGTTCATGCCCGGCCGCCCCGCGCGGCTCATGGTGGATGCGCCACAGGGTCTGAGCTTCATTTCGGGGCTCGATCCCGGAGGCCCGATCACAGTGGACGATTTGGACGAAGGCCCCGAGGCCGCGATCGGCCCTCTGCGCATCCAGCGATTCGCGGCGAAGGGCGGAACCCTCGCCGCCATCGCGCCGGATGGGAACCTGCCGCTCACGCCCGCGCAGGAATCGCGGTGGTTCAAAATGGCGGGCTCCACGCTGGAGGACGCCTACGGCCGCCTGCCGCTGCCCTGGATCGCGGTGTTCCTGCAGCCCGTGGCCCAAAGCGATGGCGTCCTCTTTGGCAGCACCCGTGGCGGGGGCGGCGCGGCCATCACTGTGCTGCTGGGCAACACCGTGTCCGACCAGGACATCACCGATGACTGGATCCTCGCCCACGAACTTGTCCACACCGCGCTGCCCGATCTCGACCGCAGCCATCATTGGCTGGAAGAGGGCATCCCCACCTACCTGGAGCCGCTGCTGCGCCTGCGGGAGGGTCGCGAGACGCCGGAGGCTTTCTGGTCCGATCTGCGGAGCCAGCTGCCCAAAGGCCAGCCCCAGGCCGGGGACCGCGGCCTGGACCGCACACCCACCTGGGGCCGCACCTACTGGGGCGGGGCGCTGTTCTGTTTCGTGGCGGACTACCGCATCCGCGAAGCCACTGGAGGAAAGCAATCACTCCTCGACGCGCTGCGGGCCATCCTGCCCGCAGGCGGCATCGCCACTCGCGGGGACATCCGAGCCCTGCTGGAAGAGGCCGACAGCGCCTTGCCTGGGCCCGTGCTGCTGCCCCTCTACGACGCCTGGGCCGCATCGCCCGAGACCGTGGACCTCGACGCCATCTGGAAACGCCTGGGCGTGGCCAAGGAACCCCTCGACAGCCAGGCTCCTCAAGCCGCGCTGAGGAAGGCCTGGGGGCATTGATCGGTTATAATGAATGTTTTGGGCCCCTCAAGGACCATTCCGGGCCTGCTTTTCCGCCTCATTCACTGAATTGGATCATCGATGTTCACGCTGTCTTTCAAGACCTCCAAAAAGGAGGGCCGCGCCGAATGTGAGCGCGAAGTGGCCCTGCTCGCAGCCTCCACCACTGCAGGCGTGGAACTCACGCACCGCTGCGGCGGCCATGCCCGCTGCGGCACCTGCCTCGTCACGGTGGAAAGCGGCGCTGAGTTTCTCAGCGAACCGCTGGCGTCAGAGAGCCGCGTCTTGAAAGTCCTCAAAGCCCAACCCGGCCAGCGCCTGGCCTGCCAGGCCTGGGCGAAGGGCGATGTGAGCTGTTCGCAGGGCTGAGACCTGAGGCTTGGCGAGCGGCCTCAGATCTCAATCCAGATAGAACCCCACGCCCTGCCACACCTTCACGGGTGTGCCGTCTTTGGTGCGGGCGGGATCGAAGACGACGCGCTTGGCGGCGTCCAGGCAGGCGGCGTTGGCGTCCTTCACCTTCTGGCTGTCGCCGGAGAGAGGCTGGAGCAGGCGCGCGACCGTCACCTCGCCCTTGTCGTCCACGAACACATTCACGACGACGACGCCCTTGGGCGCGCCCCAGCCGCTGAGCTTGGGGGTCACCTTGTAGAGGTTCAGCGGGTTCGCGGGGGTGATGTTCTCGGCCTCGATGACGGTGTCTCCGGGCTGGAAGGGGCCTTCCAGGCGGCGTTGCAGCTCGGCGTTCTCCTTGGCCAGCTTGTCGCGGTCGGCCTGGCAGGCGGCCAGCTGCTCCTTGGATTTGGCGACGCCCTTAAGCAGCGCGTCCGAATCGCCCGCGTTCTCCTTCAACATCGCCTTGAGGGAGGCCAGCTCTTGCGCGGAGGCGGCGGCCTGAGCTTTGTATTGGTCGCGGCTGCGCTGGGCATCCGCCAGCTGCGCGGGCAGGGCGGTCTGGGCGTCCACCTTGGCCTGGAGCGCATCCCGCTCGGCGGTGAGCTTCTTGAGACCGGCCTTCAACTGCGCAGCTGTGGGCGCGCGACGGGACTGCGCGGCGAGGGGCGTAGCGAGGCAGGAGAGCAGCAGCAGGGCGGCGGCGGTGCGGCGCATGGATCTTCCTCCATGAGTGTCCGGCGGAGTCGCGCCAGTCACTGATAAACATACTGCAATCGGGCCGGAGGCTCCCGGTCAGCCCTAGTGCAGGCTCGGGCGCCCGCCATCCGACGCGGGCTTCTCCGTGCGCAGGATGCCGCGCTTCAGGAGCGAGGCGAAGATGATCTTGCAATCGTCCTCGCTGAAGGGCGCCACGGCCATGAGGTCGCGGAAGGAGTGCATCCCCGTCACGCGCGTGGCCATGAAGGCTTCGCCGGGGCTCAGGTCCACATGGGTGAGCTCCATGAGGTCCACGGCCAGCTCGGGGATCTGCTCCAGGTTCAGGGGCCGCTCCGCCGCCTGCTGGAGGCTCTGGACCTCCTTCATCATCCGGTTGGCGACAGGATCCTGGGGCTGGCCCTGGAGCACGCGGCGGATCTCGGTCTGGGCCTCCTCCAGCCGCTTGCGGTCCAGCAGGGCCCGGGCCTTCTGGAGCGGGTCCTCGCCCTTCACCTTGGCGCCGCCGGGGTTCGTCACGCGCAGGAGGCCGCGTTCCACCAGGTCGAAGATGTGGCGGCTCACCTTGAACTCGGTGGAGCGCAGCTCCAACACGAGATGGTCCACGCTCTTGATGCCGTCCACATGGGCCAGCAGCTCCGCGTCCTCCGCCGCCAGGGGCAGCTGCTCGGCGATGGCCTCCGAATCCGCGGTGATGACGGCATCGCCGCCCTTCAGGACATCGCGGATTCGCTGCCACTCGTCCCGGCGGCGGGCGCCTTCCAGCACGATGCCCGTCACATCCAGGTTCAGCAGCACGGTGCGCGGATCGGGGCGCTGGCCTTCCATGAACTCGAAGTCGCCGCTGGACCAGATGAAGCAGTCGAAGAGGCTCTCCTCCGTCTTGAGATGGATGATGCGGCGGATCTCGTTCTCGGTGACGAGGTGGCGGTTCACGAGGATGCGCCCCAGCAGCTCGTTCTCGTCCTCCTGCGCGGCCAGGGCCTCGCGCAGCTGGGCCTCGTTGATGCGGTTGTAGGCGAGGAGGAATTGGCCGAGGTATTCCTTCGGGTCCGTGGAGCTGGCGGAGGTGATGCGGCCGTCCTCGAAGGCGATGGTCTTCATGTACGCGGTGCCGCGCATGGCCAGCACGCCTGTCTTTTTGCCCACGGCGAGCCACTGGAGGAGATCCTCCAGCCCCATGGTCGCCAGGTTTCCTTTGAGCGACATGCCGCCTCGTAGTGGACAGACAGTCTAGCGCGGTGGGAAAGCCCGGGGCGTCACGCGATAAATGACCATGCGGCCTAAAGCCTCGGCAACAGCTCTCGGATGGCCTGGTTGAGCAGGTCCGGATGGTGCCGCGCCATGCCAGCCTCGGGGTCCAGGAGGGGGCGGCGGAGGACGGGGACGCCCCCCAGCTCATCGCGGTCGGCGCGGAGGGGCTGGCCGCCCTCGTCCGTGTAGCGCCGGGCCATATCGGCGGGTAGAGGGGAGTTGTTGGCCAGCACGGCGGAGAGCCGGATCTGGCCCAGGTCCTGGATGGCGGCCACATGGGCTTCCAGGTCCAGGCCATGGCTTTCGCCGGGCTCGGTCATGAGGTTCGCCACATAGACCACGGGCGCGCCGGAGCGGGCCACGGCCTCCCGCAACTCGGGGATGAGCAGGTTGGCGATGGTGGAAGTGTGGAGGCTGCCTGGCGCCAGCAGGATGAGGTCCGCCCGCAGCGAGGCCAGCACGGATTCCGGCAGGGGCTCGGCGTCCTTGGGCTCGATCCAGAGGCTCTTGAGGGGTGGGCGGGCGTGGTTGATGGCGGATTCGCCTTCGAGCCGCTTTCCGTTGGCATCCTCGGCGCAGAGCGTGACGGGCGTGGCGGTGGCGGGGTAGAGCTGCCCGGCCGTCACGAGCACGGAGGAGAGCTGGCGGATGGCGCGGACCCAGTCCCCGGAGAGGTCCGCCAGGGCCCAGAGCATGAGGTTGCCCAGGGAGTGTCCGGCCAGGGAGCCGTCGCCCTTGAATCGGTAGTTGAGCAGGTCCGACAGGATCGAGTCCTCGCGGGTGAGGGCCCCGAGGCAGTTCCGCAGATCGCCGGGCGGGATGCCGCCCAATTCCTGCCGCAGGCGCCCGCTGGAGCCGCCGTCATCCGAGACGGCCACGATGCCGGTGAGGCGCCAAGGATCCCGGGCGCGGGCAGCCTCGCGTTTGAGGGCCCGCAGCAGCGCGGACAGGCCCGTGCCGCCCCCGATGGCGACCACCCGGAGCGGCGATTCGGCCTGAAGCGGCATATCCGCTTAGTCGTTCTCGGTGAACGCGAAGAGCGAGGACTTGCGCAGCTCGGCGAAGTCGGGCTCCAGGCGGAAGAGGAAGAGCGCGGACTGGTCCAGCGCCATGGCCTGCTTCAGGCTCTCTGCGGCGGGCTCGGCCTTGCCGGCTTGGGCGTAGGCCGTGGCGGCGAGGTAGTGGAGCAGGCCCTTCTTGGGGTGGGCCTTGATGGCCTTGTCCAGCACCTTCAGGGCGCCCGCGTGGTCGCGGTGGTTGAGCAGGGACTGGGCCTCCTGCTCTGCGGTCTCGGCGGCGGCCTTGGCGGGATGGACCTTGGCCTGGGCCAGGTGGAGGTAGGACATGACGCAGCGGTGGAAGGCCGGATCCCCGGTGGTCTCGGCGGCCAGCGCCTCCAGAGGCTTGATGGCCTCCGCGTGCTTGCCCGAGTCCACCAGCTTCACTGCCTTGGCCAGCTCGGCCGCGTGCGGGTGCGCCGCGCGCTCAGGGGCTTTTCCTTTGGCTTTCGTCACCATGCTTGACCTCATGCCTTAGGGCCATTATGCACCAGAGCCAGGAAAGACAAAGGGCGGCCCTGGCCGGGCCGCCCCTCGGACGCATGCCACTGTTCAGGACTTGAAGAGCACATCTTCCCGGTTGAGGGTCTTGGTCGCCAGGGCGGTGAACGCGATCGCCGCGGTGGTGTTGATGCCCAGGGCCAGCAGGTAGTGGACCCAGTTGAACTGTTGGCCGAACATCTCGCGGATGGCCACGCTGGCGTTGATGATAGGCACGAAGGGGATGATGGACATCTTCTCGATGCCGGGGGCCATGGAGAACACCCCGAGCATGATGATGACGAACATGCCGGGCATCAGGGCCGTGGCGGCCTCGCGCTGGGATTTGGCGCGGATGCCGACGGTCATGACGAAGGCCACCATCACCAATGACACGGGCACCAGGAGCAGCAGGGTGAGCCCCAGAGTGGAGGGGCTGGCCATCTGGAGCAGGGATGTGGTGGCCGGAGCGCCTGTGGCCGCGGATTGGGCGGCGATATCGTGGCCCAGCATGTTGAAGCCGATGGCCGAGCCCGCGACATTCGACACCACGCTGAGGGCGCCCAGCGCGAAGAGCGCCATCAGCTTGCCGAGGGCGATCTGCCCGCGGGAGATGCGGGTGGAGAGCAGGCTCATGAGCGTGCCGCGCTCCCGCTCGCCCGCGGTCATGGACGAGCCGTGGCCCATGACGCTGCTGAACATGCTGATGAGGATGATGTAGGGGATCCAGATGCCGAGGCTCTTGCCCAGCTCGAGCGCGAGGTCCGCGGCGTTCTTCACCTCGACCTTCGAGGGTTCGGCCAGCTGGGGGGAAGCGTTGAGGGCCTGGAGCCGGGTGTCCACCCAGGTCTTGTCCTGCGTCTTGAGCAGGTCGTTGAGGCGCTTGAGAGCCAGCTGGGAATCGTCCTCCGCTCTGTTGATGGTGGCGGTGAGGGCGAGTGTTCGCTGAGCCTTCAGATCCTCGGACGCGGAAGCGGGGACTTCCAGCGCCATCTCCAGCTTCTTGTCGCGCAGCGCCTTGCTGAGGCCGCCTTCCGGCGCCGCCACGATCTGGAAATCCTTGGGGTCCGCCTGCAGCGCGGGTGCCAGCACCGAACCCGGGTCCACCAGATAGACCCGCGACGGCCTGCTCTTGCGGTCCGCCTCGTCGCGCATGGACATCTTGCCCATCACGCCGAAGATGACCGGGTAGAGGATCAGGGGCATCGCGAAGGTGAAGAACAAGGTGCGCCTGTCCTTCGACAGTTCGAGGAGTTCCTTCTTCATGATCAGCCATGCGCCGCGCATCGGGCCTCCGTCTCAGGGTCGTTGAATGTCGGGTTCAGGCGATGGCCGCTTCGCTCTCGCCGGCCAGCTGGAAGAAGACTTCGTCCAGGCTGCGGGCGTGGCGGGCGCGCAGGAGGTCCCTGGGCGGGGCGTCCCCGTGCAGCTTGCCGTCGAAGATGATGCCGACGCGGTCGCAGATGTCCTCCGCCATGGGCATGGCGTGGGTGCAGACGATGACCGCACGGCCTTCGGATTTCATGAGCTGGAGCAAATCCAGCACGGTCTTGGCCGTGAGCACATCGAGGCCCGTGGTGGGCTCGTCGAAGATGACTGCCTTGGGGTCGTGGAGCAGCGCCCGGGCGATGTTCACCTTCTGCTTCTGGCCGGTCGAGAAGGTGTTCATCTTCACATCGGCGAAGTCCGAGAGCCTGAGCCGCTCCAGCAGGTGCATGCCGCGCCGTTCGGCGGTGGCGGCCTCCACGCCCTGCATCTCGCCGAATAGGCGCAGCTGTTCGCGGGGCGTGAAGCGCTCGTAGACCTGCATGTCGGTCGCGAGGTAGGCGAGCTTGCCGCGCACATCCTCGCCGCGGGTCCGGGTGTCCAGGCCGCAGACCTCGATGGAGCCCTGGTCGGGCTTCATGAGGCCCGCGATCATGCGCAGGGTCGTCGTCTTGCCCGCGCCGTTGGGGCCCAGCAGGCCGTAGATCTCTCCAGGCTCCACATTGAGGGAGATGCCGCGCACGGCGTCCACGCGCATCTTCTTGCGGGTCCGCTTGTCGCGGACATCGAAGGATTTATGGACATCCCGCAGCTGGATCATGGCTGTCTCCCGTGAGGAACGGGATCAGTCTAAGGTTCCGCCGTGGGGCCTGTCCGCCGATTCGGCGAACGGCCCTCCCGGGTGGACGAACGGCGCGGGAAGGCCGGTCAGCGGGAGGGGCTCAATCTTCCTTGGCGTTCATGCTCCGCCAGAACGCGATCACGAGGACGGCCATGCCCACGGCCATCGCCGTGTGCGCGATGCCGTAGCTGGCGGCGCGGAGGGCCTGGTTGCCGCCGAAGAAGGCGCCGTTCCAGGCCGCGAAATCCGTGTGGCCGAAGCGCACGCCCAGCACCCAGTGGTAGCCCTTGTAGAGCAGCAGCGCCACGGACAGGGCCGAGCCCGGCAGGTAGAGCCAGGTGGCGGTCTTCAGCGTCTTCGCGCCCAAGGGGCGGAAGCCCAGCGTGAGGCCGAGGTGCAGCATGAACACGAGGGCCAGGGGCAGCACCGCGCCCAGCAGGAAGGCGTGGCCATGGACCAGTGCCAGGGGCAGGATCGCCTCCATGTGCAGGCCTGCCGGAAGCAGGTCGGAGACCGGTGCGCGCTTGGCTGATTCCTCGAAGGAGAGGCCGATGAGCAGGCCGAACACCATCATCACGATGGCGTAGCGCAGCCAGGTCCGGTACAGGGCGCGGTAGTGGTCCGGGATGTTCATCGCCATGCCTTTCAAGGGTGGCCCATGGAGCTGAGGCCCCAGAAGCCGTCGATGCCGAGGGTGCCGTACATGACCATGAAGATGCCCATGCAGAGGCAGTAGAAGGCGAAGCCGTTGAGGCGCGGCTTGCGGGTGAACCGGTCGAGGATGCCGATGGCGAAGTAGCCCGCCACGCCGCTCACCACGATGCCCACGATGCAGGCCAGGAGCGGGCTCACGCCGCCCGCGGGGATGAGCAGGTCCTGGGGCAGGGGCTGATGCAGCAGCAGCGGCTTGAGCAGCTTGCCGCCCTCTACGAGCGAAGCGGCGAGGATCGTGGGGATGCCCAGGAGGAAGCTGAAGCGCGTGGCGGAAGGCAGGCCCAGTCCGCTGAAGACGCCCACGGAGATCGTGGAGCCGGATCGCGACAGGCCGAAACCGCCGCCGATGCCTTGGATGGCGCCCACCCAGGCGGCGTCCTTCCAAGTGGCCTGATCGAGCTCGCGGCCTTCGCGCTTCTTGGCCCTCTCATTCGCCGTGAAGAGCATCCAGGCCGTGAGGATGAGGCAGATGCCGAAAATCCACACATGGTCCTTGGCGACTTCTTTCGTGTGCCGCGTGAGCAGGCCGAGGATGCCCGTGGGGACCATGGCGACCAGCAGCAGCCAGGCCAGGTGTCGGCCCTCGACACTGAGGCCGACGATGCCGCGGCCCACTTCCGCCACTTCGCGGCGGAAGTAGACGATGAGCGCCACCAGCGTGCCCGCGTGCAGCAGCATGTCGAAGGCCAGCGGCATGCTCTGGCCCATGAGCAGGTTCTCCGCCAGCGTCAGATGCGCCGTGGAGGACACCGGGAGGAACTCTGTGAGGCCCTGGATGAGGCCAAGCAGGATGGCGTGCCAAAGATGCATGGGAGTGGCTCCGGCGCGAAAGCACCAGTGTCCCACGGCTCATGCCCATCCGGCCCTTTCAGCTTCTTCGCGGCGCGGCCTCGGATCCTCGAGGCGGGCAAGGGTTCTGTGAACCGCCTTTGAACACTGGCATAGACATGTTTCAATCGCCCCATGCGATCGCTGGATTTCCGTTCTGACACTGTCACCAAGCCTTCCCCGGAGATGCGCCGGGCCATGGCGGAGGCGGAAGTGGGGGACGATGTCCTTGAAGGCGACCCCACGCTCCGGCGGCTGGAAGAGCGCGTCGCGGACCTGCTGGGTATGGAGGCCGCGCTGTGGACACCGACCGGCTGCATGGCGAACCTCATCGCGTTGATGCTGCACTTGAATCGCGGCGACCGTTTCCTCGCGCCGGAAAAATCGCATGTGCTGGGCTCGGAGCTGGGCACGGGCGCGTGGCTGGCGGGCGGGATGCCGGAGGCGCTGCCCTGGGATGGCGGCCCGGGCCGACCAAAGTCCGAGACGGTCACTGCCGCGGCGGGCAGGCCCGGTCCCTACTACAACCTGCGCACGGCGCTGCTCTGCCTGGAGAACACGCACAACTTCGCGGGCGGCGCGGTCATCCCGAAGGCGGAGCACGACGCGCTCGTCGCGGCGGCGAAGGCCTCGAACCTCAAGGTGCATCTTGACGGCGCCCGCGTCTGGCATGCGGCGGCAGCGCTGGGCCTGCCGCTGCGGGACCTCACGGCGGGCGTGGATTCCGTCCAGGTCTGCCTCAGCAAGGGGCTGGGCGCGCCCATGGGCTCGCTGGTCTGCGGCACGAAGCCCTTCATCGAGGACGCGAAGCGCGCGCGCAAGATGCTGGGTGGCGGCGTGCGACAGGGCGGCGTCGTGGGCGCGGCCGGGCTCGTGGCGCTCGATTACATCCCGCGCATTCATGAGGACCACGCGAAAGCTTGGCGCCTGGCCGAGGGCCTGCGCGAATTGGGTGCGGAGCTGCCGATGCCCGAGACGAACATCCTGCTGGTGCCCGTGGCCGATCCCGGCGCCGTCCTCACGCGCATGACGGATGCGGGCGTGCATGCGCTGCCTGTGGGCAACGCCGTCCGCTTCATTACCCACCGCGACCTGGATCCAGCCGATATCGAGGAGACAGTCGCGCGGTTGACGCCCCTGGCATTCTTGCTCAAGGCCATCTGAAGGATTCGACCTGGAGGAGTGCATGAAGCGCGGGCTCATCGCAGGCGTCCTCCTTCTGCTCATGGCCGCGGGCGCCGCCGGATTCTGGTGGAGCCGCAACCATCTCGTTCCCGTGCCGCTGGCCTCTGACGGGCCGCTCTTCACGGCGCCCAATCCTGATCCGGGGCAGGACCAGGCCAAGCTGGAGATGCTGTTGCCGTCCGGGCCGGGCCTCCACGCCTTCATCCTCCGGCAGGTGGGCGAACCGTTGCTGGCTCCCGCCGCGGATGGAGCGTGGACGGGCCTGCTGGCGGAGTCTTTGTGGGAGAGCCCCAATCACCGCCATTGGCGCGTGCAGCTGCGCCAGGCCGTGCGGCTCCACGATGGCCATCTGCTGGACGCGCGCTGGACGCTGGCGGCGCTCCGCCACATGCCAGCAGGGCCGTTTGAATCTGGCGCCAAGGCCACGGTGGTGGATGACCGCACCTTCGATCTGGATTTCAAGGAGCCCTGGGAGTTGTCGCGGCGCCTTTCCTCGCCTGGCGCTGTGCTCATGACCGGGGCGGGCCCTCATGCCATCGGCAGCGGTCCCTTCCGTCTCGCCGCTTCGGACACCGGTGAGGTCTACCTCGCGCGCTTCGACGGGTTCCGCCACGGCAATGCCGCCATCGCCGAAGTGCATCTCCCTGAGGATCCCGCGAGGATGGAGGGCCGCACCTGGGCCCAGGATCTCCTCGCGCGCCGTTACGCGCTGGCCGTGTTCCCCGGCAGCGTGCCGCCGGAAGACATGGCCAAGGTCCGCAACGCGCCCTACGATCAGCTGCGGATGAAGGACGGCAGCGTGTGGTTCATCTCGCGGCGCATGCGGCGCTTGCATCCCGATTCCACGGACTGGACGCGCACTGCGCTCTACGGCGCCTGGCAGGCGGACATGGACCTGGCCTACGATCCCCGCTGAATCTGTAAGGCGGGATCCTCGCCTAATCCACGGACAGGCCTTAAGGTGGAGGCAGATTTCCTTCCTTCCCCTGTCCGCTCCGGAGGCACCCTGCTTCCATCCCTCCGCCTCTTCCGCGTCGCCCTGTTGCTGCTGGTCCTCCTCCCCGGGAGCGTCCGCGCGCAGGAGGCGCTGGCTGAGGGCCGCTTCACCTTCCGCGCCTATGGCACGGAGCAAGGGCTCGGCAACCAGGCTGTGCAGTGCCTCGCGCAGGATGGGACGGGCTTCCTCTGGGTTGGCACCGAGGACGGCCTCTACCGTTATGACGGTAAGCGGTTCCACAGTTACGGCACGGAGGAGGGCCTGCCTTCCAGTTATGTGACGGCGCTGAAGGAGGACGGCAAGGGCCATCTCTGGGCGGCCACCTTCCAGGGTCTCGCGAGGGAAGCGTCCGGCCGTTTCGTGGCAGCAGGTGCCGCCCAAGGTTTGCCGGAGGGCCCTGTCCAAGGGCTCGATGCCGATGAGAAGGGCCGGTTGTGCGTGGCCTTCGCTCAGGGACCGTATCTGCAACACGACGATGGCGCCTTCGCGCTGATCTCTGGTTGGACTGGAGGGCAGCCGACGGCCATCGCGTCCCCGGGGAGCCGGATCTGGACCGCTTCTCTGGAAAACGGTGTCGCGCGGATCCGCAGCTGGGAGCGGGGCCGCTGGCAGGATTGGCAGGGCGGGTTCGGCGGGGAGCGCATCGATGCCATCCTGCAGGATCCTAATGGGGAAGTCTGGGCCCGCGATGCGCATCATCTCTGGGTGCTGCGGCGCGGCGCGGCGCGGTTCGAGGACGCCGCTCCCGGCCTGCTCCCGCCCACCAGCGCCAAAGCCCTCCTGCGCCTGGACAGCGGCGGAGGATTGCTTGTGCCGACTGACCAGGGTTTGTGGACGCTGCAGAACGGCCGTTGGACCCGGCTGCAGGCCGCGAACGGCCTCCCCACGCCCTATGTCCGGGACGCGCTCCGGGACCGGGAAGGCTCGCTATGGATCGGTTCACTCGGGGTCTTCCGCCTCCTCGGCCGGGGCTTGTGGCGGGCTTACTCGGCCGCCGACGGCCTGCCCGACAGCGTGGTCTGGACCATCTTCCGGGATCGCGACCGCAGGCTCTACGCGGGCACCGACCGCGGCCTCGCTGTGGCGGGCCCGGAGGGCTGGAAGGCGGTGCCAGCCACGGCTGGCAAGGTGATCCGCACGGCCGCGCAGGCGGAGGATGGCAGCTTCTATCTCGGCAGCCTGCCTTCTATCGTCTCCCACTGGGATCCCCGCAGCGGACGCATCGACGGCACCTACAGCGTCTCTTCGGGCCTGGGCGGGTCGCGCATCTTCCGGCTGCTCATGAGCCCCGGAGGGACGCTCTGGGCCGCCACGGAAGATGCCGGCCTCTACAAGGCGGATACCCATCGCAAACCGCTCCACTTCGAGCCGGTCCAGCTGCCATCCGGCACCCTGGATGAATATGTGAACGGGCTCACAGAGGGCGCATCCGGGCGGATCTACGCCTGCGGAGCCCATGGACTGGCCGTGCTCAGCGGGGGGAAATGGCGGCGCTACACGGACCGGGACGGCCTCAAGCAGACGCATGTGGCTTACGCCCTCGAACTGCGCGATGGCAGTGTCCTTGTGGGCTACTTCGAACCCGTGGGCCTCAGCCGCGTCCGTTTCCGGGCCGATGGCTCCCTCGAGCCCGAGCCCCATCCCGTTCCCGGAGATCGGCTCGACCACGAAAAGATCTACATGCTGGGCGAGGATGGGCAGGGACGCATCTGGGCGGGCACGGGCCGCGGCGTCTTCCTCATCCAGGGCGGCAGCCTGCAGCACTTCGGCCTGAGCGACGGCCTTGTGGGCGAGGACATCGACAACATGGCCTTCCTCGCGGATCCCGGCGGGGATGTCTGGGTGGGCAGCAGCTCGGGCCTGGCCCGGTTCGACGCGGGCTCTTATCAGGGGCCGCCGGCGCCGCCGGGAACGGCCTTCCTCTCCTGCACGCTCGGGGACCGCGGCTTCGACCCGTCCCTGGCCGGCCCGGAGGTATCGCACCGCGACGGCACGCTTCTGACGCGCTTTGCCGGACTGAGTTTCCTCGGCGAGGGGCGCACCCATTCCGAAGCTCAGCTGGAGGGACTCGAGCCGGGACGGCATGCCGCCGATTCCGGCGAGGCGCGCTATCCGGCGCTCGCTGGCGGGACCTACACCTTCCGCGTCCGTTCGCGGGTGGATGCAGGCCCTTGGGGCCCGGAGTCTTCCTTCTCGTTCATTGTGCGGCCGCCCTGGTGGCAGACCTGGTGGTTCCGCGCGCTGGCCATGCTGGCCCTGGCAGGCACTGTGGCGGCCTTCATCGGGTGGCGCGTGGCTGCGCTGCGGAACCGGAATGAGGAACTCGCGGCGCTCGTGCGCGCCCGCACGGCGGAGCTGGAGGCGGCCAACGACGCGCTGCAATCGCAGAGCGTGACGGATTCACTCACCGGCTTGAAGAACCGCAGGTACCTGGGCGTCTGCATGCCAGAGGACACGGCCCGGGTGCGCCGCACCCACCGCGAGCTGCTGGACCACCGCCGGGACCGCTCCCATGTGAACATCGACCTGGTGCTGGTCATGGTGGACCTCGACCACTTCAAGGAAGTGAACGACACTTACGGCCACGCGGCCGGGGACCTGGTGCTGCAGCAGGTGGCGGTGATCCTCAAGGAGGCCACCCGGGATTCGGACACCGTGGTCCGTTGGGGCGGCGAGGAATTCCTGGTGGTGGCCCGCAACGCCGCGCGCAAGGAGGCCATCGTGCTCGTGGAGCGCATCCGCAGCCGCATGGCCGCCCACGCGTTCGACCTAGGGGACGGCCGTTCTCTCCGCCGCACCTGTTCCATCGGGTTCGCGCTCATGCCTTTCCTCTGCGCGGAGCCGGACTACATGAACTGGGAGGAAGTGGTGGATGTGGCGGACCACTGCCTTTATGTGGCCAAGCACGCAGGACGGGACGCCTGGGTGGGCGTGATGTCGGGAGCGGACATCACATCGGAACAGCTGGGGTCGAAGGTGGCCCAGCGCCTCCACGAGGTCGTCCGGACGCCGATGGTGGAGGTCCTCACATCCCAGCCGGATCCATCGAAGCTGCCTTGGGAAGAAGCCTGATCCCTATTCGAGATTGGCGGCCTGCTCGCGAAGCTGGTCCAGCGCGCCCTTGGCCTCCATGACGGCGCGGGTCATGGCGAGGCGCTTGCACTTGGAGCCGCAGGTGTTCAGCTCGCGCAGCACCTCCTGGGCCCACACATCCGTCCACTTGCCCTCGAGCGCGCCCTTGCCGAGCCTCGCGCCGAAGTCGTCGAGATGGGCCGCGAGACGCACCAGTTCCTCGCGCACATCCTGGCGCTCGGCAAGGGCTCCCGCCTCCGCCACCAGCCGCTCGGCCGGGAGCTGGCCTTCGAGCCGGGCGTCCTTGAGCACCTGCTCCAGCCGCGCTGCGTAGAGACCGGGCAGTTCAGCGACTTGCGCTTCGGCCTCGGTCTGGAGCGCGCCGTGCAGGGTCCTGAGGCGGGCCATAGTTGCTTCGAAAAAGGGTGTCAGACGATCCGCTTCCGCCGCGCGCTTCGTGTTCCAGTCCGCCAGCAGGGCGTCAAGCGCTTCGACCAGCGGCGCCTCCACCCGCTCCGCGAGATCCGAATCCGGGGGCAGGAATGCGCCGGGCACGCGGAAGAAGGCCTCCGCCGTCATGGGCGGGAGCGCGAGCCACTCGGCGTCCTCCTGCCAGGTCTTGGCGAGACTGCGGAGCAGGGCGCGGTTCACCTGGGGTTCTAACTCCGGCGCGTCCTGCAGCTCCACAGCGAGATCAAGCTTCCCCCGTTTGGCTGCCCCATGGACTCGCGTCCGCAGTGCCGTCTCCAGCAGGAACAGCGCAGGATGCAGCCGCAGGTTGAGGTCCAGTCCCTTGCCGTTCACGCTGCGCAGCGAAAGCCGCAGGCGCCCCGTTCCGAAAGGGCGGATGAGTTCGGCAAAGGCGGTCATGGAGCGCATAGAACCATTAGACTCGCGAAACTCAGACTTCCTCCACTGCCCCCTTCATCCAGGGCTTGGCGCGCAGGCGTTCGACGGAGCCTTCGAGGAAGAGTTCCAGAGGTTGTTTGCCTTCATGGCCGGCGCGGGGAGCGGCCGCTCCTGAGAAGCCAAGTCGGGCGCCTTCCTGGAGGCGCAGGGGCAGCTGTGCCACGGGGCGCACTTCGCCGGTGAGGCCCACCTCGCCCATGAAAAGGCATTTCGGCGCGAGCAGGCGGCTGGTGGCGCTGCTGGCGAGGGCGGCGATGACGGCAAGATCGGCCGCGGGGTCTTCGATCTCCAGGCCGCCCGCCACATTGAGGTACACATCGCGGTCATGGAGCTGGATGCCGCCTCGGCGTTCGGCCACGGCGCAGAGCATCGCCAGCCGCTGGCCATCGATGCCCAGGGCTGTGCGGCGCGGGATGCCCAGGCCGGCGCTCGCCACCAGCGCCTGGATCTCCACCACCATGGGTCGCGTCCCGCTGAGGATGACGGTGGCGGCGCAGCCGGGGCGCGGTTCGGCATCGAGGAAGAAGGGGTTGCCCTCCGCGGGCGTCAGGCCCTTCTCCGTCATGGCGAAGACGCCCAGCTCGAATGCCGCGCCGAAGCGGTTCTTGAGGGAGCGCAGCAGGCGGTGGTGATGGTGCCGGTCGCCTTCGAAGCTGAGCACCGTGTCCACGAGATGCTCCAGCACCTTCGGGCCCGCGAGTCCGCCGTCCTTGGTCACATGGCCCACCAGCACCAGGGGCGTTCCCGTGGCCTTGGCCCAGCGGGCCAGCATCTGCGCGCAGCCGCGCACCTGGCTCACGCTGCCGGCGCCGCTCTCGAATTCGGGATCGAAGAGCGTCTGGATGGAATCGATGAGCAGGAGGGCGGGCTTCATTCGGTCCGCGGCTTCGAGGATGCGGCGCACATCCGTTTCGGCGAGCAGGTGCAGCTCCGGCGCTTCGGCGCCCAGGCGCTGGGCCCGGAGTTTGATCTGCCGCTCGCTTTCCTCGCCCGATGCGTAGAGGACCGCGCCATCGGCCTTCGCGGCCCACTGCAGTAGCAGCGTGCTCTTGCCGATGCCGGGTTCGCCGCCCAGCAGCACCACCATGCCCGGCACCACGCCGCCGCCCAGCACCCGGTCCAGCTCTTCCACACCCGTGGGTGTGCGGGCCGTGTCCGTCATCTCCACTTCAGCGAGCCGGATGGGCCCCGAGTGCTCGCTCACGGCGAAGGCGCTGCCCGCGCGGATCAGATCCTTGCGCAGCGAGCCCCGGGCCTCCGCCACGGTGCCCCAAGCGTTGCAGCCGGAACATTTGCCCAAGGGCGCGGAATACCGCGCGCCGCAGGCGGTGCATTCGAACAGGGGCGATGGTTTGGCCATGGCCCCAAGTCTATACTTTCGCTTTTATTTCGCAATCCTAAAAAACCCGATTTGGTGGCTCCGAGTGGATTTGAACCACCGACCTGTCGCTTAGGAGGCGACCGCTCTATCCAGCTGAGCTACGGAACCCCGAAGGGTCATTTTGGCACAGACCCGAGGCAGGCTTGAACCTCGCGGTCGGTGGTCTGGCGGAAGTCCTCGTACCAGTAGCCCACGGCGACAAGGGATTCCTCGGGAAGCAGACAGACCGTCCGGTCCACTTCCCGTTCCAGTTCCGCGAGGGTCGAGGGCGGAGCCACAGGCACGGCCACGACGATCGAGATCGCCTGCATCTGTCGCAGAGCGCGGATGGCGGCGAGCATGGTGGCGCCGGTGGCGATGCCGTCGTCCACGAGGATCACGGTGCGACCCCGCACCTCGAGCGGTGGCCGCCCCTGGCGGTAGAGCCGCTCCCGCCGGTCCAGCTCGGCGCCTTCGCGCGCGGCCTCGGCCTCGATGGCACGGCCGGAGATCCCCAGCGACCGGATCACATCTTCATTCAGCACGCGCACGCCGCCGGAGGCGATGGCGCCCATGGCCAGCTCCTCGTGACCAGGAGTGCCCAGTTTGCGGACGAGACACACATCCACCGGGGCACCCAGGATCCGGGCCGCTTCGGCCGCCACGGGCACACCCCCGCAAGGCAGGCCCAGCACGATCACATCCCCGCGGCCCGCATAGCGTTTGAGCGCCTCCCCCAGAAGGCGTCCAGCTTCGATGCGGTCCTTGAAACGGCGGTCCATGATCCGGCTCCGCCCGAAGGATAGGGCGTCCTCAGTCCACATGCATGGCCTCGCCCTTCGGCGGCGGGGCGGGTCGCTTCATGAGGAAGACCATGGGGAGGATGAGGAAGCAGATGACGGCCACGACCCAGAAGGTGTCCATCATTCCGAGCAGGGCGGCCTGCTGGACGAGCTTCCCGTAGGCGGCGCCCATGGCGGCGTGGGCCGCGTCCACGGCCGCCATGCCCTGGCTCATGAACCCCGCCTGGGCGTGGGCGATGAAGCCGTCGTAGGCCGGGTTGCCGGGGACCATGTTGTGGACGAGCTGGGCCTGATGGAACTGCGAGCGCCGGGCGAGGATCGTGGAGAGGATGGCGATGCCCACGCTGCCGCCCAGGTTGCGGAAGAGGTTCAGCAGGCCCGACGCCTGGTTGATCTGCTCCTTGGGCAGGCCCACATAGGCGCTCACATTGATGGGGATGAAGAGCGCCGCCAGGCCCATGCACTGCACGCAGC
This sequence comes from Holophagaceae bacterium, assembly GCA_035687325.1. Classification (GTDB taxonomy): domain Bacteria; phylum Acidobacteriota; class Holophagae; order Holophagales; family Holophagaceae; genus JAFDVN01. Next base: position 47,251 of record DASRXV010000052.1, read on the forward strand.
GCGCGAACACCGCGTTGTTGAAACCGGTGGCGAGACTGAACCTCGACATCATGAGGAGGCCGATGCCCGTCATGCCGAGCCCATAGGCGATGAGGATGCGGGCGTCCACCTTCCGCATGAGCTGGCCCACGATGGGCATGGAGACGAGGATGACGAGCCCGCCCGGGCTCAGCACCATGCCAGCCAGGGTCGCGTCGTAGCCCAGCATGGTCTGGAGGAAGACGGGGATCGTGAAGGTGGATCCGTAGAGCACGAAACCCAGCGTGAACAGCATGAGGGACGAGGTGGCGAAGCTCTTGTTCTTCAGCAGCCGCAGGTTCACCACCGGGTGCTCGTGGTTCAGCTCGTAGATGATCATCGAGATGATCGCCACCACGGCCGCAGCCGTGAAGAAGATGATGAAGTTGGATCCGAACCAGTCGTGGCGCTGGCCTTCGTCCATGACGATCTCCAGGCTGCCGAGGCCAAGGGCGATGAGCCCGAAGCCGATGTAGTCGATCTGCTTGCCCTCGCCCTTCTTCATGCGCTTGAGGTACGGCGGGTCGTGGATGAGCGCCGTCACCAGCGTGAAGGCGAGGATGCCCACGGGGATGTTGATGAGGAAGATC
>DASRXV010000053.1:0-23069 GCA_035687325.1 Holophagaceae bacterium
TGGTCCAGGCCCGCGAGATCGGCACGGCGGGTGAAGAAGCCCACGCCTCCCTTGAAGACGCCATCCGCGAAGGCCAGCGGCTCCGGGCCCGCCTGGGCATGGCCGATGGCAGCATCAGCGTGGCCACGGCGGCGCTCCGCCATCTCACGGACGCGCTGCCGGAAGGCGCCTCCATCGCCGTCGTGGGCGTGGGCCCCATGAGCCAGTACCTCGCGGCCCGGCTGCCGGAGCGGGGTTTCCGCGTGGCGCTCTGCAACCGCACGCTCTCCAAGGCCGAGGAGCTGGCGGGCGAGCTGGGCATCACGCAAGTGCTGCCGCTGTCCCATCTCCAGCGGAATCCCGATGGTTTCGATGCCCTCGTGACGGCCACGGCCAGCCCCATGCCGCTCTTCACGCTGGAGGCCTGGGGCGGGCTGCCCAAGCGGGCGCCCCTGCGCATTCTTGATCTGGCGCTCCCCGTGGATTCCGAACCGGCCCTCGAGCAGTTGCCCTGGGTCCACCGCCTCGACCTGGGCGTCTTCCTCGCGGAGACCGCCACGGCCCGCGCCCAACGCGCCGAAGCCGCGTTGAAAGCGGAGCCGATCCTCGCGGGCGCGGCCTCGCGCTTGCGCCGGCGCGCGGAGATGCGCGCGAAGAAACGCGAGATGCGCGCCGCGCAGGACCGTCTCAACGACGCATGGAACGGCTTGGAGCGCGAAGCCTTGGGCGGCCTGTCGAACCTTTCGGACGAGCAGAAGATCTTCATCCGCGATCTGCTCCAGCGCGGCCGCACCCTCGCCCACCGCGCCCTCATCCAGGGCGGGCGGCCGGAAGAGCATCTCGCTAATGTGGCGGAGATCCTCCAGTTGGGGGCGTCTTGAAGCAGGTCATCGTCGCCACGCGGGGCTCAGAGCTGGCGAAGGCCCAGGCAGCGCCCCTCGTGGACCATCTCCGCGCCAAAGGCTACGAGATCAGCTGGCGCCTCTTCACCACCAGCGGCGACCAGTGGCTGGAAGGCCCTCTGGATAAGGTGGGCGGCACGGGCTTCTTCACCAAGGAGCTGGAGGCCGCGCTGCTGGCGGGGGAGGCAGATCTCCTCATCCACAGCCTGAAGGATGTGGCGCTGGACCGGCCCGAAGGCATCGTCACGGCTTGCATCCCCGAACGCGAGGATCCCTCCGACTGGCTGCTGCTGCGACAGGACGCCCCGCCGGATCCCGTCATCGGCACCAGCGCTGTGCGCCGCGAGCGGTTGCTCAAGGCCGCCATGCCGAACGCGTCCTTCACCTGGCTCCGGGGCAATGTGCCCACGCGGGTGCAGCGCGTGAAGGAGGGCGTGCTCCGCGACGCGCCCCTCCACGGCGCCGTGCTGGCGGGAGCGGGCCTGCGGCGGTTGGGTCTCGACCTGTCAGGGCTTCTCTTCAAGCCGTTGCGCTTCGACCAGCTCGTGCCCGCGCCAGGGCAGGGCGCGCTGCTGGCGGAGACGCGGGCGGACCGGCCGGACCTCATCGAGGCCTTCGCCGATCTCAACGACCTCCCGACGGCCGAAGCGGTATGGCTCGAACGCCGCGTCCTGCGTGGCATCGGCGGTGGCTGCCAGCAGCCTCTGGGAGCCCACGCCGAGCACCTGGAGGGCGGCGGTTTCCGCCTCCGCGCGGCCTACGCGGGAGAAGACGGCGTGCACAGAGGCCTAGCCGAGGGCGGCGATGCTGCCATGCTGGTGCGTGAAGTGCTGCGCCAGTTGGGGGTCTCATGCGTCTAGCCATTTCCCGGCCCGAGCATCATCCTCTCGCCCAGGCGGCGCGGGAGGCGGGCTGGCAACCCGTGCCGTACTTCCCCACACACATCCAGACCACGGGCAACCCGCCCCCGGTGCGCGTGAACCGGGCCACGGCTGTGATGATCCTCAGCCCCGCGGGCGCCGAGGCCGCGGCCTGGTGGCTGCCCGAGGGCACCACCGTGCTCGCCACCGGCGAAGGCACCGCAGCTGCGCTGGACCGGCCTGGCCTGGAGATCGTGGCTCCTGAGCAGCCCAAGGCCGAAGCCCTGTGGGACCTGCTCCAGACGCGCTTTCCGGATGGCGGCGAGTTCCTGCTGGTGCGCGGCCACCGCTCCCGTGAGGCGCTGGAGAAACTCGCCAGCGGGACCAAGTGGGAGATCCACACCTGGATCACCCACGCCGAAATGGTTTCCAACCCCGTGCCGGAGTTGCCGCCCGTGGACGCCGTGCTGGCTCTCAGCCCCGTGCAGGCGCTGGCGCTGCTGGAAGTGGATGGCGGTGTGAAGCGCTTCGCCTGGGGCGACAGCGCCGCCAAGGTCTTCGCCGAAGCCGGTTTGCCTGCCGACGCCGTCTGCGAGCCCAAGGCGGAAGCCCTTCGCGCATTGCTGGAATCGCACCGTTCTTGATGTCCGTCTGATTTTTGAAGGCCGTATCGATGTTGATCCGTTCCCGCCGCCTCCGCGCTACCCAGGCCCTGCGCGACCTCGTCGCCGAGACCGACCTGAGGCCCCGGCATTTCGTGCAGCCCTACTTCGTGCAGGCGCAGGAGGGAGTGGCGCCCATCGCGAGCCTTCCAGGCATCGGCCGCACGGGCATCGAGGCCACCTGCCGCCAGGCGGAGGCGGATCTCAAGCGCGGCCTGAAAAGCGTCCTCCTCTTCGGTGTGCCCGCGGAGAAGGATCCCGATGCCCATCATGCCCATGATCCCGAAGGCGTTGTCCCCAAGGCCGTCGCAGCTCTGAAACAACGCTTCGGGCAGGATCTCGTGGTGATGACGGATGTGTGCCTCTGCGCCTACACGGACCACGGCCACTGCGGTCTCGTGAAGGATGGCGCCGTCGTCAACGACGAGAGCGTGGCCCTGCTCGCGGAGATGGCTCTCGTCCACGCGCGCGCAGGAGCTGATCTCGTCTCACCCAGCGACATGATGGACGGCCGTGTGGCCGCCATGCGTGTGCGAATGGACGAGGAGGGCTTCCAGAACACGGGCATCCTCGCCTACGCCATCAAACACGCGGGCGCCTACTACGGGCCCTTCCGCGACGCCGCCGACAGCAGCCCCAAGTTCGGCGACCGGCGCACCTATCAGATGGATCCGCGCAACGCCCGTGAAGGCTTGCGCGACGCCCTCATGGATCTCGAAGAAGGCGCCGACGCCCTCATGGTCAAGCCCGCGCTGCCGAACCTCGATCTTCTCTGGCGCCTGCGTGAGGCATGCCACGCGCCTGTCTTCGCCTACCATGTGTCCAGCGAGTTTTCCTCCGTGAAGGCCGCTGACGAGCGCGGCTGGGTGGATGGCGACGCGCTCATGCTCCAGCACCTCCTTGCCATCCGCCGCGCCGGCGCCGACGCCATCATCACCTACGCCGGACGCGAAGCCCTGGAGAAGGGCTGGGTTTGACCCTCGGCCCCCTTGAAAACCATGACCAACGACTCCCTGTTCAGCGAAGCTCTGACTCATTTCCCCGGCGGGGTGTCCTCGCCGGTGCGGGCTTTCCGCGCGGTGGGCGGGACGCCGAAGTTCTTCCGCAGGGCGGAGGGCGCCTGGTTCGAGGACGAGGACGGCGTCCGCTTCCTCGACCTCTGCATGAGCTGGGGTCCGCTCATCTTGGGTCATGCCCATCCGGATGTGCTCGCCGCTGTGCAGGAGGCCATGCGGGAAGGCCTCACTTTCGGCGCGCCCTCCCGGCGCGAACTGGCCCTGGCCCGGCGCATCAAGGAGATGGCGCCCTTCATCGAGAAGATGCGCTTCGTGTCCTCGGGCACCGAGGCCGTCATGTCCGCCATCCGCGCGGCGCGGGGCTTCACAGGCCGTAGCCACATCCTGAAGTTCGAGGGCTGCTACCACGGCCACGCGGATGCGTTGCTGGTGAAGGCGGGCAGCGGTCTCGTCACCTTCGGCGAACCCACTTCGGCAGGCGTGCCGGATGCCGTGGCAAGTCTTACCCAGGTGGTACCGCTGGATGATATGGAGGCCCTTGAGAAGGTCTTCCTCATGTATGGCGACGAGCTGGCCTGCGCCATCATCGAGCCCATTCCCGCCAACAATGGACTGCTGCTCCAAGATCTCTCCTTCCTGAAGCGGCTGCGCGAGCTCTGCACGAAGCATAACGCGCTGCTCATCTTCGACGAGGTCATCAGCGGATTCCGCGTGGGCCCCGGCGGCGCAGCGGAGCTCTACGGCATCACGCCAGACCTCGCCACCTACGGCAAGATCATCGGCGGCGGCATGCCCGTGGGCCTCTACGGCGGCCGCAAGGATGTGATGGGCGTGATCTCGCCCGACGGCTCCGTGTATCAAGCCGGAACGCTGAGCGGCAATCCCGTGGCCATGGCCGCGGGCCTCGCGACCTTGGAGCGCCTCACCCCCTCGCTCTACGCGGACTTGAAGCACAAGGGCGTGCAGTGGGCGAAGGTCTTCGAGCGCATCCCCGGCCTTCATTGCCCCCACGCTGGCAGCCTGCTGTGGCCTCTCTTCCAGTCCGGCGTGAAGCGCGCGGACCGCGTGGAGAGCGGCGCCATCGCCCAGTTCAACAAGCTCCACAAGCTCATGCTGGACAACGGCGTCTACCTCGCCCCCAGCGGCTACGAAGTGGGCTTCCTCAGCGCCGCCCACGGTGACGCAGAGCTGGCGAAGTTCGAAGCGGCGGTGGATGCGGTGGCAAAGACCTTTGAAGGGAACCACGAATGACGCCAATTCGCGCGAATTCGCGGTTACAACGGTTTTTGGAGTGTTGATGCAGCCTCTTCTTCGCGTCCTCAATGGCGAGACGCTCGACAAGCCGCCCGTATGGTTCATGCGGCAGGCGGGCCGTTTCCTGCCTGAGTACCGCGCGCTCCGGGAGAACGCGACCTTCGAGCGGCTGCTCTACGACGCGGACCTCAGCGCGGAGGTGACGCTCCAGCCCATCCGCCGCTTCCCGCAGCTGGACGGCGCCATCATCTTCAGCGACATCCTCGTGATCCTGCAGGCGCTGGGCTGCGGCGTGACCATCCCCGAAGGCGGCCCGCGCCTGGCGAAGACGCTGGATCAGATCGATCTGAACACACCGCTAGATGAGTCCATCTTCGAGCCCGTGCAGGCGGCCATCAAAAAGGTGAAGGCCCAGCTGCCGCCCCATGTGGCCATGCTCGGCTTCGCTGGCGCGCCTTGGACGCTGCTGGCCTACGGCTTGGAAGGGAAGGGCTCCAAGACCTGGGCCCGCGCCAAAGCCTTCCTCCATCAGGAGCCTGTGAAGGCCCAGGCCTGGCTGGACAAGCTGGCGGACGCCTCCGCGCGGCTGCTGAACCTGCACATCGGCGCGGGAGCCCAAGCCGTGCAGCTCTTCGACACCTGGGCCGGCGAGCTGGATCCCGAGGACTACCGCGCCTTCGCGCTGCCAGCCGTCTCACGCACGCTCGCGCAGGTGAACGGTGCGCCGAAGCTCTTCTTCGCCCGCAGCGGCCATCTGGAGCCTTCGCTCGCGGCGCTGCCCTGCGAAGGCCTCGCCGTGCCTTGGCAGCTGGACATGGCCGAAGCCCGCCGCGCCTTCCCAGGCAAGGTCCTACAGGGCAACCTCGATCCTTGCGCGCTGCTGGCGGGCGCGCCAACCGCGCGGCGCAAGGCGCGGCAGATCGTGGAGGCCATGAAGGGCGCGCCCCACATCTTCAACTTGGGTCACGGTCTCCTTCCCGAGACGGATCCCGCCGTGCTGGCGGAAGTCATCGCGGAAGTAAAGTCATGACCACGGATCTGCGGACGCTCATCCAGCGCTACGACAAGCCGGGCCCGCGCTACACGGCGTATCCGATGCCGCCGGTCTGGAACGAGCATTTGCCGGAGGCGGATCTGCTCGAGGGCATCAAGCGCGCCAACGGCGATCCGTCGCCCCTGAGCCTCTACGCGCATCTGCCTTTCTGCCGCCGCCGCTGCGCCTACTGCGGTTGCAATGTGGTGGTGAGCCCGCATTACGATCCTGTGGGCGCCTTCCTGGAAAGCCTGGAGCGCGAGGCCGATCTCTGGGCCAGGCACCTGCCGGACCGCCGCGCCGTGTCGCAGATGCACTGGGGCGGCGGCACGCCGACCTATCTCACGGTGCCGGATCTCCAACGCACCTTCGATCTCATCACGCGCCGTTTCCAGTTGTTGCCAGGCGCCGAGGTCTCCATCGAGGCCGACCCCACCTTCCTCGCCGACGACCAGCTCCCGGCCTTGCGGGCCATGGGCTTCAACCGTGTCTCCTTCGGCGTGCAGGATCTCGACGAGGATGTGCAGGCCCTCATCACCCGCGGCCAGACCTGGGACCAGACGCTCTCTGCCGTGAAGCAGGCGAGGGTGGAAGGCTTCGACGGCGTGAACCTGGACCTCGTCTACGGCCTGCCGGGCCAGACCCACGACACCTTCCGCCGCACACTGGAGGAAGTGCTGGAGCTGAATCCGGACCGTCTCGCCGTTTACGGATTCGCGTACCTGCCGGCGATGCTTCCTTACCAGCGCAGCATTCCCGCGGAACGGCTGCCGGATCCGGAACAGCGCCTGGACCTGCTGTTGCTAGCCTCAGAACTGCTGGCGAAATCTGGTTATGTGGCCGTGGGCATGGACCACTTCGCCCACCCTGGTGATCCCCTGGCGCTGGCTGCCCAGGACGGCCGCCTCACCCGCAACTTCATGGGCTACGCGGTGAAGGGCGGCACGGACATGGTGTCCATAGGCCCCAGCGCCATCAGCGAGATCGGCGGCGTCTACCACCAGAACGACAAGATCCTCACGCGCTGGGAGGAGGCCGTGAACGCGGGCCGCTTCGCCATGTCCAAAGGGCTCGTCTGTTCACAGGAGGACCTCATGCGCCGCTGGGTCATCCACCAGCTCATGGGCCGCTTCGAGTTGCGTTGGGACGAGCTTAAGGCCCGATGGGGCATGGAGCGGAGCCATTTCAGCGATGCCGTGAAGCAGTTGGAGGCGGAAGTCCCCAACGGCGTGGTCGAATTGAGCGAAGAGGGCATCTTCGTCACGGAGCTGGGCAAGCGCTTCGTCCGGAACCTCGTCATGCCCTTCGACGCCTACCTGCCAGGGGTCGCAGGTAAAGCCGCGTTCTCGAGGACGGTGTGAAGCCCGACACCGCGATCCTGCTGCTCAACCTCGGCGGCCCGGTGAACCTGGACCAGGTGGAAGGCTTCCTCTACAACCTCTTCGCGGACCGGGAGCTGATCCGCCTGCCGGGGCCCGCGTGGTTCCAGCCCACCTACGCGAAGGGCATCGCCCGTGTGCGCCGCAAGGCCGCGCAGGGGCGTTATGCGGAGATCGGCGGCGGCTCGCCGCTGCTGAAGGAGAGCGCGGCCCAGGCCGCTGGCCTGCGCGCGCTACTGCGTTCCGCGGGCCGGAACGAACCCGTGAAGCTGCTCTTCCGATACACGCAACCGCGGGCGGCCGGTTTGTTGAAGGCGCTGAAACGCGATGGCATCACGAAGCTCCTGCCCGTCACGCTTTACCCGCATGACTGCAAGGCCACGACAGGCTCCAGCGTGCGTGAACTCCAACGCGAAGCCAGCGCCATCGGGTTGCAGGTGCTGCCCGGCGTGGACTCCTACGCGACAGACGAAGGCTACCTCGCGCCGCTGGTGGAAGGCATCCGCGCCGCGCTGGACCAGCTGCCATACGCGACGGTGATCTTCAGCGCCCACAGCCTGCCCATGAAGCAGATCGAGGCGGGCGATCCTTACGAGAAGGAGATCAAGGCCACAGTGGCCGCCCTCAAGGCGCGCATCGGCGACACGTCGGGCGGCTGCGTGCTGGCCTACCAGAGCCGTGTGGGGCCCATCCGCTGGCTTTCTCCCTCACTGCGCTCGACCCTCAAGACCTTCGGCGGGCGCGATGTGATCGTGGTGCCCATCAGTTTCGTGAGCGAGCACATCGAGACCCTGCACGAACTGGACATCCTCTACCGGGAGTTGGCTGAGAAGTCCGGCATCCGCACCTACCTCCGCGTGAAGACGCCTGGGACCGATCCCCGGTATCTCGATTGCCTCTTCCGCCGCGCGATGGAAGCTCTTCCGTGACCACGCTCGTCCTCGGCGGCGGCATCAGCGGGCTGATCGCGGCCTGGCACCTTCGACAGCGCGGTGAAAGCGTCGAGGTGTGGGAGGCGGAATCTGAAGTCGGTGGCTGGGTCCAGACGCTTCCCTGGGACGGCGGCCACATCGAGAAAGGTCCGCAGGGCGTCCTCGTGGCGCCAGGCTCCGCGGCGGAGCGGCTCTTCGCCGAGATCGGCTTGGAAACCCGCAGCCCAGGCCATGGCACGCGGTGGGTGGGGAAGGGCGGCTCGCTCATTGCCATGCCCGCGAAACCGCCGGAGATCTTCACTTCGCGTTTGATGCCGCTGTCCGCGCGGTTGCGGCTGCTGTTGGAGCCCTTCGTTTCCGTGCGCGCAGCAGAACCGGAAGAGGGCCTTTCCGCCTTCGTCGCCCGACGCCTGGGCCGCGGCGCGGCGGAACATCTCCTCCCCGCCATGGTGGCGGGGATCCTCGCGGCATCCGCGGAATCGCTCTCCGTGGATGCGCTGCCCAAGTTGCGTCAATGGGAGGCGAAGGGCTCGTTGTTCAAGGGGCTTCGCTCGGAACCTCGCAGCGAATTGCGTGTGCCCGTAGGCGGCATGGGGATGCTGCCGAAGGCGCTGGCCGCGCAGCTCAATGTGCGCTGCGGCCTGAAGGCGGATGGCATCGAACGCATCAACGCCCGTTGGCGCGTGCGTGGCTCTGGCGGAACACGCGAAGTGGATCGCGTCATCCTCGCCTGTCCCGCCTTCGAGGCCACGCGGATCCTGGGCTCGCTCGCGCCGCAGAGCGCGGAAGCGCTGGCCGCCATGCCCTACACCAGTGTGCGGCTCTTCCACAGCCGTCACGCGCCTCTGGCGCCGTTGAAGGATGGTTTCGGTTTCCTCATCCATCCTACGGAAGGACGCGGCCTGCTCGGCACCCTCGCCCCGTCCTGGATTGATCCGGATTCGGCCCCGGCGGGCCTCATGCAGCTCCGCAGCTTCATCGGCGGCGCGTTCCCGACGGATGCCGCGCTGGAAGATTGGCCGGGCGTCTTCGCCGCATTGAAAGCCTGGGTGCCCAAGCTGGAAGCAGCCTCGGCTGTGCGGGAACTGCGCGCTGACCGCGCCATCCCTAGCCCCGAGCTGGGCCACCGCGCGCGACTGGCGCAGGCCCTGGGCAGCCTTCCGGAAGGGCTCGACTGGATCTCCAACGCCCGTTTCGGTCCTGGGGTCCGGGATGTGATCGAGGGGCTGGCGATTTGGGCTGGAAGCGTCTCCGGGGCATAATCGTGGCCATCCAATCCCGGAGGAACCATGCGTCGCGCTCTCATCCTGCTTTCTACTCCCGCTCTTCTGGCCGCTCAGGCGCCTGAAGGTCCCAAGGCCGAGGTCAAGGTCGGCCTCGGAATCGAGAAATACGAGCTCACCGGCGGGTCCAGCGATTTCAAGATCGCCCCGGATACCAAGATCCACGCCTGGGTGCGCGTCACAGGCATCACAGACGGCTCCGTCACGGTCGTCTTCCTCAAGGGCGGCCAGGAGAAGTCCAAGCAGGATCTCAAGGTCGCCCATTCCCCTTACCGCACGCACGCCTACCGGACCTTCCGCAAAGGTGATGACGGCGCCTGGACCGTGAAGGTCGTGGGCGCGGACGGCGCCGAGCTGGGCTCGGCCTCCTTCACCATTGCCCTTGAAGCAGGCATGTCCAAGTGACGGGCGCCCGCACTCCGCTCCTCCTGCTAGCGCTGACCGGCACCGCGCTCGCGGCGCAGGATGCCAAGCCCGCGGAGACGCCCAAGCGGCCCTGGACCGACAAGGCCAGCCTCAGTTTCGTTTCCGTGGACGGCAACGCGAAGTCCCAGTCCCTAGGTTTTGCCAACGAGTACAAGTACACCTGGTCGGACGCCACCTTCGCCTTCAACGCGGGCGGCGTGCGCGTGGGCACCACCACCTTCAACCGTTCCGCCTCTGGCCCCGATCTGAACAATGTGACCGTGGTGCAGACAGAGACGGCAGCCACCACCACCGAGAACTACTTCGCCAACCTCCGCTACGACCACAACATCACCGACCACCTCTTCTGGTTCGGCGCGGCGGGCTGGGACCGCAATGTGCCCGGCGGCATCGACAGCCGCACCATCGGCAACGCCGGTCTCGGCTATTGGTGGATCAGGGAGGATCGCGCGAAGTTCCGCACGGATCTCGGCCTGGGCTACACGAAGATCAAGCCCGTGCTCATGACGCCGGGCTTCGAAGACAGCTTCGGCACCTGGTCCTTCGGCGCCTCGTTCGAGAAGAAGTTCCTGGCCGCGTCGCTCTTCACCTCGAATCTCCAGGTGACGGACAGCCTCAAGAACAGCAAGGACTACCTGGGGGTCTGGCAGAACGCCCTCACCGTGTCCATGAGCGGCCATATCGCGCTGCAGGCGGGCTACAACATCACCTATAAGAACATCCCCGCCTCCGTGGGCGTGGATGTGATTCAGACGCCCGTGGCCACACCGCCCGTGGTGATCGGCCAGGTGCCGGTGCAGTTGAAAAAGACGGACACGGTGTTCACCACCAGCCTCGTCATCACCTTCTGATCCGGCTCCCGTCCTCCGGCAGCAGCGGCGCTTGATGGCGCCGCTGCTATTTTGAAGGTGCTCCCCGGAGAAGCCCATGCTCCACTTCGCCCTGCTCGACGGCCTGCCCGTTTCCGCTTCCATGTGGAAGCTGGCGCAACCCTGGTGGGAGTTCGTCCTGCGCGCCCTCGCGGTCTACATCTTCCTGCTCGTGGCGCTGCGGCTCACCGGGAAGCGGCAGGTGGGCCAATTGGCGCCCTTCGACCTCGTGCTCCTCCTGGTGCTCAGCAACGCGGTTCAGAACAGCATGAACGGCGGGGATAACACGGTGACGGCCGGCATCGTGCTGGCGCTCACCCTGATCGGGGTGAACGGCGTGGTGGGGTGGCTCACCTGGCGCAACAAGCGCATGGAGAATTTCTTCGAGGGCAAGCCCCAGATCCTTGTGCACAACGGCGAAGTGGACGAGGTCATGCTGAAGAACGAGCGCATCACCCGCCATGAGCTCATGAGCGCCATCCGCGCCGTGGGGCTCACCGAGATCAACCAGGTGCGCGTGGCCATCCTGGAGAACACGGGGCGCATCAATGTCATCGCCAAACCGGGTGAGGCCGCCCAAGCCTGAAGTCCAGCTAGACTCGGGCCACCCTTCGAGGTCCCCATGGTCAAGTTCGTCCAATGCATGCGGCGCAGGCCTGGCAGTTCTGTCCAGGAGTTCCGGGCCTGGTGGGGGATCTACCTTGAGAAATCAGCCGAGGTCGCGAAAGCCATGGGCGCGCTAAGGATGACGGCGGATGCCGCCCTGCTCGTGCCGGAGAACATGGAGATCCGCACCGCGCGAGGCACGGGCGAGCCCTACGATGGCGTCGTCACCATCTGGATGAAGGACGCGTCGCCCTTCGAGACGCTCAAGACGGACCCCGCATTGCAGCCGCTCTGGGAGGAGGTGCTCCGGGAGCAGCGCGAAGGCTTGGACCTGGAGCGGAGTTCCTTCTTCATGGTCCAGGAGGTCTTTCACCGGGAATGGTGAGGGGCTTGACGAAGGCGAAAATAAGACGAAACTCACTGCATGGCCCAGGCCGCGCATGAGATCCCAGCCCTATTCCATGGCGCCTCCGTGGAGCCGGAGGATGCCCGCAGCATCCTGCGCCCGCAGAAGGATCCGGTCTACGGTTTCGGCTTCACCCTGAATCCCTACCGGGGTTGCAGCCACGGCTGCCGCTACTGCTATGTCCGCCAGTACCCGGCCCAGGTGCCCGGCGCGGAGCGGGGCACGCTGCATGGCATCGAGGAATGGGGCCGCTGGATCGCGCCGAAGATGAACGCGCCGGAGCTGCTTTGGCGGGAACGGCACAAACTCCATGACCAGACTGTCTTCATGGCCTCTGCCACGGATCCCTATCAGCCCATCGAACGGGATCTGCGCCTCACCCGCCGCTGCCTGGAAGTGCTGCTGCGCTGCCCCACCACCCGCGTGATCGTCCATACGCGGTCTCCGCTCATCCTCCAGGACTCTGGGCTCCTCAAGGCCTTCGGCGAGCGCCTCAGCGTGGGTTTCAGCATCCCGACTGATGACGACACCGTGCGCCAGGTGACGGAGCCGGATGCGCCGCCCATCCCCACCCGCTGGTCCACCGTGGAGCGGCTGGTGCAGGCGGGCATCCGCGTGGGCATCGCCGCCGCACCCCTCATGCCGGTGCGGGATGTGGAGGCCTTCGCCCGCCGCGCCAAGGCCAGCGGCGCCTCCTCAGCTTGGGCGGGAAGGGTGAGCCTGCTGCCACAGGATCCCTTCTATGCGCTGCTGCGGGAGAAGGGCTGGCTCCACATCCTGGAGTCCGGTTACGCCGAAGGCGTGCGCAAGGCCTTCGCGGCTGTGTTCCCGCGCCCGCGCGGACGCGGTGAGCGGATCGAGGCCATGAAACGGGAGATGGTGTTGCTACCCAAGCGCGATCCCGCAGTGCAGCCAGCGCTTTTCGACTATGCGGCAACGCGCTGAAGCGCTTAGGCGCCCGTCCGGTAAGGCCACTCGTTCGCGAGATAGTCGGCGATGGTGCGGGGCTCGCGGCCCAGCAGGCGGGGCAGGGCGTTCTCCGCCACTTCATAACCCAGCGCATGGCGGTGGAAACCCGCTTCCGTGAAGGGCACGAGATCCGACCCGAACTTGCCACCCCCGAACCAGCGGGCGAGGAGGAGCGTGGTCATTTCCGAAAGGTGGGGCCCCATGAGCTTCTTCCCAGCGGCCAACGCCGCAGCTTCCAGCACCTCACCCCAGGTGAGCCGGACGCCGCCCACCGCCTGCTCGCCGGGCTGAGCGGCCATCAGGGCTTTGGCGAGATCTTCCACATCCATTGGCTGAAGGGGCACTCCCTCCAGGAAGAGGGGGATGGCGGGGCTTCGCATCATCCAGGCGCCCACTTCGTCCAGCAGCGCGTCGCTCACACCCCAGGCGGGCGCGGCGCGGAGGATGGCTGTAGGCCGTGTGCAGCGGCGAATCTCGTCCTCCGCCCTATGCTTGGCGCGGGTGAAAGCATCATCGCCTTTGAGCAGCGGCGACAGATGGACGAGGCGCTGCGCCTCCAGGTCATCCGCGAGACCCGCCAGTTCCCGCGCCACGCCGGGTCCGGCCATGTCCAGATCCAGCCCGGGCCGCTCCCGCTGCACGCCCGCGCAGTTGATGAGGATGGGGCTCGTGTCCAGGCCGAAGCCCGTGGCCAGGACTTCCGCTTCCGCGCCGAAAGGCACGGCCACCAGCTGGCCGGATTTGACGGCCTCTTCATCCAGGTGGCCCTCGCCCTGCATGCGCACCATGGCGAAGACCTGGCAGCCCGCCAGAAGCGCCTGCCTGACCACCTCGCGGCCCACGAATCCCGATGACCCTGCGACGAGCACCTGCATCCGATCAGGATACGGCGGCTCTGTGAGAAACTATCCCTTCAATGACCACCCTGGCCCTGAAGTACCGCCCCCGCCTGCTCTCGGACCTCGTGGGCCAGGAGGCCAGTGTCAAGGCGCTGTCCAACGCCCTCAAGCGCGCCAAGGAGACGGGCAAGCTGCACCAGGCCTATCTCTTCGCGGGCGTGCGCGGCACTGGCAAGACCAGCACGGCCCGCATCCTGGCCCGCTCGCTGAACTGTGTGCAGGGGCCCACCGCGGAGCCATGCGGCGTCTGCGAACCCTGCGTGGCGGCGGAGCGGCCCGACCAGAACCTCGACATCGTGGAGATCGACGCGGCCTCACGCGCCTCCGTGGATGACGCCCGCGCGCTGCGGGACCAGGTGCAGACGCGGCCCGCCTTTTGCCGTTACCGCGTCTATATCATCGACGAGGTCCACATGCTCTCCCAGCAGGCCTTCGACGCCCTCCTGAAGGTCATCGAGGAGCCGCCGCCCCACGCCATCTTCGTGCTGGCGACCACAGAGCTGCACGATGTGCCGGACACCATCAAGAGCCGCGTCCAGATCTACCCCTTCCGGCTCATTCCCGTGCCCGTCATCGAGAAGCGGCTGGCCTTCGTCTGCCAGCAGGAGGGCGTGAGCGCTAAGGGCGAGGCGCTCCGGCTAGTGGCGGAGGCGGGGCAGGGTTCGATGCGAGACGCGCTCACGACACTGGACCGCGTCATCGCCGCGGGCGACGGGCATGTGCTCGAGGAATCCGTCCGCGAGCAGCTGGGCATCGTCCCCGCCGTGCGCGTGCAGGGCGTGTTGGAGGCGCTGGCCGCGGGCGACACGGGCGCCATCCTGGACCACTGCGAAGCGCTGGCCTCCCTTGGCGCTGACTGGACCACCTTCTGGCGCGAGCTCGTCACGGCCCTCCGCGCGCGGCTGGAGAAGGAAGTTCGCGCGGGCCGGGGTCCGCAAGATCTGCTTCGCTGGGCCCGCGTCATCCAGTTGCTGCTCCTGCGGGAGCGCGATCTCCGCGACACGGCCCTGCCGCGCGTCGTCGTGGAGCTGGCTCTCATCACAGCCGCGCAACTGCCGCACCTCGCGACCCTGGAGTCGCTGACGAGTGGGCGCGCCGCGGTTCCAGCCGCTGTCCCCGCATCCCCTCCACCTCGCCCTAGAGTGGCTCCGGCGCCCACCCCGCGGTCCGCACCGGAGCCTGCACCCGCCGCCAAGGCTCAGGTCACTTCTATCACGCCGCTCAAAGCCGGGGCCGATGCCGACAGCCTCCGCCGCGCCTGCGCCGAAGCTGTGAAGATCGCCGATGAGGGCCGCTTCCGCGCCTTCGCGCCCGTCTTCCACATGGCCACCAGCCTCGCCTTCGATGGCGCCGCGCTCGCGCTGACCTTCCCCGCCAATGTGCGCAATACCGCCCAGGACCTCGCGAAGGAGCAGGCCAACCCCGCCCTCCTGCGCGCCCTCGGCGTGCCGCGCATCGAGATTGCCTTTGAAGGCCCCTCCGCCGGCGAGCGACCCGAAGACCGCCTGCGCAACGAGCCTGCCCTCCAGGAGCTCCTGCGCTTCAGCGGCGGCGAGATCGTGGAGATCCGCAAGGACGCCTGAGCTGGCCCCACCTGCCTCATACTGGAGGGACAGGAGTCGCCGTGAGCACCTTCACCCCCGCCAATCCCCTCGAAGAAGCCCTGCTGGGAGCGCAGCAGGATGAGGCCAGTCAGAACGCCTTCATCGCGCTGCTGATGGATTCGGAGGTGGGCGTCCTCCTGGACAAGCCGCTCCTGGCGGATGGCGCCTGGGACCCCGAGGCCGCACCCATGGTGCTGGAACGCCCCGGCGGCTTTCCTGCTCTCGCTGTCTTCACCGCGCCCGAGCGCGCCATCGCCGCCGGCATCCATTCAAACACCTACCAGTACGGCAAGGCCTTGCCGTTCCGCCAGCTCTTGCGCGGCGCCCAACCCGCCCTTGGCCTTGCCCTGAACCCTGGCTCTCTCGTGGGCTTCGACATGAAGCCCGAGGATGTGGCGGAGCTCAAGCGGGCGTTCGGAGTGGAGACGGTGGCAGCGCCGCAGTGAGCCCGTCCTGAAAGGAGAACGCACCATGGCAACTGGTACCGTCCGGCTTCATCGTGTGTTTCGCGCCACGCCCGAGCGGGTGTACCGCGCCTTCCTGGATGCCGATGCGATGGCCAAGTGGCTTCCGCCCCATGGATTCACGGGGAAGGTCCACCATGTGGACGCCAAGGTTGGCGGCACCTACAAGATGCAGTTCACGAATTTCTCCACTGGGCGCTCTGAGACCTTCGGCGGGAAATACCTGGAGCTGGTGCCGAATGAGCGCATCCGCCACACGGATGCCTTCGACGACCCGAACCTGCCCGGCAAGATGCAGACGACGATCTCCTTCCGCCCCGTGTCCTGCGGTGTCGAGGTGGACATCGTCCAGGAAGGCATCCCCGAGGTCATCCCCACCGAGGCCTGCCATCTGGGCTGGCAAGAGTCCCTTCTATTGCTGGCCCAACTTGTGGAAGCCGAGATCCCCGGCTGAGCCTGCTGGGGTGGATTCCTTTTCGGAGAGATGCCCATGCGCTCTGCACTCAAGACCGTCGCCGCGGTCATCGTCGGATTTGTCGCCGCGAGCATCGTCATGATGATTGTCGAGTTCCTCAACGGCCACCTGTTCTACCCGGGGCTCGGGAAAGCCGCCGAGGGCGTCATGGATCGCGAGGTGCTTCGCGGCCTGCTTGCGAACGCTCCCATCAGCGCGATGCTCGTCGTCATCGCCGGCTGGGTGCTGGGCGGCCTGACGGGCGGCTGGGTCGCTTCCAGGGTTTCCCCCCAGGCGGCGATGGGATCCGGTTTGATCCTGGGCATCCTGCTCACGCTTGCGGGCGTCGCGAACAACTTCATGATTCCGCCACCCGCCTGGTTCTGGGTCGCGAGCCTCATCGTGCTGATGCCGTCCGCCTACGCAGGCGCGCGCCTGGGCTCCCGTTCAACCCGGGCCTGACCGCGACCATCCTGTATCTGTCCATCAATTTCCGCTCACCGGCGGCGGCCAGCGCCCTGGAGCCCGTGAAGAAAATCGCTCAGACCCTGAAGGCGCACGCCGTCGGCCTCCTGCGACGGTTCACCGAAGGCCTCACCACCGGCCTGCTCGAAGGCATCAACTCCATCTTCCGAGCCGCCAAGTTCAAGGTGCTGAGATCGAGTTTCAACGCCCCAAGTGTCCTCCCTATCGGCCCTCAAGGACACTCTGCTTCAGCTTGGGTTGGATGACCAAACCAGCGGTTTCTGCCTCAGCGAGGGCCTTGCGGGCCTGGTCGAAGTCCTTCGCCTCCCGATAGAGGTTGATGAGGTTGTTCCAAGCCTTAGCGTTGGCCGGGTTGGAGTGGATTGCCAATTGGTATTGGGTAGCGGCCTCGGAGGTCCGGCCCAGCCGGTAGAGGCAGTTCCCATGAAGAAAGCTGTAGACGGAGGGAACCGCGAAAGAGACCACATTCTTGGAGAATTCCCCTTTTTTTGTCTCAAGGTTATCCAAGTGGAACTGCTCAGTGGAGATGACATCAGTCATGCCGTCTGCGTCCATGGCTTTCAGCTTGTCCATTGATGTCTGGATATCACGGGCTTCCGCTTCGTCCTTGGCTTTCATGTCCACCAGGAGCCTGTTGTAGCGTTGGTCTAGATCCTTCAGGCTACGCTCGCTGGTTTCAATGTTGTCCAGAGCCACTGCGAAATCACTGCGCTCATAGGCCATCATGGCCAGGAGAAAGTGCGCCCCGGTGTGGTCGGGGACCTGCTTGAGGACGGGCTCCAGCAGCATTTTGGCTTCGTCGAAGTGACGAGCCTCGACTTCCTTGGTGGCCTTTCCGATGGCGGGTTCCGCCGCATGGTAGCGCTGGAAGATGGTGGCACCCGCCTCTTGGGTGTGAACCTGCTGGAGGGAGAGCAGTACCAGTGCTGCTCCCGCGACATTACGAGCGGCAAGAAACCTTGAGAGGAGTTTCATGGGTGCCTCAATGCCTGGTTGTTTCGAAAGTGACCCTATGTTCTCTAACTATCCACGGCCGAACGACGCCATGCAAACTCCATCCCTATCCATTGAGTGGTCTATCCATCCGTGTCATCCCCCACTCACGGGCGGCAGCAGGGCCACTTCATCGCCGTCCTGGAGCGCCGTCGCGCGGTCGGCGAAGGCCTGATTGACGGCGATCAGCGCGTCCTTCGGCAACTTCGCGAAGCGCGGGTCCGCGAGAAGCGCACCCAGGGTGGGCAAGGGCTCCAGCTCCAGGTGGTCGAAGCCGAGGAGGTCGCGGTAGCGGGCGAAGGCGAGGACGGTGAGCATCAGGTATTCGGCATGAGGTGGTGATGGATGATGGATGAGGGAAAGCGATCCTCAGTCTCGCGCTTTAACCTCGCGACCTCAACCCTCGCCACGTCGACTCTACCGCGGGCTCCAGCTGTGCACGATCTCGCCGGTGGGGTCGATGCCGCTGCCGGCGGTCTGGGCGACGCCGAGGTTGAGGACGATGCCGCCGAAGCGCAGCTCGACCGTCGCGCCGGTGGTGGTGAGTTCGCCGGATTTGCGCTGGAAGGCGAGCAGGGGGATGCGGCGGTCGAAGAAAGTGAAGGTCTTGCCCAGCTGGATCTCGCGCTCGGTGCCGCTTCCGCTGCCCGAGCGGAGGCTCACGCTCACGCGGTCCAGGCCGAAGGTGCGGCGCACCTGCTCCTGGAGCGTGGCGAGCGCGAGCGTGGTGACGAGGCCGGAGCTGGCGCTGGCGAGGCCGGAGCTGAGGGCGCTTTGCGAGCTGCCGGGCGTGCTGGAGGCGATGGTGGAGGCGAGCTCGGGCTGGATGAGGATGGCCACGATCTCGTCCCGACGCAGGCTGGGCGTGGAGGTGGGCACGATGTCGAGGTTGCTGAGCGTTCCGTGCACATCCAGCTCCACCTGGTAGCCGGGCACCTGCACGGTGCCGTGCATGTTGATGTAGGGATCGGCGCTGGAAGGGTCCGTGAAATTGAGGTAGCCGCGGTCGATGACCACATCGCCCGCAGGGAGGAGGTTCGTCACGCGGCCGCCGGGGAGGAAGTCCATGCGGCCCTTGAGGCCGGGATGCGCGAGGGTGCCCAGCACCTTGAAGGCGCCTTCCGGGCGGCCTTCGAGTTTGAGGAGGTTCGTGTCGCAGACCCAGGGTTGCGAGAGCTGCAGGTCCAGATCGAGGCCGATGCGGTCCAGCGGATCGTCGGGGTTCAGCAGCGAGAGTCCGCTCTCCGAAAGCGCGCTCTTGAGGATGAGGTCGGAGAGCTTGATGTCGGCCTGGTAGGAGAGGCGCTCGGCGTTGAGGCGGCCCCGCAGCATGCCGCCCTCATCATCGCCCTTGAGCGTGACGGCGAGATCGCCCGCGGCCTCCGCACCGTCCAGACCTGGTAGATCGCGCAACTGGAAGCCCGTTAGGGAGGCGTTGAAGTCGTACTTCGCGATGCCACCCAGAGCCCAGGTAGCGGTGCCATCCAGGGTCAGCGCGCCTTGGGCCAGGGTGGCCTTCAACGGGTCGGTCTTGGGCAGTGTGAGGTCGCGACCTTTGGCCAGCATGGTGAAGGTGAGGTGGTTGAGGCTGGGGTAGCCCCCCAGGCTCAGGCTGCCGTCCGCGAGCCGGATCTGGCCATCGGCGTAGGGGTCGGCGTAGGTGCCGTAGGCGCGCAGATCGTATTCAGCGCGGCCTTTAGGCTTGGTCTCTCCAAGGGCGCTGTAGGGATCCACATCCAGCAGGGTGTCGAGGATGACCTTGAAGTTGGCCAGGTCCATGACGCCTGTGGAGCGCAGGTCCATGCCTTCATGGGTGGAAAACGGCAGGGTGCCGGCGAGGGTGGCGCGGGCCGTGGGCGCGCCAGACTCGCCCTTCTGGCGGCCTTCCAGCTCAAGGCTGAGGGTGGCGGCCTTCTCTGTGCCGCGCAATTCGGCGGGCCGCGACTGCGCGAGATCGAAGGCGCCGAAGTCGCCGCTGAGCTGTTCGAGCCGTCCCTGCCAGCGCAGGCCACCCGGTCCGTAGCCGCCATCGGCGCCAAGATCCACGCGGAGATCCTGGAGGACGCCGTGGCTGAACTGGGCGGCGAGGGCTTGGGTGGGCGCGGTCCTCTCATCGAGCCGCAACGCCGCGTGCCCGAAGAGCGCTTGACCCCGGTCGCCGAGATCCACCGTGAAAGCGTGGTCCGGGCGGTTGGCGAAGCCGATCTGGACCGTGGCTTTCGGCCCCTTGCGGGACACATCCGCCTCCATCCCCACGAGGCTCTGCTCCTGGAAGAAGACGATGCTGTTCTTCAGGCTGAAGGAGCCTTCCGGCAGCTCCAGCCCGCCGAAGGCGGAGGCCAGTGGACCGTCCAGGTGGAGGTCCAGCGCTCCCTGGATCTGGGGGACGGGCAGTTGCAGGAGGCCGGTGTCCAGCGCTCCCGTGAGGCGGAGATCAGCGGTGAGGGCTTTGAGGTCGAGGCCGCCGCCGCCCGATAGCGCGAGGCCGCCGTTGGGCTTGCCATCTTTCGCTCCGAGGTGTTCCAGCGCGTCCGCCACACGCAGATCCTGGAGCCGGAGTTTGAGCGTGTCGATGTCGAGGTCATAGTCCGTGGAAGCCGCGGGCACCGCGATGCCGTAGACGCGGCCATCCGCCAGCTGGGTGTGGCCCAGCAACACGAGATGGTCGTAGGAGCCGTGCAGGCGGGCGTCGCCGCTGCCCGTGCCCGTGAGGGGCAGATTCAGGTCCGCGGCCTTCAGACCCTCGGTCAGGGGCATGTCCTTGAAGGTGGCGGTGAGATCGAAATCATCGCCCGCGTGGCGCTTGGCCCAGGTGAGGCGGAGCTGGGCGTCGGCCGCGCCTTTGCCTTTGTCGAGATGGATGTCCTTCAAGGCGAGTTCATCGCCGCGGATCTCCACGCCGGCCTTCAAGCGGTCTGCCGTGGCGTGGTGCCAGCGCGGCTGCTGCGCTTCGATCGTGCCATCCAACGTGAGCCCTGTGGCGCGGTCCCAGGAGAGTTGCGCCTGCGCGTCCGTGGCGCCGCCCATGTCCAGGTCCACCACCCTCCAACCGCGGAGCGCGTCCGCCACCACGCTCGCGTCCAGCGAGGCGCTGCCCTTGGCCTGGAAGGCGGCGAGGCCTTTCGCGTCGAGACGCCCCTCGCCCTGGCCATCGGCTTGGAGGGCGCGGAGCCGCAGGGAGAGCGCGGGCACGATGGCGCGGCCGTTCTTGAGCGAGGCGTCGAAGCCACCCGCGGGCGCGCCATCCTGCGCGAGGGCGATCTTCGCGGTAGCTTCCCAGCGCAGCAGGTTCGCCATGGCCTGGAATTCGGAAGGGCCCTGGATGTCCGCGCTCAGATCGGCCTTCGCACCCGAGAGCGGCGCGGCGCGGGCGGCCTGGGCCACGGGCTCCAGGGACCAGCCCTTGAGGTCCATGTGAGCGACCGTGCGGGGCGCGGACCAGCGGCCGTTGGCTCCCAGTTTCCCCTGCGGGGATTCCCAGCTCAGGTGCTCCAGCGTGGCGTCCCTGAGCGTTCCCGCGGCGCGGAGTTCCAGGTTGCCGGGCGAGAATCGGGCATCGCCCGGTTTGAGTCCTGATCCCGAAGCGCGGAAGGTCCAGCGGGGCTGCGTGATCGTGCCCGTGGCCTGGCCTTGAGTCTCTAATCTCCCGGTGAAGGGCAGGGGCTCGCGCTGACGCAGCCAGACGAAGAGCTGCTCCAGGTCCGTGGATGCGTCGGTCTTCAGTTCGAAGCGATGCCCCGCGCGAGGCTCGAAGGCGCCAGAGGCCGTGAGACGGCTCTTGCCCAGTTCGCCACGGAAGTCCTGCAGGACCATCCAGTGGTCGGAGAGATCCGCGTCGAGATTCAGCCGGCCTTGCTCCAAGCCGCGGGGGCTTTGGAGCTTCAACAGGGGCGCCACCAGGTTCACCTTGAGCTGGTTCGGCCCGGTGCCGCGCCCCTTCAGGTCGAAATCCAGCTCGCCCTTGGGCAGGCCCCACACCGGCTCCAGCACTTCCACCCGCGCGCCGCTGATGCTGAGCAGGTCCAACAGCAGCTCCGTCGTCTTCTCATCCGTCTTGGGACGGAGCTTGAGCTGGATGCGTGCCACGCGGTCCGGGCTCAGGCGCCCGTGGGGATCCACGATGCGCAGCGTGTAGACGCGCGGCGTGCCTATGAACAGCGAAGCCGGGTCGAAGCGCGCCTCCACATGGCGGATGGTGAGCAGGTCGCCGCCCAGCGCGAGGCCATCAAGGCTGACGGAGCCGAAGAAGGGATGCAATTCCAGGTGGTCCAACGATAGCGAGAGGCCGGTGTTTTCGCGCATCCAGCCATCGGCTTTGGAGACCGCCCACTGCGCGACCGGGGGCCGCTCCAGCAGCCAGGAGCCGCCAGCAACCACGCCCACGCCCGCCGCGATGAGGTAGGTGATGCGCCGCGCCCACCGCCGCCCCCAGAGCCGCTTGCAGGCGTCCTTCGTGGGGTGCCAGACCATGCCTGGCTACCAGCTACCGGCTGCGGACTGCCGGGAGGACGCGCGGTGGCCGGTGGCCGGTGGCCGGGAGCCGGACATCAATTCTTCTCCCCGCAGCTGGGGCAGGCGACGGCCATGCGGGGCAGGGGCTTGTAGCAGAACTTGCAGAGCCGCTGCTGGGTGGCGCTCTTGGGCGTGGGGTGCGGGCCGGAGGATTGCATGGGCACCACGGCGGTGCCCATCGGGCGCGTGTCCTTGCTCACGCCCTGGCGCAGGCGCGTGAGGTCGTCGAGCATGGCGCGGGCGCTGAGATAGCGGTCGCCTAGGTTCACGGAGAGCGCCTTCATCACCACATCGGAGAAGGCCTTGGGCACCGCCGGGTTGCGGTTGTGCGGCGCGACGATCTCTTGGGTGGTCTGGGCCTGGGCGATCTTCAGCGGGTCCGCGTCGTAGAACGGCACGGTGCCTGTCAGCAGCTCGTAGAGCGTGATGCCGACGCTCCAGAGGTCCGACTGGAAGACGGCGCGGCCGCGGAAATGCTCCGGAGCCATGTACGGCGGCGACCCGATGCGCGTGGGCGCGAAGGGCACATGCTGCATCTCCAGCACGCGGCTCGTGCCGAAGTCCGTCACCTTCGCCACGCCCTCCTTCGTGACGAGGATGTTGGCGGGGCGGAGATCCCGGTGCAGGATCTGGTGGCTGTGGGCGAAGGCGATGGCGGAGGCCACATCCATCCCGATCTCCAGCGCCCGCGAGGGGTGGAGCGCGCGCTCGCGGCGCACCATGCGGTCCAGGCTCTCGCCGTCGATGTATTCCAGCACCATGAAGAAGATGCCGTTCTTCCGCTCGGTGGTGATGAGCTCGACGATGTTCGGGTGCTTGAGCGCGGCCATGATCCGCGCCTCCTTGAGCTGGTCCACGATCTCGTCCTGCTGCTGGTGCGGCACCTTCAGCGCGACCTTGCGGTTCACCCAGGTGTCCATGGCCAGGTAGACGGCGCCGAACCCCCCCGACCCCAAGCGGTCGAGGATCTGGTATTTGCCCAGCATCTGGTCTTTGGAAAGCACGGAGGGAGCCTCTCCTCAGCGTCCCAAGGCGGAGGGTCGAAGTCAACGGGAGCGGTGGCTTTCCTTCATTCCCAGAG
>DASRXV010000054.1:0-6260 GCA_035687325.1 Holophagaceae bacterium
GCTCTTCTGTCTCTCTGCGGCTGCGGTTCCGCGAGGCGCTTAAGACATCGCCTTCCGCCTACAGGCGTACCTTCCAGGGAAACTAGATCTCCCAGCTCAGCTCGTAGCGGTGGTGGTAGCCCTCTTCCGGCGGCTCGTGGGTCACGGCGCATTCCCCGCCGCCGCTGAGTTCCAGGGCACGCCTCAGCCACTGCGGGACGGAGTGCGTGTACCACTCGGGGAAGAGGCCCAGGGCCCAGATGGACAGGTGCGCTCGGCCAGGAGCGATGTCATCCAGCTGCACCACGCCGCCACGGTAATTGAACTTGAAGATGGTGGGCCCCTGCTGGATGAGGGTCTTCGGACTCAGGAGCTTGAGGAGCCAGGCGTGGACCACGGTGAGCTGCTCTTCGGCCGTGGCGCGGATGCGCTCCACCGCGCCCGCCTCGCCCACGAGCGCCGTGTGGGCCATCACGAGCTCGCTCACGCGCGCCGTCTCCAGCCAGGTGAAGGAGCCGGGCATCTCGCGGAAGACCTCGCGCCCCATGGGCGAGAGGCCGTCCACCAGATCGTCCCAGGCGGTGCCGCCGCGCCGCAGCATGTCCTGGTGCAGGCCCCGCAGCAGCGAGGCCCGGATGTGCGTGACGGTGGCCTCTTCAGGGGAGGGGCTCGGCGGGTTCGGGTCGTTCATTTCGGCTCCACCTTATCGCGAACAGGGCGCCGCGGAAGAGATCTGCTATCTCTTAAAGATGAAACCGCCTGCTCCCGCGCTCAATCCGGCCAGCCGCAACCATGGCATCGACCTGTTGAGGGGTATGTCCATCCTCCTGGTGGTGCTGCACCACATAGGGCTGCGCATCCCGCTGAAGAAAACGCTGCTGGGCGGATTCCTGCCCGGCCCTCTGCTCAGCGCCCTGAACTGGAACGGTTATGAGGCAGTCTTCATCTTCTTCGTGATCTCGGGCTTCCTCATCACAGGGAACACGCTGAAGCGATGGGAGGCGCTCCCTCGCGTCGACATCAAGGCCTTCTACGCGCGGCGCTTCGCCCGCATCGTTCCCTGCCTCGTGGCGCTGGTGGCCGTGCTGAGCGCGTTGCACCTGCTGGGCGCCGGCGACTATGTGATCCACCGCGAGGGCCAGTCGCTGCCCCGCGCCATCTTCGCGGCCTTCGGCCTCCATCTGAACTGGTACGAGGGCATGAAGGGCTATCTCCCCGGCGGCTGGGATGTGCTGTGGTCCCTGTCCATCGAGGAGGTCTTCTACATCGGCTTCCCCGTCATCTGCCTGCTGACGCGGCGCACCTGGGTCCTCGTGCCCATGCTGGCTCTGTTGGCGCTCTCTCTGCCCTGGACTCACGCGGCCTTGAAGGGCAACGAGATCTGGCAGGAGAAGGCCTACCTGCCGGGCATGTCCGCTATCGCCATCGGCGTGATGGGCGCGCTGGCGGCGGAGCGCTGGCGCGCGCCCTCCCGCTGGCAGATCCGAGTCCTGGCCTGGGCAGGAGCCACCGGCCTCCTCGCTGTGCTGATGGCTGGCGCGGCGGTGTGGCACCTGTTGCGGGACGGCTACCTGTTGCTGCTCTGCTTTTCGGCCTTGGCGCTCTGCCTCGCCTTCACCAAGCGACCGTCCCGCGCGGCGCGCGGGCTGGGCTGGCTGCGGTCCTGGGGCCGCCTCAGCTATGAGATCTACCTCACCCACATGTTCGTGGTGTTCGGGACCGTGCAGCTCTTCCGCGCGCGCGGAAGTGATCTACGCACCGGCTTTCTGTGGTACATCCCCACCGTGATCCTCTGCTGGCTGCTGGGGCTCGCCGTGGAGCGCCTCCTCTCCACACCTTGCGAGCGGTGGTTGAAAGGCCGGATGTTGAAGCCGGGCGCGTGAACCTGGCTTCGCGCTAGCGGGGCCGCAGGTCCAGCACGCGGACTTCGAAGGGCGCCAGCGGGACCTGCGTCGCGTGGCCGGCTTCGAAGGTCCGGACGGGGCGCGCGGCATCGGCCTTCCAAGGGCTGCGGCCCTCCCAGCGCTTCGGCGCGCCGGCGGGCAGCTCGAAGGCCCTGGCGGGATCCACGGTGATGGACTGGGCCTTGTCCGAAGGATTGCGCAGCACAAGGATGGCCTGCGAGGGCGACCAGGAAGCCCAGCCGTAGACCTCCAGCAGGCGCGGGTCGCCGCCGATCCAATGGGTGTCCACCAGCACGGCAGCGCGCTCCCGGGCCCAGCGGGCGGCCTCGGCCAGGGTGTCCCAATCACGGGAGGAAAGCAGCGAGGGCGTGATGTACAGCTCCTGCAGCTGGGTGCCGGTGCCGAAGAAGCCGTGCACCTCGTCCGCGAAATCGTGACCCGGGTCCGTGTCCAGGTGCCGCGCATGGCGGGCGTAGACGAGGCCGTGGAGCATGAGCGCGTTGAGGGGGAAGAGCGGGCCCGCCTGCACGATGCCCTGGTAGGTGTCCGCGTCCCGGTAGGTGATCCAGCGCTGGCGCCAGCTGCCCGCGCCAGCGAAGTCGTGGTCCTCGCCGCCGCGCCAGATGGAGTCCGCGGTGAAGAGCCAGAAGGGTGAGGGGTAGGTGCCCGTGGTGAGGTTGATGTAGAGGTCCGGCTTCTTGGCCCGCAGGTCGCCGATGAGCGAGAGCGCGGCGTCGAAGTCGCTGTCGAAGGCGCTGCCCTTCACCACCTGGTCGGAGTTGCCGGTGCCGTCGAACTTGAACTGGTTCACGCCCTGGCGTTCCAGCATGTCCAGGCAGACCTGGTGGAAGCGCGCGTAGTATCTGGGCCCGGACAGGGCGAAGCCGCCGTCGTTGGTTTCGAAGCCCTGCTGTTTGCCGTAGCTGAGCCGCGCCTCCTTGGGCGGGCCGTAGCCGCCCCAGGGGCTCATCCACACGCCGGGTTCCGCGCCGATGGCCTCGCAGGCCGCGCGGACTTTCGAGAAGCCCTCCGGGAAGCCCGCGTGGAAGCCCCAGAGCGTGGCGGAATCGTCCCAGCCGTCGTCGAAGAGGAAGGAGTCCAGTTTCACGCCCCGCGCCTTCACCAGCTCGCGGCCGTATGCGTTCACCACATCCAGCGCGGCGGTCTCGCCGTACTTGGAGAAGTAGCCGATGTCGTACCAGCTGTTGTAGTTCAGGAAGGGCCGGTAGGGATGGGCGCGCTCGCGCTCCACATAGGCCAGCAGGGCGCGGCGGAGCTGGCCCTGGGGCGCGAGGCCCAGCACCGATCTGTAGCTGACGGACTGGCCTGCCTTCAAGGGCAGCTGGCGATCCAGGCGGCAGACGGCGCGACCCTGGGCGACCACGCTGTCCGAGAGCGGATGTTCGAAAGCCCAGAAGGCGTTGCCGCTCACGATGGGCGAGCCCTTCACGGAGCCTTCCACGTGGCCGCCGGGCAGGTCCAGGTCCACCAGGCGCACTGAGACGATCTCCGCGTCGCGGCCCAGGGCCTTCAGGGCCAGTTCCTGGCGCAGGTAGGCGGAGCCGTCCCGCAGCACCGCTCGCCAGGTGGCTTCGAGGGCGCCGTCAGGGCTCTTCAGATCGAGGACCAGCACCTTGCCCGGGAACCGCTCCACGGCGCGCACGGCCTTGGGATCGCCTGGCAGCGACTCGATGCGGGCAGGGCCGGTGGGCAGCAGCTCCGAAGCCTTCAGCAGACCCTGCTTCAGGATCAGGGTGAAGGCGTCTGCGCAACGCGGGAGGGCGCGATGGTGGAGCAGGTCCTGGAGCGTCGCGGGCCGCAGGCCGCCGTTGAGATCCCAGCTGGCGCGCAGGACGCGGTTGCCCAGTTCCAGTTTCGCGCCGCGGATCGAAGCGACGGCCACGCCGGGCGCTGGCAGCGCCGTTGTGAAGGATTGCGCAGTGAGCGCCTGCACCGCCAGAAAGGGGAGGAGGCACCGGGTCCGCACGGGTTCAGCCGATCTTCACGGCCGGCAGGGGTTTCTCGCCGCGATAGTCGTAGAAGCCGCGGCCGTTCTTCTTGCCCATCCAGCCCGCGTCCACGAGCTTCTTGAGGAGGGGGCATGGGCGGTACTTGGGATCGCCCAGACCCTCGTGCAGCACATTGAGGATGAAGAGGCAGGTGTCCAGGCCGATGAAGTCCGCCAGCGTGAGCGGGCCCATGGGGTGGTTCATTCCCAGCTTCATGATGCCGTCGATGGCCTCGACCTCCGCCACGCCCTCGTAGAGCGCGTAGATGGCCTCATTGATCATGGGCAGCAGCACGCGGTTGGAGATGAAACCGGGGAAGTCGTTGCAGGCGATGGGTGTCTTGCCCAGCTTCTGGGACAGCGCCATCACGGTGTCGTAGGTGGCATCCGAAGTCGCTAAGCCGCGGATGACCTCGATGAGCTGCATGACGGGCACGGGGTTCATGAAGTGCATGCCGATGAAAGACTCGGGGCGCTTCGTGACGGCGGCCAGCTTGGTGATGGAAATGGAGCTGGTGTTGGACGCCAGTATCACGCCGGGCTTGCAGACGCGGTCCAGCGTCTCGAAGAGCAGCTTCTTGACTTCCCAGCGCTCGGTGGCGGCCTCCACGACGAAATCGCAGGCGCCCAGATCCTCGAGATTCGTGGTCGTCTTCACCCGGCCCAGGATGGCGGCCTTCTCGTCGGCGGACATCTTGCCTTTGTCCACGCCGCGCTGGAGGTTCTTGTCGATGGTGGCGACGCCCTTGGCGGCGAAGTCGGCGGAGATGTCCTGCATGAGCACGCCGAACCCTGCCGCCGCGAAGACATGGGCGATGCCGTTGCCCATCTGCCCCGCGCCGATGACGCCGATGGTCTTGATCTGGTCCATGGAAGCCTCCAAACCCTTCATTCTATCGTTAGACTCATCTGTTCCCGGAGTCCGAATGGCCGCTTCCAAAACCCGCATCGACTGGGCCCTGCTCCTCCTCCGCGTCGTGGTGGGAGCCGGGCTGCTGCTGCACGCCATCCCCGAGCTGAGGACGGGCGGAGCGAACTTCCACCACGCGGCCCAGCTGGGAGGCGCGCTGGCGGAGGCCATCGGAGGGGTGCTGGTGCTCATCGGCCTCTTCCAGCCCGTCGTCTGCCTGGTGATGGTGATCCTGCTGTCCATCCCCCTGGTGGACGGATGGCTCCACGGCGCGCCCCTCCTTGGCCATATGGACCTGCTGCTCCGGATCTTCACCATCGGCGCCTGCGCCCTCGGCGGGCCGGGCAAGTGGGGACTCGGGAAGAGCTGACGGAACTGCTTGCCGCCCGGATGTGGCGCGCCTAGGCTGGGCGCAGCGTTCAGCGACAAGGAGGTTGCATGTCCCTCAGCAAACGACTGGCTGCCGAAGGTCTGGGCACGCTCTGGCTCGTCCTCGGCGGTTGCGGCGCCGCGGTGTTGGATGCGGCCTTCCCGGGCCTCGGCATCGGCTTCGCCGGCGTGGCCCTGGCCTTCGGCCTCACGGTGCTTACGGGTGTCTACGCCCTCGGCCCCATCAGCGGCGGGCATTTCAACCCGGCCGTCACCTTCGGCCTCGCGGTGGGGAAGCGCCATCCCTGGGGTGAGGTGCTGCCCTATTGGATCGCTCAAATTGTCGGCGCCGTGGCGGCGGCGGGCATCCTCTTCGTCATCGCTTCGGGCAGGGCGGGCTTCGATGTCCACGCGGGCTTCGCGTCCAACGGCTACGGCGAGCACAGCCCCGGCGGCTACGCGATGGGCGCGGCCTTCGTCTGCGAAGTGGTGATGACGGCCTTCTTCCTCATCGTCATCCTGGGCGCAACGGCCAAGCGGGCCCCGGCGGGTTTCGCGGGCCTGGCCATCGGTCTCTGCCTCACCCTCATCCACCTCATCAGCATCCCCGTGACGAACACGAGCGTGAATCCCGCCCGCTCGCTAGGACCGGCGCTGTTCGCGGGCGGATGGGCCATCCACCAGGTGTGGTTCTTCTGGGTCGCGCCCCTGCTGGGCGGCGCCATCGGCGGATGGATCCACGCGACGTTGTTGGGCGACGAGTGAGGCTTCGGTGAAGTGGCGCGGCTCAGGCCGCGCCACTCATTCGATGATTTCAGCGTCCTTCGGCTTCCGCGGCTCGGCGATCCAGGCCACGAGGACGCTGATGAAGTAGAGGCCCAGCAGCACGATGCTGAAGAAGATGGTGGTGACCACCACATCGCCCGGCGTCATGAAGGCCGACACGAAGACGATGAGCACCGTGGCGTGGCGCCAGTACTTGAGCATCCACCGCGCCGTCACCAGCCGGAACCGCGCCAGGAAGTAGAACAGCACCGGCAGCTCGAACATCACGCCCGTCAGCAGCACGGTGCCGAGGAAGAGGTCCAGG
>DASRXV010000055.1:0-6659 GCA_035687325.1 Holophagaceae bacterium
TCCGATCTGACCCGGTTCGTCGCGACCCGATGCATGGGGCCCGGCCTGACCAGGATAAGGCCTCCGGGGCCCCCGGCCAAACGCGGTTCCAAGTGCTTGTTAAATGGGGGGTTTTCGCCTCCGGTAAAAATCCGCCCCTGGACCCTTGACACCCCTACATCTTGGGGTGATCCTTGTCATCCGACACTATCCCTTGAGGAAGCGAGGAACCGCCCGATCCTAGGGGTGGGAGGTTCTTTCGCTTCTTTTGGGGTGGTGGCCACCCCTTCCATTGCAAGCCTTCACATTTCTTCACATCCCCGCAAGAGGGTCCACGCCATGAAGATCGCCCGCCACTTCACCAAAGCCGGACAGGATCCCCTGAAGGGCATTACCTTCGTCCCCCGCACCAGCCGCATCACGAAGCTGGACGGCAGCGTGGTCTTCGAGGCGAAGGATGTGCTCGTGCCGGAGACCTGGTCCCAGGTGGCGGTGGATATCCTGGCCCAGAAGTACTTCCGCCGGAAAGGCATCGACGCCCACAACGGCGGCGAGACGGATTCGCGGCAGGTCTTCCACCGCCTCGCCGGCTGCTGGCGCCATTGGGGCGAGACCAACAGCTACTTCGACACCACCGAGGACGCCCAGGCCTTCTACGACGAGCTGACCTACATGCTCGCCCAGCAGATGTGCGCCCCCAACAGCCCCCAGTGGTTCAACACCGGGCTCCACTACGCCTACGGCATCAGCGGCCCCGCCCAGGGCCACAAGTATGTGGACACCAAGACCGACACGGTCGTGAACTCCACCTCCGCCTACGAGCGCCCCCAGCCCCACGCCTGCTTCATCCAGAGCGTGTCCGACGACCTCGTGAACGAGGGCGGCATCATGGACCTCTGGACCCGCGAGGCCCGCATCTTCAAGTACGGCTCCGGCACCGGCTCCAACTTCTCGCGCATCCGCGGCTCCGAAGAGCCCCTCAGCGGCGGCGGCCGCAGCTCGGGCCTCATGTCCTTCCTGGCCGTGGGCGACAAGGCCGCGGGCGCCATCAAGTCCGGCGGCACCACGCGCCGCGCCGCGAAGATGGTCACCCTCGACCTCGACCACCCCGACATCGAAGCCTTCGTGGACTGGAAGGTCACCGAAGAGCGCAAGGTGGCCATGATCGCCGCCGGCTCCGGCCTCGTCCGCAAGCACTGGGATGAGATCTGCAAGACCGTGGAAGGCTCCACCACCAAGGACGCCGATCCCCACACCAACGAGGCCCTGAAGAAGGCCCTCGCCCGCGCCAAGCGCGAGGGCGTGCCCGCGGCTTTCCTCAGCCAGTGCCTGGGCCGCCTCGTGGAAGGCGACTTCGACCGCGACATCAAGGGCTACGACACCTCCTGGGACGGCGAAGCCTACGCCACCGTGGGCGGCATGAACTCCAACAACTCCGTCCGCGTGCCCGACAGCTTCATGCGCGCCCTGGAAGTGGACGGCGACTGGGAGCTCAAGCGCCGCGTGGATGGCAAGACCTCCAAGAAGCTCCGCGCCAAGGACCTCTGGCACAAGGTGAACTACGCCGCCTGGGCCTGCGCCGATCCGGGCCTCCAGTTCGACACCACCATCAACGACTGGCACACCTGCCCCGCGGACGGCCGCATCAACGCGTCCAACCCCTGCTCCGAGTACATGTTCCTGGATGACACCGCCTGCAACCTGGCGTCCCTGAACCTGTGCACCTTCCTCACGGCGGACGGCGGCTTCGACCTGGAAGGCTACCGCCACGGCATCCGGCTCTGGACCATCGTCCTCGAGATCTCCGTGCTCATGGCCCAGTTCCCCAGCGAGGCCATCGCGCGCCTCAGCTACGACTTCCGTACCCTGGGCCTGGGCTACGCCAACCTGGGCGCCATGCTCATGCGCATGGGCATCCCCTACGACTCGCTCGAGGGCACCCAGTGGTGCGGCGCCCTCACCGCCATCCTCACGGGCGATTCCTATGCCGCCTCCGCCGAGATGGCTGGCGAGCTGGGTCCCTTCCCCAAGTACGAGAAGAACCGCGAGGCCATGCTGCGGGTCATCCGCAACCACCGCCGCGCCGCCTACAACGCCCCCGCGGCCGAGTACGAGCAGCTCTCCGTGGCGCCCCAGGGCCTGCACGGCGAGGGCGTGCCCAAACGCATCCTGGAAGCCGCCCGCGAAAGCTGGGACGGCGCCCTGACCCTGGGCGAAAAGCACGGCTACCGCAACGCCCAGGTGACGGTGCTGGCCCCCACGGGCACCATCGGCCTCCTCATGGACTGCGACACCACCGGCGTGGAGCCCGACTTCGCGCTCGTGAAGTTCAAGAAGCTGGCCGGCGGCGGCTACTTCAAGCTCGTGAACTCCGCCATCCCCGAAGCCTTGATGCGCCTGGGCTACGCGCCCGGCCAGATCAAGGACATCGAGCGCCATGTCATCGGCTGGCTGGACATCACCGACCAGACCCCCGGTATCACCCGTTCCATGCTCCTGGAGAACGGCTGGAGCGAGGAGGAGATCAAGGCGCTCGAAGCCAAGCTCCCCACGGCCTTCGACCCCTCCTACGCCGTGGACATGGACCGCCTCAAGCAGCACTTCGTCCAGGACCGCATCGACGCCTTCATGGCCGCCCTTCAGGGCACCATGACCGTCGAAGGCGCGCCGCACCTGAAGGACGAGCACCTGCCCATCTTCGACTGCGCCAACAAGTGCGGCCGCACGGGCAAGCGCTTCATCGCGCCCATGGGCCACCTCAAGATGATGGCCGCCGCCCAGCCCTTCCTCTCCGGCGCCATCAGCAAGACCATCAACCTGCCCGCCGAGAGCACGGTGGAGGACATCGCCGGCATCTACGAGGCCTCCTGGCAGTACATGCTCAAGGCCGTGGCCCTCTACCGCGACGGTTCCAAGATGAGCCAGGCCATGGCCACCAACCTGGACCTGCTGGACGGCATCGAGACGCTGGAAGACGAGACCGCCACCCACGCGGAGAAGACCCCCGTGGTGGCCAGCGCCCTCGCCCAGCAACTGGTGCGCACCTACCGCCGCCGCCTGCCCAACCGCCGCGGCGGCTACACCCAGTCCGCCACCGTGGGCGGCACCAAGATGTACCTGCGCACCGGCGAGTACGAGGATGGCAGCCTGGGCGAGATCTTCATCGACATCCACAAGGAGGGCGCCGCCTTCCGCTCGCTCCTCAACTGCTTCGCCATCGCCGTCTCCATGGGCCTCCAGTACGGCGTGCCCCTGGAGGAGTTCTGCGAGGCCTTCCTCTTCACCCGCTTCGAACCCAACGGCATGGTCATGGGCAGCGACACCATCAAGCTGTCCACGAGCCTCATCGACTTCATCTTCCGCGAGCTGTCCATCAGCTACCTGGGCCGCTACGACCTGGCCCATGTGGAAGCGGACCAGCTCATGAAGTCCCCCGTCTCCAAGCCCGAGAGCCACGCCCCCTTCGCCGCCCACACCGTGGAGGCCCTGCAGGGCACGCCCCTGCCCTTCGGCGAGGAGTCCGCCAGCGGCGCCCTGCCCAAGGCGAGCGAGCACCAGCCCGTGCTGGTGACGGCCGCTGGTCCCGCTTCGAGCGAAGGCCCCCGCGCCACCAAGATGAACGCCATCGTGGCCGCCAAGGAAAAGGGCTACACCGGCGACCCCTGCCCCGAGTGCGGCCACCTCACCCTCGTGAGGAACGGGGCTTGTATGAAATGCCAGACGTGCGGAGCAACAACGGGGTGCAGCTGAATCATGGAAGGAGTGTTGTTATCAGTAGATGCTTTGCTTATTCGTAGATGACTCGACTCACACAAATGCAACACGACCGGGCTTAGGTCCGGTCGTTGCGCTAGGTGGAGTCCTTGTACCAGAGGACCAACTAAAACCTCTTAGCGATGCTCTTGACTCTCTCTGTGTGAGATATGGATTCCCACCAGGTGAAGAATTCAAGTGGTCTCCGAACCGAAAGAAACACTGGATGTGGAAGAACCTGCAGGGACCAAAGCGGGCAGCCTTCTTTCGCGAAGTGCTATTCACCGCGAAAATATTTCGCGCCTCCTCCCTGGTAGTTGTTGTGAGCTTGAATCCGGGGTATCAACCGGCCATCCCGGGTAATACACCCGAGCAAGACGCACTGACCATGCTTCTTGAGCGAGCAAATTCAGCAGCAATGAGTGTGTCCGCGACATGTCGAGTGATCATTGACAATCCTGGCGGAAATCATAAGAACCTATCTTCAATGAAAGGACAATGTGCAAATGTCCTGAGCAGTGGTACAGCCTTCTCCAAGCTATTGAGCTTGTCTCCAAATGTCGAATTCGCAACATCTCACAGTACTCGGCTGCTTCAACTAGCGGATATCGTCGTCTCTTGCACAACCGCCAGGGTTTCTGGGGAGGCGACATACAGTCCCCCGGTGTTTCAAGCGATCCGTCCGCTTTTCCGGAAGGGATTCGGAGGCCGAACCGGAGGTATCGGGATCAAGATTCACCCGTGCAAATATGTGAATCTCTATCATTGGCTACTTGGAGATACCAACACCAAGATCGGCACTGTCTGGCACCTATTGCCAACACCAAATAGGCCATATTTTGAGAGAGAAGGTTGCGATAGTGCGGATATCGCTTGATGGTTCTGGCAGAGGAAGACCGACCATTCAAGGTTAGGGATCGAGGGCTTTTCTAGGCATGCACTGGCCAAGCCATGACAGCACGAGAGCCTTCATCAGCGTTCATCCTAGTTTAAAAAGCTCTTCAACTGTGATGAACGCTGATACACACTGATACACGAAACTATTTCTCAGTGCCTATCCGAGAAGTAGTGCATCGTCGGTCCGATGGCCAGCAGCACCGCCGCCACGAGGATCCACAGCGCATAGGGTCGCAGGCAGGTTCCAAAGTAGGCGCCCAGGGCCACGCCGAAGGCCAGGCAGCACCACTTGAGCAGGATGATCTGGCCAGGGGGCCAGGGCTTGGTGATCCAGAGCTTCATGGCGGACCTCCGATACCTTCACCCTAGACCGAAGCTCCCGCCCACGCTGTGCTCCAGGTCACGAGCCGGAGCCCGTCAGTCCTCAGGCTTGCCCGGCAGGAGCGCCTCGGTGGGGACGGTGCGGGGGCCGTTGGCGTCGCAGACGGCGAAGGTGGAGGCGTACAGGGACACGCCGGCGAACTCGCCCTTGGCGTTGAGGACATAGAAGTTCAGGCCGAAGTTCGGCAGGCCCCGCGCGTTGAGCAGGCGCTTCTCCGTGGTGCGGCTCTGCACGCGGCGCAGGGCTTCCATGCCGGCGTCCTTGGGGCTCATGCCCCGGCGCAGCAGCTCCACGATGAGGAAGGTGGAGCACCCGTAGAGGTTCGCCTCGCCCCGGCCGGTGGAACCTGCGGCGCCGATGTCGCCATCCACATAGAGTCCGGCGCCCAGGATGGGCGAGTCGCCCACGCGGCCAGGGATCTTCCACGCGAGGCCGCTGGTGGTGGTCGTGCCGCAGAGCTCGCCTTTCAGCCCCAGGCCGTTGCAGTTGATGGTGCCGTAGACATGCTCCCGGTCGATGCGGCCTTCGCGCACCATGGCCATGCGGATCTGGTGGCCGTAGGCGGCACGCTGTTTGGGATCCAGCCAGTGCTGGGCGTCCACGCGGCGCTTCCACTCCAGCCACAGGGCGCGGCTGTGGGGCGTGTTGAGGTCGTCCTCGACGGTGAACCCCATCTGCCGGGCGAAATCCTGCGCGCCCTTCCCCACCAGCAGGTGGTGGTCCGTGCTGTCCATGACGGCCCGGGCCGCCTTCGAGGGCGTGCGCACGCCTTCCAGGCAGGCCACGGCCCCCGCGCGCTTCAGGGGCCCGTGCATGCAGGAGGCGTCCAGCTGCACGACGCCTTCGGCATTGGGCAGGCCGCCGTAACCCACGCTGTCCTCCGTGGGATCCAGCTCCACGATGTTGACGCCCGCGATGAGGGCATCCAGCACATCTCCACCCTTCTCGATGAGGGAGAAGGCCTGGGCCACGCAGGTGAGCGGCCCGCCGTTGGTGAAACGGTTGCCGTTGGCGCTGGAAATGACGACGGGTTTCGCGCGGCTGCGCAGTACCGCAGGCGCTTGCGCGGGCAGGGACGCGGCCACGCCAGCCGCCGCGCCCGTGGCGAGGAAGGTCCGGCGGTCCACGGCGCTACTTGTTCAGCGCCGCCACCACCATGCCTTCGATGAGCACGGCCACGGTGCCCAGGAAGATCTGGGCGGCGACCAGGTGACCGGGCAGGGGCTGGACGGCGTAGTAGATGAGGTAGGTGGGGATCTGGGTGAGCACGGCCACCATGAAGCCGAAGCGCAGACCCTGGCCCAGCCAAGGCTTCTCCTCGCGGCCCCGCAGGTAGATCCACACGAAGGCGTAGGCGATGAGCGCGTGGGCCAGCAGCATCCAGCCGAAGTAGTGCATGCCGTCGGCATCGCTGCGATAGAGGGCCGGCAGCGCCTGATAGGCCCCGTGCAGGTGCCAGCCGTGGATGAGGAAGTCCAGCGCCATGGAGACGACGAACAGCACGACGAAGGAAAGCCAGAAGCGCTTGGTCATGGAAGCCTCTTGGAATGGGTGGGAAGAGGATACCTCAGGCGAAGCGCACCGCGTACACCGGCGGCAGATGCTCGCCCACGGTCTGCCAGCTGTCGCCGCCGTCCTCCGTCACCCA
>DASRXV010000056.1:0-31764 GCA_035687325.1 Holophagaceae bacterium
GGAACCGGCGCGCTACACGCCGGCGGGTTGGGCGTAACGGACGGGCATGAGGATGTAGCGGAAGCTGAAGTCCTCGATGCTCGGGCTCATGAAGATGCCCTGGCCCACTTCGTCCTTGAACTGGTAGACCACTTCCTCGCCAGGCAGGCGGTCCAGCAGCTCGGTGAGGTAGTCGATGTTGAAGGCCAGCTCCACGGGCTTCTCCTCGCCCGAGAAGGTGAGGGTGCCGAAGTTCGTGCCCTCATCCGGGTGCTGGAACTGCACCTTGAGGTTGGGGAACTCGAAGGTGAGGCGGACATTCTTGTTGTAGTCATCCTTCTTCAGGCCCACGAAACGCAGGGTCTTTAGGAAACCTTCGCGGTCCACGATGACCTTGCGGGGCAGCTCGGCGGGCAAGACCTTCTCGTAGGCGGGGTAGTTGCCCGTGACCAGGCGGGTGCTGAATTTGAGGCCGGGCAGGTCCAGGAAGAGCGTCGTGCCATCCCAGGCCAGTTTCACATCGCCCTCATCGGAAAGGAGTGAGGGCAGCAGGTCCAGGGCGCGCTTGGGGACGATGAGGCGGATCTCATCTTTGAGCCGCGTTTCGAAGGGCACTTCAACGACGGCGAGACGGAATCCATCCGTGGACACCACGCGCACGGCCGTCTTTGTGAGATGCAGCAGCACTGCGGACAGAGTGGGTTTGGTGGCATCACGGCTCACAGCGAGCCCGCCGAGATGGATGGCCCGCTTCAGTTTCGCGGAAGGCAGCTGCACCACGGGAAGATCCGCCCCAGGCTGCGGCAGTTCAGGGAAGCCTTCTCCAGGTTGGAGGTTGTGCTCGGAGTTCATGCCCTTGGCGCGCAACCAGAGGCGGTGGCCCGCGTCAGGCACTTCAAGGGAGAGAATGCCTTCCGGGTAGACCCGCACCGTCTCGATGAACTTCTTGCCGGGGATGGCCACGGTCCATTCGCCCTGGCCCTCCACGGGGAGCGTGGCCTCGAAGGCCAGTTCCATGTCGGTGGCCTTAAGGGTCATCTCCTTCGGCCCCGCCTGCAGCAACAAATGCTGAAGGATAGGCAAGGTGACGCGCCTGTCGAGGGCGTGGCGGAGGATCCCCAGGGTGCGGTCAAGCCGTTCCTTAGAGATCTGAAGAGAAGGATTCATAGCTCACCTTGATGCTGATGAAGACCCCAAGGGATTGTGCATTCGGGCATCAAAGATCCATCTTATCGGAGTTTCGGTGATCTGGGATCCCTGTGGAGAGGCCTCGGACGGAGCGGATGCCGGAGCCGTTCCAGGATGCCGTCAGGCTTAATCCGCAAGAGCGGCCGGGGTAGCCCGGTGATGTCTGTGGAAAGCTTTCCAAGCGGTTTCTTTTCATTGGATGCTGTTGAGCAGGGCGTGGACAGTCTTGTGGAAATCGGAATCTTTCTGCATCCGGTCCTTCACCTTGTCCACGCTGTTCATCACCGTGCTGTGGTGCATGCTGAACGCCTTGCCGATCTCGGCGAGAGAAGCCTGCGCCAGCTCGCGGGCGAGATACATGGCGACCTGCCTCGGCAACAGGGCATCCGGCTTCCGGGACTTCTTCTTCATGAGGTCCATGAGGCTGATGCCGAAGGTTTCCGCCGTCAGCCGGTAGATCCGCTCCGGCGGGATGGCGGCGCCCGGCTCCTCGCCACTGGAGCCCTGGAAGGCGGCATGGGCCAGATCCAGGCTCACAGGCACGCCCATGAAGCTGGCCTGGTAGACCACCCGGGTGACAAGGCCTTCGAGATCGCGGACGCTGCCCTTGCCTTTATGGGCGATGAAGGTGAGGACATCGTCCGGAACATCTGGGAAATCCCGGAAATCCGGATCCTCCAACTTCCGTTTCAGGATGGCGAAGCGCGTCTCGAAATCCGGCGGCTGGATATCCGCGGTCAGACCCCACTTGAAGCGCGTGATGAGCCGGTCATGGACACCCTCCAGCTTCTGGGGCGGCTTATCCGAGGTGATGATGATCTGCTTCCCGTGCTGCAAGAGGTACTCGAGCACATAGAAAATCTCCTCCTGGGTGCGCTCCAGCTTGCCCAAGGTCTGCACATCATCGAGGAGGAGCACATCGTTCTGCTGGTACTTGCGGCGCAAGGGCTCCGTGTTCCGGCGCGCGATGGCGGCTGTCACCTCATGGAAGAACTGGTCCACCTTCAGGTAGGTGAGGCGCAGCCCAGGATCCTGCTCGCGGAGGGCGTGGCCGATGCCGATCATGAGATGGGTCTTGCCCAAGCCCGTGCCGCCATAGATGAAGAACGGGTTCATGGCCAGCGTGCCGCTGGAGCGGCCGTGGCTGTCCACCACAGCGCGCGCGGCCGCGAAAGCCAGCTGGCTGTTGGGGCCCACCACGAAGCGGTCCAGGGTGTAACGCTGGAAGAGGACGGGCAGCGGGGAACTCTGCGCTGGGCTTTCGGATTCCACCAAAGCCGACGCCCGGACTGGGGCCAGGGCGGGCGCGGATCCATCAACCAGGAAAGCCAGCCGCAACTCCTGGAGCCCCTCCTGGGAAAGGGTGTCGTTGAACTCCTCCACGAGCTGTTGTTCGATCCAGAGCTTGGTGGAGGGGCTGGGAACCCGCACCCAGAGCGTGGAGCCCTCCATCCGCAACGGCGCGCAAGGCGCGATCCATTCCTGGAAGCTGGCCTCCGACAGCCGCGAGGCCAAGCCTTGGCGGAGCCTGCCCCAGAGAGACTGGGGATCGGCAGCGGAGAGCTGGGGATCAGACATGCGACAGGCGCTCCAGCCGCGAAGACACGGCCCATGGAAGAAGGATTCTCACTCTAGCACTCCACCCGCGGCATCCCTCGCGCGAGATGTTGTCTTTACCCCTTGAGGAGTTGGGCTTAGACCGCTAGACTCGAAGGTTCGCCCGCCCACGGGCCGCCCACAGGTGGATCATGAAGCGCACCTTCCAGCCTAACAATCGCCGCCGCGCGAAGAACCATGGCTTCCTCTCCCGCATGAAGACGAAGAACGGCCGCCTGGTGCTGAAGCGCCGCCGCGCCAAGGGCCGCCACGTCCTGGCCCTCTGAGCGCCGTAGTCCCGTGGAATTCCGCGGGGCGTTCCGGGTGCTGCGGCGGGGCGACATCAGCGCGCCGCCGAGAGGGCTTCGTCCACTCCTGAGCCGCGACGCGGCCTTGGATGTGAGGAGCTTCCCTGGACCCTCGCAGCCCCTTGGCCCGCGCCTCCTCGTCAACGCACCCCGCCGCGCGGGTTCCGCAGTGGAGCGGAACCGCTTCCGACGCCGGGTGCGCATGGCGTTTCTGGCGCTGCTCCGGGACGAGGGGCTGCGAGCCGATCCTGGGCAAGTGGTGTGGGTGCGTCCAGGCTCCAGTGGTTGCGATCTCCCTTTTGACGATCTCCTGAGCCTGCTGCGGCGGGCCCTTTCACGCCCGGACACAGCATGAACAGCAGCCGCAACTTGCTCCTCTTCCTGGCGGGCGCAGCCGTCCTCTTCGGACTGCAGATCCTCCTCATGCGGCACTATGCGCCGAAGACGCCGCCCCAGCAGGCGGCGGCCGTCTCCAGCGGTGTGGCGCCACAGGTTGTCCAGACACTCCCTGCAGCGGTTTCGCCCGCTTCCACCACTTCTACGGAGGCCCGGAAATCTAGCCCATTGCACGAGGTGGAAGTCGCGGGACTGAAACTGTCCTTTGACGCCGCCAACGGCGCCCTGCGCCAAGCCATGTGGATGGATGGCACCCCCTTCTTCACGCCGGATTTCCCAGGCGTGGGCGGGGCCACGGCCACCTTTGACAAAGTGGAGGACCGGGCCGCCGCTGACGCCACTACGATCACTTTCTCCAATGGCGCGGGGGACCACCTCAGCTACCACATTCCCGCCGCCCACTTCGACAAGGGGGGCCGCGTGGTGGAGGTGGCCTACACCAGCGTCGCGGGCCGCGCCTTCATCCCTCTCACCCTGCCCGACCAGGACAAGGAAGCCGCCCACCTGGGCCGTGCCCTGAGTGTGGTGGATGGCAAACTCCACGATGTGGTCTGGACGGACATCTTGCACGACCCCTTCTTCAGCTTCGCGGGCGCCAAGCGCAAGGAGCTGCCCCCGGCCTCCACACGCCTAGGCGCGGATGCAGGCGTGGATCTCGCCGAGCGCAGCCAGCGGAATCACTACTTCGCGGCCCTCTGGGACCTGCCTTCAATGCCCGCCACCACCACCACCGGCTACAGCCTCGCGCCCGGCGCGGGCCTGGCCATGCGGCTCTACCTGGGGCCCCAGGAGAACGGCGATCTGAAGGCCTTCGACCCCGCCTACACCTCGATCCTCAACTTCGGCTTCTTCGGCTCGGTGGCGAAGCTCCTCTTCGTGGCCCTGAAAGCCATCCAGAAAGTGGTGCCGGACTGGGGCTGGGCCATCGTCATCTTCACCGTCCTGCTGCGGCTGCTGCTCTGGCCCTTGAACAGCAAGCAGATCATGAACATGCTCCGCATGAAGGACTTTGAGCCCCACCAGAAGGCGCTGCAGGAGAAGTACAAGAAGTTCGGCAGCGACATGGCCAAGAAGGCCGAGATGCAGAAGGAGCTCATGGAGCTCTACAAGAAGAACGGCCACAACCCCCTGGGCGGCTGCCTCCCCATGCTGGTGCAGATGCCCGTGCTCTTCGCCCTCTGGTCCATGCTCCTGAATGTCTACGACATCCACAAGGCGCCCTGGCACCCCACCTGGATCCACGACCTGAGCATGAAGGACCCCTACTACATCATCCCCGTGCTCATGGGCGCCTCCATGATCGTCCAGCAGATGCTCACCCCCACCACGGGCGTGGACCCCACCCAGCGGAAGATGATGATGTTCTTCATGCCGGTGTTCATGGTCTTCATCTTCGCCCAGACCCCGGCGGGCCTGACGCTCTACTACCTCATCTACAATCTCATGGGCCTCATCCAGACCTGGGCGGTGATGCGCTCCTACGAGTCCCAGCCCATCAAGGTGTGACCTTTCCATCCGCGAGGAAGCCATGAAGCGCGCGCATGTGAGCCTCGAAGCCGCTCCCACCCTCCTTGATGGATGGATGGGCCACCTGGGTCTGGCCGTGAAGGCCGCGGCCTCCCCCAGCGGAGATGAGCAGGCTTTCCCCAACCGCATCGAATTGCGGGGCGAGGATGCCTCCCTGTTGGGCGCCCAGAAGGGCCAGCCCCTCGACGCCCTCCAACACCTGCTCCAGGAGCGTGTGGGTGAGCACGAGGAATCCAAGCAACCCTTTCTGGACGCGGGCAGCCTGCGTTTGGCTCGCATGAAGGAGTTGAAGGTCATGGCTCGTTTCGGCGCGGAGCGCGCCCGGGAGCTGGGCCTCTACACTTTCGCGCCCCTCAGTCCTCGAGAGCGGCGCTGGGTGCATATGGAGATCTCCACTCTGGGCGGCTTCAACACGGAGAGCGAAGGCACTGGCCACTTCAAGGCCCTGAAGATCGTCCGGAAGTAGGCTGGAGGCGTGAGCGCCTCCGATCCCATCGCCGCACCCGCTACGCCATTGCTTCCAAGCGCGGTGGCCATCGTCCGCATCTCGGGCCAGGGTCTGGTCACCCTTCTCGAGCCATTGGTCCAGCTTCCCCCGCCACGCCAGGCTGGGCTGCGCCACCTCCGATGGGATGGGCTGGACGAGCGCGCGCTCGTGCTGCACTTCCCGGCCCCCCAGAGCTACACGGGGGAGGATGTGGTGGAACTCCAAATCCACGGCAACCCCCTTCTCGCCCGACGCCTCCTGGATCACCTGGGCACCCTCGGCATCCGGTTGGCGGAACCCGGCGAGTTCACCCGCCGCGCCCTCCTGAATGGGAAGCAGGGGCTCCTGGAGGCGGAGGCCCTTCGGGATCTCGTGGACGCCAGCACAGACCAGCAACTGAGGCAGGCCCAGGCCCGGCAGGGACGGTTGCCAGAGTGGTTGGGGTCGGCCCGTACCCGCCTCGCCCCTTGGGTGGCCCAAGCCGAGGCCGCCGTGGACTATGGGGAAGAGGAGGGCCTCAGTCTCGATCTGGATTCCCTAAAAAAAGAAGCTGAAGCACTTGGCGTCATGTTCCATGTGGAACAGGCTCGCGCCTCAGCTGCCCAGTGGCTCCGGGACGGGGTCCGGATCGCCCTTGTGGGGCGTCCCAACGCCGGCAAAAGCACTCTCTTCAACGCTCTGGCGGGGGAGGATCGCGCCATCGTGACCACACAACCCGGCACCACCCGGGATGTGCTGGAGGTCCGTACCGAGTGGCGCGGGCTCCCCCTCCTGCTCTTCGACACGGCCGGGGTGCGAGCCGCGGAGGAGGAGGCCGAGCGCCTGGGTGTGGCCCGCATTCGGGGGGTCTTGGACCGGGCGGACCTCATCCTCCACCTGGTACCAGTCATGGACGAAACTCCCTCCCCCCTGGTCCAGGACGCTTTTCAGGGTCTGGAGTCCCGTGTCCTGGAAGTGCGGACCCATTCCGATCTGGCCCCGGGCTTCGGACTCCGGGTGTCGGCGACCCTCGGTGATCTGGATGCCCTGGAGGGGGCCCTCAAGGAGCGTTTCTTGGGCGGGCAGGCCCCCGAAACCCTCCTCGGCGCCCTGGCCACAGCCCGCCAGATCAAGTTGCTGGATGCCCTTGTAGAGCAGGTGGGAACCATCAGGGACCTGCCTGAAGAAGCCCCGCCAGAACTCGCCGCCAGCCTTCTTCAGGGGGCC
This sequence comes from Holophagaceae bacterium, assembly GCA_035687325.1. GTDB lineage: Bacteria > Acidobacteriota > Holophagae > Holophagales > Holophagaceae > JAFDVN01. The sequence goes on from DASRXV010000056.1 coordinate 6,688, forward strand.
TGGAGCCTCCTCCTCCGGCTCACAGGCGAAGACCGGGCCGAGGCCTCCCTGGACGAACTCTTCAGCGGCTTCTGCCTGGGCAAATAGTCCCTACACTGGACCTTTGGAGACACCATGAAGCTGGGGTACGAGGCGGTCATCGGCCTGGAGGTCCATGTCCAGCTCAGCACCCGCTCCAAGATGTTCTGCGCTTGCCGGAATGAATACGGCGGCGCGCCGAACACCCGCACCTGCCCCATCTGTCTCGGTCTGCCTGGCGCCCTGCCGACTCTGAACCACGAAGCCGTGGCCATGGGACTCCGCTTGGCCGCCGCCCTGGCAGCTGAGGTGAGCCCCTCCAGCGCTTTCTACCGGAAGCAGTATTTCTACGCGGATCTGCCCAAGGGGTACCAGATCACCCAGGGGCCGGTCGCGCTGGTGGAGCACGGCAGCCTCTTCATTCCGGGTGATCCGGCTGTCCGCGGAACGGCGGATCCGGTCTCCGTGCGCATCGAACGGGCCCACCTGGAAGAGGATGCGGGCAAATCCAGCCATGGCGTCGAACCTGGCGTCTCCCAGGTGGACCTGAATCGCGCAGGCGTGCCCCTCCTCGAAATCGTGGGAGCCCCGGATCTGCGTAGTCCTCAGGAAGCCCATGACTGGTTCAAAGCCCTCCACCAGCTGGTCACTTGGATCGGCATCTGCGATGGGAACATGGAGGAAGGCTCGCTCCGGTGCGACGCCAATGTGAGCGTCCGCCGGGTGGGGGATGAGGCCTTTGGCACCCGGGTGGAGGTGAAGAACCTCAACTCCTTCCGGTTCGTGAGGCAGGCGCTCCAGTACGAGATCGAGCGGCATATCCAGGTTCTGGAAGCTGGGAAGGCCCTCAGTCCCGAGACCCGGGGTTACGACCCGGCCTCGGGGGAGACGCGGATCCAGCGGGCCAAGGAGGGGGCCATGGACTACCGGATCTTCCCGGAACCCGATCTGCCTCTTCTTGAGATCGCGGAGGCGGAGATCCAGGCTGCCCGGGCAGCCCTTCCCGAATTGCCGGAGGTCCGGCGCGCGCGGCTCCAGACCCTTCACGGGCTTGGGCCGGATGAGGTGGCCGCCCTCCTCCAGTCCCGGGCCTTCGCGGACTATTTCGAAGCCCTCGCCACCGCTTGCGGAGATGGGAAAGCGGCCGCCAGCTGGATGCTGGGCGAAGTGAGCCGCCTTCTGAACGCCTCAAGCCAACCCATTGAGTCCTTTGGTGCCAATCCGGAGCACCTCGGCGAACTCATCCGGCTGGTGCTGGACCGGACCCTGAGCTTGGGGACCGCCAAGGATGAAGTCCTTCCCGCTCTCCTGGCTGGAGAGGGCCGGGCGGCTGAGATCGTGGCCCGCAAAGGGCTGGTTCAGGTCCAGGACCGCGATGCCATCGCCAGCCTCGTCCAGGCGGTCCTCTCAGCCCACCCGGCGCAGGTGGCCCAGGTCCGGGCGGGGAAGGATACTCTCAGGGGGTTCCTCGTGGGCCAGGTGATGAAGGCCGGGCAGGGCAAAGTGGACGCCCGGGTGGTGAACGAGATCCTTGCCGAGGAGTTGTCCCGATGACCCAGCTGCCCCGCTCCCTGGAGGCCTATGTCAGCGGTGTGGGGCTCCTCTGTTCCCGCTGCGGCGCCAAGGTCGTGGACGCCATCCCCCCTCCCGACGGCGAGCGCTATCTCTGCCCCAGCTGCGCGGTCCCTATCCCCATCGCGGACGATGAACTGACCCGGGCCGCCCTTTCGGACCCGGCCGCCTTTGATGAACCGGCACCCACAGGCCCGACGGCCTGGCGGATGGTAGCCCTGCTGGGCATCGCCATCCTCGCCCTGGCGGGCGTGTTCTGGTTGCGCTGACGCTATTCTCCTTTCGCGGAGTCCTCCCATGAGCCAGCCCAAGCGCCCACAGTGGGGCCCCACCACCACGGCCATCCACGCCGGGCGGCGCCACAACCCCACCCGGGCCGTCACCACGCCTATCTTCCAGACCTCCGTCTTCGAGCTGGTGGAGAACCGGGAGGGGGCGGATTTCGCGGCCAGCATCGAACCTTCCACCTTCTACACCCGCTGGGGCAATCCCAATTTCGCAGAGGTGGAGGAGGTCATCGCGGCTTTGGAGGGGGCGGATCGGGCCCTGGTCACGAGTTCCGGGATGAGCGCCTTCGCGACGCTTCTGGAGGCCACCCTCCGGTCCGGAGACCATGTGGTGGCCCCCGCAGCCATCTACCTGGGCAGCGAGCAGCTGCTGCGGCGCTGGGAGGCCCGGCATGGCCTTGCCATCACCTGGGTCCACAACACCCTGGATCTGGCGGAATGGGAGGCGGCGCTCCAGCACAACACCCGGATGATCTGGGTGGAGACACCCTCGAATCCGACCTTGGCCATCACGGATCTGGCGGCCATCGCTGGCCTGGCCAAGGCCCGGGGCATCCTCACGGTGGCGGACAACACCTTCGCCAGCCCCATCCATACCCGTCCCCTGGAGCACGGTTTCGATGTGAGCGTCTCCAGCGCCACCAAGTACCTGGGTGGTCATTCGGATCTCACGGCGGGCGTCATCGCCGGATCCGAGTCGTTGGTGGTGGACTGCTGGCAGGTAGCCAAGGTCATGGGCCCCACCCTGGATCCCATGGCAGCCTGGCTGCTGCACCGGGGCCTCAAGACCCTGGCCCTGCGTGTGCGCCGCGCCGCGGATAACGCCCAGAGCCTGGCCCAATGGCTCCTTTGGCAGCCTCAGGTGAGCCGGTTGGACTATCCAGGGCTCCTGGACCACCCGGGCTTCGAGGTGGCCTCCCGCCAGATGGAAAAGGGCTTCGGGGCTATGCTCTGCTTCGAACTGCATGGGGGGCTGGAGGCCGGCCGCCGCTTCTGCGAGGCGTTGGAGATTATCACCCGCGGGGTGTCCCTTGGCGGCGTGGAGAGCCTAATCCAGCACCCAGCCTCCATGAGCCACCTCCGCACGGCTAATGAGGTGAAGGCCAAGCTGGGCATCAGCGATGGACTCCTCCGCTTCTCTGCGGGCATCGAGGACGGCGCGGATCTGCGGGCGGACCTGGAGCGGGGCTTCCAGGCCATGGTGAAGGAACGAGCCGTGTCGGGCTCCACCCGCTCCAAGGCGGAGGATCTCACTTGAAGCTCCTCCTCAACGGGGCCGAACGGGAGGCCCCAGCGCTAGCCACCGTGGCGGAACTCTCCACCTGGCTGGGCCTGCCCGATTTCGGGACGGCCATCGAGCTGAATGGTGCTGTTGTCCGCCGGGCCGAACACCCCGCGACCTCCCTGCGGGAGGGGGATCGCTTGGAGATCGTGAAGCTGGTGGGCGGCGGCTGATCAGTTCAGGGCAAGGTTGTAGGAGTAACTGCCCGCCGCGTGGCTTAAGGTATTGTCCGGGTTCGTCCGCACCCGGATGGCATAGGAGCCGGGGGCCAGCGTCGGGTTGAGGGTTCTCGCGTTACCGTAAGGGGAAGCGAAGTTGTAGGCCACGGGACCGTTGGGGCCGACGAGGTCCAGTTCGAAATCCTGCCCGCCCGTGGGGGTCAGAGTGATGGTCCGGGTGCCCGTGGAGCCCTGGGTGAACCGATAGAGCGCCGCGCCATTGCGGTCATAGGAGAGGGCGGCAGCCGCAGGCGTGGCCGGGGAAACCAGTGTGGCTCCGGTCACGGTGAAGGGAGCGGCCTCGTTCGTCCAGAGGGCGGATCCCGTGGAGAAGTAGGTGGCACTGGGATCCGCGACGCCCCAGGCGCCGAAGGCCGTCTGGCAGGCGGGCCACGAGCTGCCCACGGCCGCCCGCAGACCCACCAGGTAGGTGGGGTAGCAGCCCAGGGGAGAGCCGTTGTAGTCACCCACGAAATCCAGGCCGGAATTGGAAGTCAGCGTGGCGTTCCAGAGCGCTTGGAGTCCCGACTGGCCGCCGCCCAGCGCCTGCTTCCATATGGACCATAGGCTGCCGGCCACGCCATAGCGGGAGAATTCGCCCAGGTTGGCGGGCTGTGAGAGATCCTCGTTCTGGACCCGCAGCACGCCGCTGCCGTCCCGGTAGCTGTCCAGGATTTGGGGGTTGTTGCGGAAGGCGGCGGAGAGGAAATCCGCGTAGCCCGTGATGAAGGCTTGGGAGGGCTCGGCGGGCACGCCCAGGCTGATGAAGGGCACATTCTCCGTGTCCGCCCGCAGGTAGGAAAGGGCGCTGCTGCCATCCGCCTTGAAGGTGTAGGGTGCGAAGAGCAGGTGGGCATAGGTTTCGCCCAGGGTGCCGTCGTCCCACTCGTCCTGCTCGGTGTTGGGCGCCCCGCTGGCGTTGCCGAAGACGGCTGCTTGGAACAGTGCATGACCATTCTGGAGGATGAGGTTGTTGCTCGAATCCAGGACCACCTGAGGGTAGACGCGGTACTGGTCGCTGGAGAGGGAGCTGGTGGTCCAGTAGACGGCCAGGTTCGGCAGCGCCGCGACGGCCAGTCCCTTCATCCCCAGGGCGAAGGTGACACCCTGATCAGCGATGTTGAAGGCGCCCGCGATGCGGCTGGAATCATCCAACGCCAGGACATTCAAGGTGCCCGCGCTGGCGGTGAAGGCGTCGCTCGTCACATACCAGTCGGAAGTGCTGTTGTAGGCCGCTCCGTAGGAGGCATTCACGACCTCTCCCTGCATGAGGTCCGACCCGGACGAAGCGCCCGGGATCTGCCAGGCGGCGTAGACCACGGCATAGGCGGATTCGCCAGTAGGCACCTGGAATGTCCCCTGCGCGTTGCCATCCAGGAATCCCCCGGAGCCTGTCACCTGATGCGAGGTGTTGTCCCGGAACTCCACATAGCAGTACCGGGCCGGGAGCGTGGTCATGGAGTGACCACCCCCGGAATTCAGAACTTCCTTCTGGAAAGCGGCCCGGACGGTCACCGGGGAGGTTCCCCCGCTTGAACCGGAACCGGAGCCGTTGCAGGCCAGGAGCAGGCCCAGGAGGGCTGAAGAGATCAGGGCGAAGGCAGGCTTGCGCATGGCGGCTCCAGGGGGCGTCCTCAAAGGTATCAAGCGGCGTGCCATCAAGCCCGGAACACCTGCCAGTGGCCCCCGACGAAAGGGGCTTCGGCGTGGAGGCGCCAGGCCGGGGGAACCTTGAGAGCCAAGGGCTTTCCCCCCATGGGCCGGTCCGACAGGAAGCAATGGAATTCATCCACCAGGTCTTCTTGGAGGAAGGCTTCGGCGACCCTCCCTCCCCCTTCCACCAGGACCCGACCCACCCCTTTTGCGGCCAGTTCGTGCAACAGGTGTCGCAGGCTGCAACCTCCCGGACCCGGGGGGAGTCGAAGATCCTCCACCTCTCTAATTGGGGCGGCATCGGCAGCGATGGCCCGGACGGCGGGTTGGCCTTCCACGGCCTGCCAGACTCGGCAGGTGGTGGGAAGGCGGCCCTGGCTATCCAGCACCACGCGCCAGAAGGTCCGGTGGGCGGGCACGGGACCAGACCAGCGATCCGTGAGCTGAGGATCGTCGGCCTCAATGGTGCCCCGGCCCACGATGATGGCCTCCGAGGCCCGCCGAAGGGCGTGAGCGAGGGATTGGATGGCGGCCAGGGTCACCTCCGTGCGCTGTCCCGGCTCGCCTATGGATCCGTCAGACCCCAGCGCGAGCTTGAGGCTGACCCAGGGCAGGCCCGTCTGGATGAGCTTGAAGAAGGGGGCGTGGAAGCGGGCGCAAGCCTCACCCAGCACGCCCTCTGCCACCTGGCAGCCATGGGCGCGGAGGATGGCTAGACCGCCGCCATCCACCCTTGGGTTGGGGTCCCGGACCCCGATCACGACCCGGGAGACGCCCGCCCGCAACAGGGCCTCCGTGCAGGGCGGCGTGCGGCCGTGGTGGCAGCAGGGTTCCAGGGTGATGTAGGCCGTGGCGCCGTGGGTGTCTTCGCCGTGTCCCTCGGCGTCCCGCAGGGCCATGATCTCCCCGTGGGGGTCGCCGGCCCGCGTGTGGGCGCCCTGCCCCAGAACCCGGCCATCCCGGACAAGCACACAGCCCACGGGCGGGTTGGGGCTGGAGAGGCCCACCCCTTGGAGCCCTTCGCGCAGGGCCAGGGCCATGAAACGCTCGTCACCCGAGAGCGAAGCCGCATCCGGCCCGGGCCCGCCGGTGGCGAGTTCCCAGGCCAGGGCCGCCGTCAGCTCAGGCATCCAGGAGCCCGTCCACGAAGGCTGTGGCGTCGAAGGGGATGAGGTCGTCCACGCCCTCCCCCACGCCCACGAAGGCGATAGGCAACTGGAGCCGCTCCAGGATGGGCACCACCACGCCGCCCTTGGCGCTGCCATCCAGCTTGGTGAGCACGAGGTCCGTCACTCCCGCGGCCTGCTTGAAGGCCTCGGCCTGGTGGAGCCCGTTCTGGCCCGTGGTGGCGTCCAGCACCAACAGCACTCGATGGGGGGCGCCCGGCAGCACCTTCTGGAGGCTGCGCCGGATCTTGTCCAACTCCTTCATAAGGTGGTCTTTGGTGTGGAGACGGCCGGCGGTGTCGATGAGCACCCAGGGGAGGCCCCTGGCCTTCGCGCTGGTGGCGCCGTCAAAGGCGATGGCGGCTGGATCGCCACCCATCTGGTTACGGACCACGGGCACCCCGGCCCGTTCGCCCCAGGCTTCTAATTGATCGATGGCCGCGGCGCGGAAGGTGTCCCCCGCTACTACGAGAACCCCCTCACCCCGAGCTTTCAGGTGCGCGGCCAGCTTGCCGAGGGAGGTGGTCTTGCCTACGCCGTTGACGCCTACAAGGAGGACCACCTGGGTGCCCTCGGTCTGGAAGGGCCGTGAAGGCCGCTGCTCGAGTAGCTTCAGCAGCTCGTCCTTCAGGACGGCCTTGGGATCAATCTCGCCACCGCGCTTCAGTTCCGAGCGCAGCCGCGCCATGAGCCGGTCCACGGCATGGACGCCGAGATCCGCCTGGAGAAGGAGATCCTCCAGTTCCTCCAGTTGGACCTCGTCGAGCCTACGCAGCCCCAGCAGGTGCCCCAGGGGCCGGAGCACCGTCTCCTGGGTGCGCCTCAGACCCTGCCGGAATTTATCGAAAAGCCCGCCGAGCATCGCCAAATCAGCTTCCTTGAGGGGTGTTCCACATGGAACTCAATGGGATTTCGCGTGGCGGGAGGGCTTGGCGCCCCCATGGACATAGGACTCGGCCGAGGCCAGGTCTTTGCGGATCTGGGGATCGCCCGGGTTGGCCAGGGATGCAGCTTTCAGATCCTTGAGGCTGTCCTCGTAGTGCCCGAGCTGGAATTGGGCGAGGCCCCGGTTGTAGCGGGCCTCCCACTCAGCCGGATCCAGTGCCACCGCTTTGTCGAGATAGGTGACGGCTTCGGCCCAGGCATGCTTGGCGTTGAGGCAGCGGCCCAGGTTGTTCCAGGCCAAGGCCTGCTGAGGGTCGCCCTCAACAGCCTGGTGCAGGAAGGGCTCGGCCTCTTCATAGCGACCCTGGCGTGCAATGGCCTCGCCTTTCCATGCAAGTGATTGATAATTATCATGCTTAATGGATAATAGCTGCTGAGAGCAGCGTTCCAGCCCTGGCCAGTCCTGGGTGTTCCGGGCTTCCACGCAGGCATTGATGAACCCATCGGCATAGCCCAGCTTCCCATTCTGCTCATGGGCGGCCTCGGCCTCCGCATGGCGGTTCAAGGCGCTCAGGGCCTGGGCTCTTTCCAGGCGGGGGATCGTGAGTTTGGGTCCGCTCTGAGCTTCAAGTTGGGGGATGACAGCATCGCAGACTTCCAGCAGCCGGGGCCACCGCTCCGCGCGCTGCAAGGCCTGGAGCCACGCGGACAGGTTGGCGCCCCGCTCCTTGGGCGTGAGCGTCTCGAAGTAGTCGGACAACGCGCCCCACTGCTGGGCCTTTTGCAGTGCCTCGATCTTGGGACCGGAGTTGGCGGATTCCATCTGCGCCGGTGGCGCTTGCATCAACCAGAGGATCATCGCTCGTTTCTCCTTCAGCGGGTCTTGGCGGGCTTCTTCCGCTTCTCGGGCCTCACCCAGCCCTGCAGGGCCAGCTCGAAGACCTCTTCCACATGGCGCACGGGGTGGAAGCGCAGGTGCTTGCGGACCGGCGCCTCGATCTCGTCCAGGTCCTTGAGGTTGGCGTGGGGGATGATGATGTCGTGGATGCCCAGGCGCAGGGCCGCGAGGCTCTTCTCTTTGAGGCCGCCGATGGGCAGCGCGTCGCCCCGCAGGTCGATTTCGCCCGTCATGGCCACGGTGTTCTTGATGGGAATGCCGGTGAGCGTGCTGAGGAGGGCCGTGGCCATCGCGAGTCCCGCGCTGGGGCCATCCTTGGGGATGGCGCCTTCGGGGAAGTGGATGTGGAGGTCGCGCTTCTGGAAGACCTCCGCATCGATCTGGAAGGCCTCGGACCGGGAGCGGATGTAGCTCAGGGCGGCCTGGGCGCTCTCCTTCATCACATCGCCCAGCTGGCCTGTGAGCAGGAGCCCACCCTTGCCGGGCATGGAGAGCGTCTCCACGAAGAGCACCTCGCCGCCCGTGGAGGTCCAGGCCAGGCCCGTCACCACGCCCACGCGGGGTTGGCGCAGGCGCTCGTCGGGAATGGACTTCAAGGGCCCCAGGTACAGCTGGATGTTCTTGTCCGTGAGGTTGATCTTGGATTTCCAGGCGCCATCCGCCAAGGCGCGGGCCACCTTGCGGCAGACGCCGCCGATCTCCCGCTCCAGCTGCCGCAGGCCCGCCTCGCGGGTGTAGCCGGTGATGATGGCGCGGAGGCCTTTCTCCGAGAAGGCCAGGTGCTTGACCTTCAGGCCGTGCTTTTCAAGCTGGCGCGGGATGAGGTGGCTGCGCGCGATGGCGTGCTTCTCCTCCAGCGTGTAGCTGGAGAGCGTGATGATCTCCATGCGGTCCCGGAAGGCGGGATGCACGGGCTCCAGCTCGTTGGCGTTGGCCAGGAAGATGACTTGGGACAGGTCCAGGGGCACATTGAGGTAGTGGTCCCGGAAGGTGTTGTTCTGCTCCGGGTCCAGCACCTCGAGCAGGGCCGCGCTGGGGTCGCCGCGCAGGTCGCGGCCGATCTTGTCCACCTCGTCCAGCATGATGACGGGGTTCTGGGTCTTGGCCTGGTGGAGGGCCTGCACGATGCGTCCCGGCATGGCGCCGACATAGGTGCGGCGGTGGCCGCGGATCTCGCTCTCATCATGGACGCCGCCCAGGGAGATGCGGGCGAACTTGCGGTCCAGGGCTCGGGCGATGCTGCGGCCAAGGCTCGTCTTGCCCACGCCCGGCGGGCCCACGAAGCAGAGGATGGTGCCGCGCTGGTCCGGCTTCAGCTTGCGCACGGCCAGGAATTCCAGGAGGCGGTCCTTGACCTTGGCGAGACCGTAGTGGTCCTCGTCCAGGATCTTCTTGGCCCGCTTGAGATCGAGCTGGTCCTCCGTGGAGATGCCCCAGGGCAGCTCCGTCATCCATTCCAGGTAGGTGCGGGTGACGGCCGTTTCCGAGGAATCCGGATGCATGCGTTCCAGCTTCTTCAGCTGGCGCTCGATCTCCGTCATGGCCTCTTCAGGAACCTTGAGCTTGGCCAACTTGTCGCGGAAGCCCTGGATCTCCTCCGCCAGCTCGGAGCCTTCGCCCAACTCCTGCTGGATGGCTTTGAGCTGCTGGCGGAGGTAGTACTCGCGCTGGCTCTTGTCCATCTCGCCGCGCGCTTCGAGCGTGATCTTCTGCTGGACCTCCAGCAGTTCGATCTCGCGGAGCAGCAGGTCGTGGGCCTTCCGGAGCCGCACCATGGGATCGGCGATCTCCAGGGCCTCCTGGTTCTGCGCCAGCTTGAGGTCCAGGTTGGAAGCCACGAGATCCGCCAGGCGGCCAGGGCTGTCCAGGTTGCCCGCGATGGCCAGCACCTCCTGGGGCAGGCTCTTGCCCAGGGTGGTGGCCTTTTCCAAACTTTGCTTCACGCTCCTCATGAGCGCGTCCGCTTCCACGCCGGCCGGGGCCTCGGATTCCACGAGGGGCTCCACGCGGGCCTTGAAGAGACCCTCCGTCTCCGTGAAGTACTCGATGCGCACGCGCTGCACACCCTGCACCAGTGCGCGCACGCGGCCGTCCGGCAGCTTGAGCACGCGCATGACGAGCGCGGCCGTGCCGACGCGGTAGAGGTCCTCGGGACCGGGCGTGTCCACCTCCACCTGTTTCTGCGCCACCAGCAGGATGAGGCGGCTCTCCACGAGGGCGGTGTCGATGGCGCGGATGGAGATGTCGCGGCTGACGGAGAGGGGCTGGATCACATAGGGATACACCACCACATCCCGGAGCGGCAGCACCGGCAGCACCTCCGGGATCTTGGGGGACTCGTCCTGCTGGATGGGATTCGCTTCCTCGGCCACGGCATCCTCGAAAGGCCAGTGTAGCGGGCCCTACTTCCGCTTCACCCGCGGCGGCTCATCGCCGGGGAAGAGCGGCGTCTCCAGGGCGGGTGGCATCGGCGGCCGGGGGCCGGCCTGCAACGGCGCGGCGCCCTCGCGGTGCATGAGCACTTCTTCCAGCGCCCTCACGAAATCCGGCAGATCCTTGAAGTCGCGGTAGACGGAGGCGAAGCGCACATAGGCCACCTGGTCCAGGCCCTTAAGCTCGTCCATCACCACCTCACCCAGGTCCCGGGCGCGGATCTCGCGGTCCGAGCGCTCCAAAAGCTTCGCCTGGATGTCCGTTGCCAGCTCCTCCAGCCGTGCCAGGGAGACGGGCCGTTTCTGGCAGGCGGCCAGAAGGCCCTTGAGCAGCTTGGCTCGGTCGAAGGGCTCGCGGCGGCCGTCCTTCTTCACGACGACGATGGGCACTTCCTCCACCCGCTCATAGCTCGTGAATCGGCGCCCGCAGCCCAGGCATTCCCGGCGGCGGCGGATGGCCTCGCCCTCCCGGCTTTCGCGGGAGTCCACGACCTTGTCCTCAAGGTGACCGCAGAAGGGACAGCGCACCATTCGACCGTAGCAGAGCGAAGGGAGAATAGGGCCCGCGTGCGTCAGCATGGCGGGGGCGTAGCCCCGGGGGGCCTGAGCCCGAGCCATGGGAGAGCTTATCCTTCGACCACCTGGGGCTCCATCGTCACCTTGGACTTGATGGAGTTGGCCACGAAGCAGTACTTGTGGGCTTTCTCGAAGAGTTCCTTCACCTTGGCGGGGTCAGTCCCCTTGGCCACACGGATGGTGGGGCGGAGGTGGATCTCCACGATGCTCGTCACCTTGTCCACGGTGTCCAGGACGGACTCGGCACGGTCCTCGTAGCCCAGCACCGCCGTGCGCGTCTTCGCGCAGAGGGCGAGGAAGGTGAGCATGTGGCAGGTGGCGAGGGCCGAACCCAGGAGATCCTCCGGGTTCCAACGGCTGTCATCGCCGCCGTATTCCGCCCCGCTGCTCACCGGGATGGCGGACTTGCCCGCGCTCGCGGCCACTGCGTCACGGGAGTAGGGATCGGCGAGGGTGTCGCCGTTCCAGGTGATGGAGAAGGGGTAGGCGTGGCTCATGGAAGCCTCCGCCGCCATTGTCACCCATACTGTCGCCCATCGTGCCGAGGTCCCTTCCCGATCCCATCAGCGCCCTGCGCGCCCGGCTCTTCATGAGGGCCGCGCACCGTCACGGGATGCCCTTGCGCGAGCACAACGCCGTCGGCCTGCTGCCGGGCGGAGATGCCATCTTCGAGGCCACGCTGGCCCTCATCCACAGCGCCACGCGCGATGTCCGCTTCGAGATGTACAGCTGGTCCGACGATCCCGTGGGCCGCGAGCTGATGGAGGCCCTCCGCGCCGCCTCGGCGCGGGGCGTGGCCGTGAGGGGCTTGGTGGACGCCGTGGGGAGCTGGGGCGCGGGCGCGATGGTTGCCGAGCTCCGAAACGCGGGCGCGGATCTCCGCTGGTTCCATCCGGTGGCGGCCTGGAGGCCCCGGCTCTGGAACCGCCGGAACCATCGCAAGCTCCTCATCGCCGATGGTGCGGAGGCCGTGGTGGGCAGCGCCAACTGGGGTCTGGACTACCGTCCCGCCGAGAACCAGGCGGCCTTCCTTGATGTGGGTCTCGTCCTACGCGGCCCCAGCGTGGCGGATCTGGTGACAGACTTCGCCTCCTCCTGGCATCGGTCGGAGGGTGGACCCCTCCCTGCTCCGGAACCGGCGGCACGCGGCCCCATCTGGACGGGACCTTGGCGGGAGGAGGCCCTCGTGCAGGTGGTGTCCAGCGCCGCGCCCGGCGGCCGGGCCTTCCTGCGCCGCCATTTCCGCCTACTCCTTAGCCAGGTGCGCGGGGAGCTGCTGGTAGCCAACGCCTATTTCATCCCCGGCCTGTCCGTGCTGCGGCGGCTCCGGCAACTGGCGCGCCGCGGCCGCCGCGTGGTGTTGCTCCTGCCCGGCGCCAGCGACCAGCCCTTCGTGCAGGCGGCCTCGCGGCATATCTACGGAACCCTCCTGGAGAGCGGCGTGCGCATCTTCGAACGGGAGCGCACCATGCTCCATGCCAAAGCGGCGCTGCTGGACGGCGAGACTCTCTTCACAGGCAGCGCGAACCTGGATCCCCGCAGCTTCCGTCTCAACCTCGAGCTGAACCTCCTTGTCCGGCAACCCGAGATCGTGGCCGAGGCGAAGGCCCGCTTCGAGCTCCAGCTTCCCTTGAGCAAGGAGCGCGAAGCCGCGGCCTGGCTCAAACGGCCCTGGTGGGCCCGGGCCTGGTCCTGGTTCGCGTACCAGTTCCGCTGGTGGCTGTAGCCGGGCGGGAAGATCGCTTCCCATCCGGGGAGAAGTGCGGAAGGATGCTCGCACTCCCGAAGGCCCCCATGGCGGATCCCGAGCTCAAGACTGTCGCGGTGCCATCCCAGATGGAGCCGCTCTTCCGCCACGCGGAGGAGGTGGTCTCGCGCTACTTCCGGGAACGCCAGGACCGGCCGGAGGAGGGGACCATCGAGATCTTCGGCCAGCGCTATGTGCTGGTGCGGGCCGCCTCGCTCTCCGTGGAGTTTTTCTCGCTCGTGCGGGATCTCTACGGCGAGGGCCGGGAATCCGATGCCGACGCCTTCGCGCGCAATCTCCTCTTCGATCTCGCCCACGCCATCGGCAAGGCGGACGCGAAGGCGTTCCACGTCCGTATGGGATTGCAGGATCCCGTGGCCAAACTGAGCGCGGGGCCGGTCCACTTCGCGCACACAGGCTGGGCCTTCGTGGACATCAGCCCGGAAAGCCTTCCCTCGCCGGACGAGGATTTCTACCTGCTGTACGACCACCCCTACAGCTTCGAAAGCGACGCTTGGGTGCAGGCGGGTAAATCGCTCGAAACGCCTGTCTGCATCATGAACGCGGGCTATTCCAGCGGGTGGTGCGAGGAGAGTTTCGGCCTTCCCCTCGCCTCCGTGGAAGTGTTATGCAAGGCGAAGGGCGATTCCTGCTGCCGCTTCATCATGGCGCCGCCCGCGCGGCTGGAAGCGCGCCTTCGGGCCTACAGCGAGGCCCAGCCTGAACTCGCCACGCGCATCAAGGGCGCTGAAATCCCGGATTTCTTCTCCCGCAAGCGGCTGGAGGAAGAGCTGCGCCGCCACCGGGATGAGCTGGAGCTGCGGGTGGAGGAACGCACCCGGCAGCTGGAGGAAGTCTCGGAACGCCTGCGGCGCACCCAGAAATTCGAAGCGCTGGGACGGCTGGCGGGCGGCATCGCGCACGACTTCAGCAATCTCCTCACGGCCATGGTGGGCTTCGCGGGCCTGGCCCGCATCGAGTTGCCGGAAAACCATCCTGCTGTGGAAGCCCTGGACCAGCTGGAGGCCACAGGACTGCGCGCGGGAGAGCTCACGCGGCAGCTGCTCGCCTTCAGCCGCCGCCAGGTTCTGCAACCGGTGGTGCTGGACCTCAACACGCTTCTGCAGGGCATGACCCCGCTGCTGAAACCTCTTCTCGGTGAGCGCGTTCAGCTGGAACTGGCTCTGGGCCCCGGCACACTCAAGGTGAGGGCGGATCCGAGCCAGATGGAACAGGTGGTGTTGAACCTGGCCGTGAACGCGCGGGACGCCATGCCCGAGGGAGGGCGGCTGCGCATCGAGACAGCCTTGGAAGGGCGCGAGGTGAAGCTGGATGTGCTGGACACGGGCACAGGCATCCCTCCCGAGGCGATGACCCATCTCTTCGAGCCGTTCTTCACCACCAAGAGCCGCGGGCAAGGCACGGGGTTGGGCCTCTCGACGGTCTACGGCATCGTCGAGCAGAGCAGCGGACGCATCGCCGTCGAGAACGAGCCCGGCGGAGGGGCCCGGGTGCGGATCCACCTGCCGGCCAGCGATGAGCCGCTTTCGGTCGGGAATGAGGGGGCGGCTCCCATCGGCTCCACGGAAAAACGGGTCGCCCGGATCCTGGTGGTGGAGGACGGGGATGATGTCCGGTCGGCCCTCCTCGGGGCGTTGAAGAGTCGGGGCTACGAAGCCGTGGGTGCGGCCGATCCGCGGCGGGCCCTCGACCTTGAACCGGAACTGGGGCACCTCGACCTGCTTGTCACGGATATGGTGATGCCGGGCATGGATGGCAAGCAGCTGGCCGACGCCTTCAGGATCCGGCGCCCTGATCTCGCGGTGCTGTTCATGTCGGGGTTCACTGAAGCGCTGGGAGAGGGGGAGGCGCACCGCTTCCTTGCGAAGCCCTTTTCCCTATCCGTGTTCCTTGCCAAGGTCTCTGCGCTGCTGCCCGCGCGGCCCGGCTAGGAAGAGGCGGGTCAATAGCAACAGCGCGACCGCGCCTGCGAAGACCAGCACCCGCGGCTCCTTCCATCCCACCTTCTCCTTCCATGCGAAGTGGATGACGCTCAGGATGGCGGCGAGGTAGACGAGCCGGTGAAGACGCTTCCAGTTCCGCTTCAAGCGCTTCTGCCAACCCTTCGTGCTCGTGATGGCGAGGGCCAGCAGGATGAGCAGCGTCAGCATGCCGATAACGATGAAGGGCCGCTTCACGAGGTCGCCGGGAATCTGGCCCCAGGCGCCCGCTTGGTCCAGCAGCGCGTAGGTTAGGAAGTGGAGGACGGCATAAGCGAACGCGAAGAGGCCCAGCGGCCGCTGGAAGCGCGCGAGCCAGGTCCAACTGCTCGCGAGCCTCAGCGGCGTGATGGCTAGCGTCAGTGTGAGCCACAGCAGCGCCCACCATCCGAAGGCCCACAACAGGTATTGCACCGGGTTCACGCCGAGGAGGTTCGTCTCGGGATGGAGCGCACCCCACCCCAGCCGCGCCGCGGGCGCGAGGCAAATGACCCACAAGGCGGCCTTCGCCGCGATCCGGCCCTTGTTCATGCCGCCCTCAGAAGGAGGTGTCCAGGTTCATGCCCGCGTACATCCCCGCTACCTGGTCGCTGTAACCGTTGAACATGAGCGTGGGCCGCCGCAGCAGCTCGCCGATGCGGCGCTCCGTCTTCTGGCTCCAGCGCGGATGGTCGTGGTGGGGATTCACATTGGCGTAGAAGCCGTACTCGCCGGGACTGGATTTCGCCCAGGAGGTCCAGGGCTGGTCCTTCACGAGGCGGATCTCCACGATGGATTTGCCGCCCTTGAAGCCGTATTTCCACGGCGCCACGAGGCGGATGGGCGCGCCGTTCTGGTTGGGCAGGATCTGGCCGTAGAGCCCCATGGCGAGGATGGCCAGCGGGTGGCGGGCCTCGTCCAGGCGCAGGCCTTCCAGGTAGGGCCAATCCAGGATGGGCAGCCGCACGCCGGGCATCTGGTCGGGCCGGTCCGCGCTGAAGAAGGCCGCAAACCGCGCATTTCCCAGGGGTTCCACCTTGTCCAGCAAGACCTTGAGGGGGAAGCCCACCCAGGGAATCACCATGCTCCAGCCCTCCACGCAGCGCATGCGGTAGACGCGCTCCTCCAACGGCGCGAGCTTGAGCAGCTCCTCGATGCCGAAGGTGCGGGGCTTGGCGCACAAGCCCGTCACCTTCACCTCCCAGGGCCGCGTCTTCAGACGCCAGGCTTCGCGGGCGGGATCCTCCTTGCCAGTGCCGAACTCGTAGTAGTTGTTGTACTGCGTCACCTGCTGGTAACTGTTGGACGCTTCAGATGTGCTCAAGGGACTCTTGGTGAGCGGGCCCAGGTTCGCGCCCGGGCCCTGCGTTTCCTTGGCCTGGAGCGGCAGCGCGGCGGCCGCGAGCAGCCCGGCGGCCGCCGCCATGAACCCCCGCCGGTCCAAGTAGGCGGCCTCCGGCGTGATCTCAGAAGGCGGGATGTCGGCGGGTCTGCGGATGAGCATGGCGGCGCTCCTGGGCTTGGGATGCCTCCGGGCGGTCCGTCGTCCCCGATTATTCGAGCCGGTCCACCAAGGCGTAGAGGCCGTGGTCTTCCCGGGCGATGCGGTGGTCCACCCGGTCCAGCAGATTTCCCACTTCGCGGACGAAGGCGCCGAAGTCCCTTTCCGCTCGCTCCAGACGATCCCACCGGCTGTCCAGAACCTCGAAATCCCGGCCGATGTTTCCCATTTCCGCCTGGTAGATCTGAGCCGTGAGCCTCACCTGCTCGTCCGGGTGCACCAGCAGCTGCGGGTAGAGGCCGCGGTCTTCCATGGCCAGGTGCTGCTGGAGCTTCTTCGCGTAGGTCCTGTACGCCGTGTAGGCCTCCACCACCGCCTGATCGGCGAGCTGTTTCCTCAGCTCCGCCGTGAGGAGGCTCAGCTCCTCATGCTGCTGGCGGAAGAGACGGGTGGAGGACATGCCGGGGCCAGCTTATCCTCCTTGATGCCGGCCGGCCATCTCAAGCAGGAAGCCGCGTCGGCCTTTGGAGCGCGTCACGCTGGAGGAGGGGCTCCAGTTCTTCCGGTGGTGCGGGGCGGCCCAGCAGGTAGCCTTGGAGCGCATCACAGCCCAGGCGTGTGAGGAAGGTCCTCTGGTTCTCTGTCTCCACGCCCTCCGCCACCACCTGGAGGTTCAGGTGCCGGGCCAGGCCCACGATGGCCTGGAGGATAGGACCGCTCCGTGCCTCGCTGCCTGGCTGGAGCTCATGCACGAAGCTCTGGTCGATCTTCAGCACGCTGATGGGCAGGCGGTGGAGGTAGCTCAGTGAGCTGTACCCCGTGCCGAAATCGTCAATGGCCAGGCCCACGCCCATCTCTTGGAGCCGCGCCAGGCGCCGCCCTGCTTCAGACGCGGGATCCATGACGAGGCTCTCCGTGAGTTCCAGCTCCAGGCAATGGGGCGGCAGCCCGTGCCGGTCGAGTACCTGGGCCACGGTGTCCACCCAGCCCGGATCCGCGAACTGGATGGCGGACACATTCACGGCCATCACGAGATCCCGCGCCCCGCCTTTGCGCCAGCGCACCATCTGGCGGCAGGCCTCCTCCAGCACCCAGCGGCCCAGGGGGAGGATGAGCCCGGATTCCTCCGCGGCGGGGATGAACTTGGCGGGCGGGACGAGACCGAGCTTGGGGTGGTTCCAGCGCACAAGGGCCTCGAAACCTGTGAGCCGCCCGCCCGGATGGAACTGGGGCTGGTAGTGCAGGGTGAACTCGTCCTCGCGCAGGGCCTGATCCAATCGCCGGTCCAGATCCAGCCGCGCCTCCATCTGGTCCTGGAGCTCCGGCGTGAAGCAGCGGCAGGCGTTCCGGCCCGAGGCCTTCGCGCGGTACATGGCCACATCCGCGTGGCGCAGCAGTGTCTCGGCATCCGTGCCGTCCCCGGGGAAGAAGGCCACGCCGATGCTGGCGGAGATGCGCAGGTCGCGGCCCTCCACCTGGAAGGGGAGGCGCAGAGATTCCAGCAGCTTCTCCGCCACCCGCGCGGTGGAGGGCGTGTCGCGGACCTCCTGGAGCACGATGGCGAATTCATCGCCCCCCATGCGCGCCAGGGTGTCGCTGGCCCGCACGCCCGAGCCCAGGCGCTCCGCCACCTGCCGGAGCAGCGCGTCGCCCGCCGGGTGTCCCAGGGTGTCGTTCACGCCCTTGAATCCATCCAGATCGATGAAGAGCAGCGCCACCTGTTGCTCGTTCCTGCGCGCCTGGGCCAGGGCCTGGGTGAGGCGGTCCTCCAGCAACACGCGGTTGGGCAGGCCCGTGAGGGCGTCATGATGGGCCTGATGGGTGAGGCGGCTGGCCATGGCCCCGTGCTCGGAGGCGAGGGCCGCGATGCGGGCGGCCGTCTCCATCAGTTCGCGTTCGTCCGGTCGCGGCGAGCGGGGCTCCACGGGCCGCACCGCCAGCACGCCCAAGGCGTTTGAGGCGCGGTCTAGGATGGGCCAGGCCCAGCAGGGCGCGTCATCAAGTGAGACGACAGGACCGCAAGTTCGGGCGCAGGCCTCCACAGCGTGCGGCCGCGCCGGGAACGCATCCAACGCGCCGGCCGTGGGGACGGGCAGGCCTTCTTCCAGCAGCCAGATGGCGCTGCGGAGATCCGTGCCCATGCGCCCCACGAAATTCGCCAGGCCTTCCAGCACCTCCGGCAGCTCGCGGGCCTGGGCCACCATGGCCAGCAGCTCCCGCTGACCCCGCTCCAGGGCCTGCGATCGCGCCAGGGACCGCTGCGCGCGGATGCGGAGGATGGCTTGCGTGGCGGTGCCCACCAGGTGCTCCAGGGCCTGCACATCCAGAGGGTCCAGCTCCCGCTCGTCATCGGCGCCGAAGCTGCCGCCGATGAGGGCGCCCACGATCTCATCGCGGTGGATCATGGGGATGGCTAGGTAGCTCCGCAACGGATGGGCGTCCACCTCGGGGTCGTGGTACCGGAGCGAGCGGTCGCACCGAGGGATGGCGATGGTGGCTTTCTCCCGGTGCAGGCGCCGGTTGAGATCCACATGCAGGGACTCGGTCCGCAAGGGCGCGGTGATGAGCTCCGTGGGGAACAGTTCCAGGAGTGAGGGCGTCCAGTGGGTGGTCGTGGCGCCGCCTTCAGCGTCGAAGGCGTTGCGCCACCAGTGGGGCAATGGCAGCAGCTCGCCCGCGGAGGCGAAGAGTTGGGCCGTGAGCCGGTCCTCGTCCTCCGCGTCCATCAGCTTCCGTCCGGCCTCCGCCAGGACCAGCGCCCGCTGGGCCGTCCGTTTGGCGTCGTTGAGCGTGCGGTAGGCGTCGGTTGGACGCATGACTTCCCCAAGGGCCTAAGCGGCTACCCCTCTCATCGGGCTAGGGCTTGGGAAAAATGAATTAAGTTTTGTTAAGAACAAAAGCCCGCCCTATTTCTTTGAAAATAAGGCGAGGCTTTTGAAAAAACAGAGGATTCAGGCCTGTTTCGTCCAGCGGAGCACGGGCTTGCGGGCGGCCGTGGTCTCGTCCAGCCGCCGGAGAGGCGCCGTCACGGGGGCCTGATGCAGGAGGTCGGGATTCTCATCAGCCTCCCGGGCGATCTCCTTCATGGCGTGGACGAAGGCGTCCAGCTCGTCCTTGCCCTCGCTCTCCGTGGGCTCGATCATCAGCGCGCCGCTCACCACCATGGGGAAGTAGATGGTGGGGGGGTGGAAGCCGTAGTCGATGAGCCGCTTGGCGATGTCCAGCGTGTGCACGTCCTTCTTGGCTTGGATCGCGTCGTTGAAGACGACCTCGTGCATGGAGGGCGATTTCACGGGCAGGTTGTAGACGCCCTCCAGTTCCTTGCGGATGTAGTTGGCGTTCACGATGGCCCGCAGCGTGGCCACGCGGAGTCCGTCCCCGCCATGGCTGTAGCAGTAGGTCAGGGCGCGCACGAGCATGCCGAAGTTGCCGAAGTAGGTGTGCACCTTGCCTATGCTCTTGGGCCGGTCCCAGTCCCAGCGGTAGGTGTGATGGGGCACCTCGCCCTCGCCGACCTTCTCCGTCTCGCGCACGACCACGGGCCGGGGCAGGAAGGGTTCCAGGATCGCGCGGCAGGCCACGGGGCCCGCGCCGGGACCGCCCCCGCCATGGGGTGTGGACATGGTCTTGTGCAGGTTCATGTGCATCACATCGATGCCGAAGTCGCCGGGCCTGGCCACGCCGACAAGCGCGTTCATGTTTGCGCCGTCCATGTAGACCAGGCCGCCCACCTCGTGGATCTTTGCGCAGATATCCGCGATGCGGTGCTCGAAGATCCCCAGCGTGTTGGGGTTCGTGATCATGAGGCCGGCGATGTCCTCCTTGTATTGCGCGAGGACGGAGAGGAACCCCGCCTTCACCTTGCCGGTCACAGGGTCCGTCATATCCTCGAAGCTCACGGTGCCGTCGGATCCGGAGGCGATGTCCACCACCTCGTAGCCCGCCATGGCGGCCGTGGCGGGGTTGGTGCCGTGGGCGGCATCGGGGATGAGGATGACCTTGCGCTTGCGGCCGTGGCTCAGATGGTAGGCGCGGATGAGCAGCACGCCCGTGAGCTCGCCAGCGGCGCCAGCGGATGGCTGAAGCGTGACGGCATCGAGGCCCGTGATCTCCTTCAGCCACTCCTGGAGCGTGAAAAGCAGCTCCAGATTGCCCTGGATGAGCGCGTCGCCCGCCATGGGGTGGCTTTCCGCGAAGCCGGGGATGGCGGCCGTTTTCTCGTTGAGCCGCGGATTGTGCTTCATGGTGCAGGAACCGAGCGGGTAGAGGCCGTCGTCCACGCCGTAGTTGTCCTTCGACAGCCGCGTGAAGTGGCGGATGACCTCCACCTCGGAGCAGCTGGGCAGCGCGTCGAAGCCCTTGCGGCGAAGGTGCGCGGGCCGCGTGTCTTTGGGCGCGGGCACATCCAGCTTGGGCAGGTCCATGCCGACCTTGCCCGGCACGCTGCGGTCGAAGATGAGGGATTCGCGGGAACGGAGGCTCATGTTCAACCCACCACGGAGGCCACGCGGGCCAGGACTTCGATGAGGTGCTCGATCTGTGTGCGCGTGTTGATCTCAGTGGCGCACCAGAGGATGTGGTTCTGGAAACCGTAGGGCGTGAGATCCAGGCCTGGCAGGATGCCCTCGGTGTGCATCGCCTCTTCGGCCGCCTTCCAGTCGCCCGTGTATTGGAGGGCGAACTCGTTGAAGAAGGGCCGGCCGTTCACGGCCTTCCAGTCCGGCAGCTCCAGCAGGCGCGCCTGGAGATACTGGGCTTTGGCGACATTCTGCGTGGCCAGGCCCGTGAGGCCTTCCGGCCCCGCGAGCTGGAGGAACATGTTGGCGCGGAGGGCGATGAGGCCCTGGTTCGAGCAGATGTTGCTCGTGGCCTTGTCGCGGCGGATGTGCTGCTCGCGGGCCGTGAGGGTGAGCACGAAGCCCATGCGGCCTTCGAGATCCTTGGTCTGGCCCACCACGCGGCCGGGGATCTCGCGCTTGTGGGCGTCCTTCACGGCGATGAAGCCGAGGAAGGGCCCGCCGAAGCTGGTTTTGTTGCCGAAGGACATGGCCTCGCCGCAGGCGATGTCGGCGCCCAGGTTGCCCGGAGCCTCCAGCCAGCCGAAGGCCAGGGCCTCCATGGTCACGCTGATGAGCAGCGCGCCCTTGGCGTGGACGGTCTGGGCGGCGACCTCGAGGTTTTCCACGCAGCCGAGGAAGTTGGGGTAGCCCACGAGCACGGCGGCGACGGACTCATCCAGCTTGGCGGCGAGGTCCGAGGGGTCCGTGACGCCGTCATTGAGCGCGACTTCCACCAGCTCCAGGCCTTCGTGAGCAGCGAAGCCGCTGCGGAGCACTTCGCGGTAGTGCGGATGCAGCCCGGCGCTGACGAGCACCCTGTTGCGCTTCTTCTGGACGCGGACGGCCATGAGCGCGGCTTCGAGGCAGGCGGTGCCACCGTCGTAGAGGCTGGCGTTCGTCACATCGAGCCCGGCGAGGTCGCAGATGATCGTCTGGTATTCGAAGATATGCTGCAGCGTGCCCTGGCTGATCTCCGGCTGGTAGGGCGTGTAGGCCGTGAACCATTCCTGGCGGCCCACCTGCATGTCGATGGCCGTGGGGATGAAGTGCGCGTAGGCGCCCGCGCCCAGGAATCGCGTTCGGAAGCGCCGGTTCTTGTCCGCCATGCGCTCCAGGTCCCGCAGCACCTCCAGCTCCGAGCTGGTGGGCGGCAGGTCCAGGGCGCGGTTCAGGAGGAGGTCCGCAGGCACGCCGCTCAACAGATCCTCCGGAGCCTTCACTCCGATGGCATCGAGCAGGGCGCGATCCTCCGCAGGGGCCGTGGGCAGATAACGCATGGGCGGTCCTCCAGCAGACGAGCCAAAGGATCAAGTATATCTAGGGGCCCGCCGCTTTCTAAGCGCGGAAACCCCGATGCGGGCCCGAGGGCTCGCGGTCTTCCCTGGGATCCCGGGGTTCCCGGTGGATGGGCGCGGCCTCCAGGGGCAGGTGGATGCGGAAGCGGGTGCCGTGGCCCAGCTCGCTGTGGCAATCGATCCACCCGCCATGGCTTTCGGCGATGCCGTAGGCCACAGCCAGGCCCAGCCCGGTGCCATGCTCCCCCTTGGTGGTGAAGAAGGGCTCGAAGATCCGCGGCAGCACCTCGGGAGGTATGCCCTTGCCGGTATCTTCCACCTCCACAAAGAGGTAGGCGCCCGGCACGCGCAGCACCTCGAAGGCCCGCGACTCCTGAAGGATCGTCTGGCCCGTGCGCAGCGTCACGGTGCCCGGGCCCTCGATGGCGGCCTGGGCGTTCAAGACGAGGTTCACCAGCACCTGATGCAGCTGGTGCGGATCCGCCTGGGTCGGCGGCAGGGAGGGGTCGGGCTGGGTGATGAGGCGGATGGAGGTCCCCACGCTGGGCCGGAGAAGGGCTTCCACCTCCGTCAGCAACTGGTTCAGGTTCACGGTGGATTTCTTCACCGGCTCGTTGCGGCTGAAGGCGAGCAGTTTGGCGGTAAGAGCCCTGCCCCGCTCCACGGCGTGCTCGATGGCATCCAAGCTGTGCCGCTGGCGTTCGGAGAGCGGATCGCGCAGGCCCATCAGCTCCGCGTGGCCGCCCAGGCCCTGGAGCAGGTTCTTGAAATCGTGGGCGATGCCGGCGGCCAGGGCGCCCAGGGATTCCAGCTTCTGGGATTGGAAGAGCTGGTCCTGGAGCCGCCGCTGCTCCGTCACATCCTGCACCACACCGCCTTGGGCGAGGTCGGTCCCGAAAGTCCACCGGGTCCAGACCCAGCCGCCGTCATCCTTCCGCATGCGGCATTCGAGGCTGCGGGTGGAAGGGCCGGGTTGGTCCACCACCCGGCGGAACCGCATGCGGTCCTCGGGATGGATGAACACATCCACCTCATGCAGATCCCTCACCTGCTCGGAAGGGTCGTAGCCCAGCACATCCCGGATGGATTCGCTCATCATGAGCTGGCCGGCTTGGATGGACCAGGGGGCGACCTTGACCACCCTCGCCGCGTCCAGGAGCCGTCGCTGCGCTTCTGCCGAGGCGAGGAGCGCGGCCTCCGCCTGGGCCCGCTGGCGCTGCTCCTGGGTTTCCTGAAGGGCCCGGCGCGCCACGGGCCCCAGGCGGGAAAGGCGGTCCTTGAGCACGTAGTCCGTGGCCCCCAGCCGCATGGCTTCAATGGCGATCTCTTCGCCGATGGTCCCGGAGACGAAGATGAACGGCCATTCGGGGCGGATCTGACGGGCCAGCTCCAAAGCGCTGACGCCGTCGAAAGAAGGCAGCTTGTAGTCGGAGAGGATGAGGTCATAACCGCCCGCCCTCAGCTCCGTCTCGAAACCGGAGCGATCCTCCACGCGGATGAGCTGGACATTGAGCCCATAGGTTTTCAGGGTCATCTCCGCCAGCTCGCCGTCCAGCTGGTTGTCCTCAAGATGGAGAAAGCGGAGATCGGTCATCGTCAACCCTTGGCGGAGCGGGACCCCGGAGGAGGCTGGTTGATGAGCGCCCAGAATACGCCCAGGTTCCCCACGGCCCGGATGAAATCGCTGAAATCCACAGGCTTGACCACATAAGCGTTCACGCCCAGCTCGTAGCACCGATGGAGGTCCGGCTCCTCCCGGGAGGAAGTGAGCACCACGATGGGCAGGGTGTGCAGAGAAGGCTCGGCCCGGACCGCCTCAAGAACCTCCAACCCATTCACTTTGGGGAGTTTGAGGTCTAATAAGACCACAGCTGGATTGCCCGCGAGACGGCCCGTGTAAGCGCCTCTCCGGAACAGGTAGTCGAGGGCGTCAGCGCCGTCGCGCATCACCACGACCTCGTTGGCGAGATGGTGCTCGGTAAAGGCGGCGAGTGTGAGCTCCACGTCGTTGGGATTGTCTTCGACCAACAGGATGCGCTTCAGACCGGTCATGGGGTCTCCAAGGCGGGCAGGGTGAAAGTGAAGGCGGCGCCTTCGTTCAGAGCGCCTTGAGCGGACACGGTGCCACCGTGCTTGTGGATGATGCGGGCGACATTGGCGAGACCGATGCCCGTGCCTTCGAATTCGTCCTGGCGGTGGAGCCGCTGGAAGACGCCGAAGAGCTTGTCCGCGTACAGCATGTCGAAGCCCGCGCCGTTATCGCGGACGGTGACGGAAACCGCTTTGTCCAGCGCCTCCGCGGAGATCGCGATGCGCGCTGGCATCTTCCCCCGCGTGAATTTCAACGCGTTCCCGATGAGGTTCGACAGCGCGAGGCGCAAGAGGGCCTGATCGCCTTGGACGCTGGGAAGGTCTCCAATGCGCCACTCGATATCGCGCCCGGCCGCGTCCGGCGCCAGGTCTTCGATGACCCTCCGGGTGAGGGTGCCGAGATTGAAGAGAGACGCGTGGATCTCGGCGCGGCCCATCCGCGAGAAACCGAGAAGATCATCGATGAGCGTCCCCATCTGGCGAGCGGAGCCGGAGACCACATCCAGGTGGTGTTTCGCCTTTTCGTTGACCTCCTCGCCCAGCGAGCGCCGGAGCAGGCCCACGAAGCCGTCGATGTGCCGGAGCGGGGCCCGCAAGTCATGGGAGACAGAGTAGGCGAAGGCCTCCAACTCCTGGTTCACGGCCTCTATCTCATGGGTCCGGAGGGCGACCCTGGCCTCCAACTCCTCGTTGAGGACGCGGATCTCCTCCTCGGCCGCCTTGCGGGCCGTGATGTCCGCGCGGATGGCGATGTATTGGACGGGTTTGCCGTCGGCGCCGAGGAACGGGACGATGGTGGTGTCCACCCAGTAATGGGTTCCGTCCTTCGCCCGGTTCTTGATTTCGCCCTTCCACACCCGTCCAGAAGTGATGGTGTCCCACAGGCCTTTGATGAACGGCTTCGGGTGGTAGCCGCTG
>DASRXV010000057.1:0-19121 GCA_035687325.1 Holophagaceae bacterium
GAGCATCCACCGCGCCGTCACCAGCCGGAACCGCGCCAGGAAGTAGAACAGCACCGGCAGCTCGAACATCACGCCCGTCAGCAGCACGGTGCCGAGGAAGAGGTCCAGGTAGTCGTCGATGTGCAGGTTCGCGCGCAGGCCCGCCGCGGCGGCCTCCTGGAAGAGGATGTCGCCGAGGAACTTGAAGGCCTGGAAGTAGGCGAACAGCACGCCGGTCAGGAAACAGGCGCTCGTGATGAAGACGAAGGGGACCACCATGCGCCGCTCGCGGGGCAGCAGGCCAGGGCGGATGAAGGCCCAGAGCTGGTAGAAGACCACCGGCGCGGCCAGGAACACGGCGGCCCAGAAGCTCAGCCGCATGAGGCTGAAGAAGGGCTCCGTGAGGCTCGTGAAGGCCCAGGGCTGGAGGCTGGCGATGGGCTGGTGCGTCTGCCGCGCCATGGACTCCAGGAAAGGCTGCTGGACCACGGCCCAGAGCTTGAACCGCATCGGCACGATGGGCGCGTGGTGGAAGAAGAATTCCGGGATGCCGAACGGGTAGCTGTAGGTGAAGCCGAAGGCCGCCACCACCGCGATGATGATGCGGAAGAGCCGCATCCGCAGCTCCTGCAGATGCTCCCAGAAACTCATCTGGCTCGGGGCGCGCTCGGGCTCGCTCATGGATGGGCCGGGAAGGCGCTGGCTACTTCTTGTCCCCACCCTTGTCGGCGGTGACCTCGTCCTTGACCGAATCCGTCAGCTCTTTGCTGGCCTTCTTGAACTCCTGGATCCCCTTGCCCAGGCTCTTGCCCAGCTCCGGCAGGCGGGAAGGCCCGAAGAAGAGCAGCAGCACGGCGCCGATGAGAAGCAGTTCGCCGAATCCGAGATTGCCCATGGTGTTCTCCGTCGCAGATCAAGAGAGCGGGGTGCCGCCCGTCCGGTTGAATTCAGGCCTTGGGAACCAGGTCCGCCAGGACCACGCCCTGCGGCAGTTCCAGTTCCATTCTAAGGAGTCCTTGGCCGTGCGTCTTGCCTTGGGCGTCGGTCTTCACGCTTTCGCTGCCGCCCCCGCCCAGGGAATCGTGCAGGAGGAAGTTGAGCGCCCGCAGGTTCGGCACCTCGAAGCGCTCCACCGGGCCATGGCAGATCGCGTGGAAGTGGGCCTTCACCCGCTCCGCCGTCACCTCGCGGCGGATGAGGTCGTACCCGGCCTCCGTGTAGGCGATGAGCCCCACATTGGAGCCATCCCCCTTGTCGCCGCTGCGGGCGTGGGCGATCTGGTCGAGGCTGATCCGGGTCATTGGGCCACGCTCCCGCGTCCGATGCTGTGATAGGTCCATCCCGCCTTGGCCATGGCCTCGGGCCGGAAGAGGTTGCGGCCATCGAACATCACCTTGGCCCTGAGGGTGGCGCTGAGCGCTGCGAGATCCGCGGCCTTGTACTGGGCCCACTCCGTGGCGACGAGGAGCGCATCCGCGCCCTTCGCCGCTTCCATGGGGTCCTTCGCGTAGATCACGCGGTCGCCAATCTTCGCGCGGACCGGCGGCATGGCTTCGAAATCGTGGACGACAACCTCCGCGCCCAGCGCGATGAGGCCGTCTATGAGCTCGATGGCCATGCTTTCGCGGATGTCATCCGTGTTGGCCTTGAAGGCCAGGCCCCAGAGCGCGAAGCGCTTGCCCTTCAGCGGCGCGGGGTCGCCGGCCTTCACGCCGTAATGCGTCTTCACTTTGCGGAGCAACACCTGCTTCTGCTGGCGGTTGGCCTCCACCGTGGCGGACAGAGTCAGCAACGGCTCGCCATGCTCGCGGCCCGTGCGGAGCAGAGCCTGGAGATCCTTGGGGAAGCAGGAGCCGCCGAAGCCAGGCCCAGGATTGAGGAAGGCAGGACCGATGCGGTGGTCGGCGCCGATGGCCACCTTCACATGGTCGATATCCGCGCCCACAGCCTCCGCCAGCCGGGCCATCTCGTTCATGAAGCTGATGCGCAGAGCCAGCATGGCGTTGGCGGCATACTTGGTCATCTCCGCCGAGGCCGGGTCCATGCGGAACCACTTGCCATTCGCAGCTTCAAGGAAGGGCGCGTAGAGCGCTTTCATGACGGCCTCCGCGTGGTTGGACTGGCAACCCACCACGACGCGGTCTGGCCTCAGGAAGTCCTCCAGGGCGCTGCCCTCGCGGAGGAACTCGGGGTTGGAGACCACCTCGAAGGCCCGGTCGGTCTCCGCCGCGATGGCGGCGTGGACCCGCGCCGCCGTGCCCACGGGCACTGTGCTTTTGTCCACGACGATGAGGGGCTTGGCGTCTTTGGGCCGCAGGGCCATGGCCTGGCCGACCTGGGCGGCCACGGCCAGGACGAACTTGAGATCCGCGCTGCCGTCCTCGCTCTGGGGCGTGCCCACGCAGATGAAGGCCGCGTCCGCGTTCGCGATGCCGTCCTTCAGGTCCGTGGAGAAGGTGAGGTTCCCGGCCTCCAGGTGCTTCTGGAAAAGCTCTTCCAGCCCCGGCTCGAAGATGGGGCATTCGCCCTTCTGCAGGCGCGCGACCTTCGCGGCGTCCACATCCACGCCCAGGATCCAGTTGCCGCCCTCGGCGAAGCAGGCCGCGGCCACGAGACCCACATAGCCCGAGCCGATGACGAGAACCTTCAAGGGGCGCCTCCGTGAACGCTCCAGTGTAGCCCAGGTGGGCTCGGAACCCAGCTATCATAGGGCTTCGATTGGAGGCCCACATGGTGCCGTTCGCGCTGCTGGACGGGGGTATCGACCTGCGGCAAGTGGTGATGCACGCCTCGCCCGTGGCGAAGGCCGTCATCCTCATCCTGCTGGTGTTCTCCATCGGCTCCTGGGTGGTGATCCTCCGCAAATGGGCGCTCTACCTCCGCGGCCGCCAGGTCTCCGCGAACTTCCGCGCGCTCTTCAAGCGGTCCAGCAACTGGCAGGACATCAAGGTCCAGGCCGACCGCTACGCCGTGAGTCCGCTGACGGGCCTTTTCCTTGCGGGCTACAACGAGCTCACCTACCAGCTGAAAGTGGGGCAGGAAGGCCGCATGCAGATGCGCCGCATGGAGGCGCTGGAGCGCTCCATCCAGCGCGCCTCTGTGGTGGAGATGGGCCGCCTGGAGCGCAGTCTGGGCCTGCTGGCCACAGTCGCCGCCGTGAGCCCTTTCGTAGGCCTCTTCGGCACCGTGTGGGGCATCATCGACGCCTTCCAGAGCATCGGTTCGGTGGGCAACGCCAGCCTCGCCACCGTGGCGCCGGGCATTGCGGACGCCCTCATCGCCACGGCCCTGGGCCTTGTGGCCGCCATCCCCGCCCTCATGGCCTACAACTTCTTCCAGGGCCAGATGAAGCAGTGGCAGGCCGAGCTGGACGACTACGCGCTGGAATTCCTCACGCTTTCCGAGCGCAACTTCACTTGAGGCTGGCTGGTCGCAGAGAGCTCAGAGGCTTCGCGGAATTCGCAGAGGAATCCCGGTGCCCGAGGAACTGAAACACGATGGGCCTCACGCCGAACTCACCCGGGAGATCATCGGGGCAGCGATCTCCGTGCAGAAGGCGCTGGGGCCCGGGCTTCTGGAATCGGCCTATGAGGTTTGCCTCGCCCATGAATTGTCTTTGAGGGGGCACCACGCCGAACGCCAGGTCCCGTTGGGGTTGGCCTATCGCGGACTTGAAGTTCCGCAGGCCTTCCGGATGGATCTGGTCGTTGATGGGAAGATCCTTGTCGAGTTGAAGGTTGTGGATGTTTTCGTTCCGGAGCATGAAGCCCAGGTTCTCAGCTACCTGCGCTTTTCGGGATTGACCGTCGGCCTCCTCATCAACTTCAAATCCATCCCCCTGACCAAGACAGGGCTCCGGCGGTTCGTCATGAGTGAAGACAACCACTTCCCCTCCGCGCCCTCCGCGTGATTTCGTGCCCTCTGTGACCAGCTATTCCAACCGACTTCCCCTCTCCCTCGACTGGGAGGACTGGTACCAGCTCTGCTGCCCGCCCTACGACGCGACGGATGCGCATGAGCGGTTCGAGGACCGGCTCGCGCGCGCGACGGATCTCGCGCTTGGACTCTGCGACGACCTCGGAGCGAAGGCCACCTGGTTCTGCCTCGCGGACCAGGCCGAGCGTCATCCGGAGCTGTTGCGGCGCATCGTGGCGGGCGGGCACCGCATCGGGCTTCACGGCCTCGATCACGGCCGCGCCTTCCAGTTCGACCGCGCCACCTTCTCAGCGCGCGTGAAGGATGGCAAGGCGCGGCTGGAGCAGCTCGCGGGCTCAGCCGTGCTGGGCTTCCGCGCGCCAGAGTGGAGCCTGCGTGCTGCAGCCGAGGACTACTGGCGCGAGCTGCCGGACCTCGGTTTCACCTTTGATTCCAGCCGCGCGCCGCTGAAGGTGCTGGGCGATCCCGGTTGGCCCACGCGGCCCTACAAACTCACGGACGGGCTGTGGGAACTGCCGCCCGCCACTATGCGCCTGGCCGCCTGGCGCCTCCCGCTCTGGGGCTGGGCCATGCGCACCGTGCCGGAGCCGCTGCTGCGCCACCAGCTGCGCGCGCTCGCGGCCGCCGACGCGGGCACGTCTCTCGTCCTCCATCCCTGGGAACTCGATGAAGGCCAACCGGATCTGCCCGTCGCCACGCGCGGCCATCGCTTCGCCCACAGCGCGGGCCTGAAGGGCTACGGCAAGCGCCTGAGGAAGCTGTGGGCGGGCCTTGCGCTCATCCCTTTGGAAGCGTGGATCGAGGGCCGCCCATGAAGCCGCTCATCCTCCTCGCGCCCTCCGAGGACAAAGCCGCGGGCGGCCACGCGGGTCGTCTCGCGGAAAGCCCTGCCCAGCGCTGGGTGCGAGAGCGGCTGGCCGATCTGGTCGTCCACGGCACCCCCGAGGCGCAGCGCAGGGCCTTCGATGTGAAGGACGCGCTGCTGGAGAAGGCCAAGGCCGAGGCGCTGGCGCTGAAGGGCTCCACCCCCCTGCTGCCCGCGCTGGACCGGTATCAGGGCGTGGCCTTCGATGCGTTGGACGCGGCTTCGTTGGATCGCGGAACCTGGGATCGGGTCTTCATCCTCTCCAATCTCCGCGGCCTGGTGCGGGGTGATGAGCTGGTGCCGCCCTACAAGCTCAAGCTGGGCGGCCTTCCGGGCCTCAAACCCCATTGGCGGAAGGCGCTTGCTCCGCTGCTGGCGAAGCTGCCGGCCGGCGAGACATGGGCGATCCTGCCTCAAGGGCACGCCGACCTCCTCGCGGGATGGGATCGTCCCCGCCACACGGTGGAGATCGTGGATGCGAACGGCAGGACCATCAGCCACTGGTCCAAGCTCTACCGCGGCCTGCTGGCCCGATGGATCCTGGAACACCAGCAGGGCGATCCGAAGAAGGTCGCCAAAGCCAAGCTGGAGCTGTGCCGAGTGGCGGGCACGGCCGATAACGAAGTGGGTGGCAAGCAGCTCACGCTGGTGGTGACGCGATGAGCATCCATCATCTTGAGACCCCCTTCTTCCAGCGTCAGCCAGTGCTGCCGCTGCCGATCCAGCGCTTCCTGCGCAAGCGCATCGAGGCTGCGTTGCACGATCCTTCGCGACGCTTCCACCTCGCGTGGCCCACCGTGCTGGGCGCGCCGCGCCTGCGGGAACTGTATCCCGATGGCGTGCCCGAAGCTGAGCTCTTCGCCCACGCCGCGAAGATGCTGGCGGCGCTGGGCATCGCCGATCCCGCGGCTGCCTGGGGGGAGACGCTCGCGGCCTTCCCGGACACGGCGGAGCAGGGAGCCACGGGGTGGATGCCCACGGCGGAATGGGGCGCCTTCGGCCCGCTCATCAGCCTGCGCAGCGGCTGGCAGCTCATGGCCCTCACGCCGTTGCCTCCGGATGAAATCTACGACCTCAGCTGCGGCGTGAGCTTCTTCAACCACGGCCTCTACCATGAGTGCCATGACGCGCTGGAGCCGCTGTGGATCGAGGCCGACGGCCCGCTCAAGGGCGCGTTGCAAGGCTTCATCCTCATGACGGCCGGCTACCACCATCTCCAGCTCCAGAACGCGAACGGCATGAAGGCGGTGTGGGAAGAGTCCTTGGCGCGGCTGGAGCCCTTCCATGGCCGCGTCGAGACGCCCTGGGGCCACATGGATTTCGCGGAAGCGGCGGAGGTGACGCGCGAACGGCTCACGCTGCTTGCCCATGAATCCGATTGGCCTGCGTTGTGGCGCCTGGACCGTCCCTTGTGGACACTGGAAGCCTGATGAACACCGATCTTCTCGTCCTTGGCGGCGGCATCGCCGGTTGCGCAGCCGCGATCACGGCGGCGGACAAGGGCCTGTCTGTGGTGCTCGTGGCGAAGGACGATCTTGGCCTCAGCAACACCGGCTGGGCCCAGGGCGGCATCATCGGCCTGCCGGGCGAGGAGGAGGGCGACAGCCCCGACCTGCTGGCGGAGGACATCCTCCGCGCGGGCGCAGGCCTGTGCCGCCCCGAGGCCGTGCAGATGCTGGCAGAGCAGGGCCCGCCCCTCTGCCGGGCCTTCCTGTGGAAGCGTCTCGGCGTGCCCTTCGACACAGATGGGGATGGCGATCCCGCCCCCACGGCCGAGGCGGCCCACAGCGCGCGCCGCATCTACCATGCCAAGGACGCCACCGGCGCCGCCATCCAGAAGCGGCTCAGCGAGGCGGTGAAGGCGCACCCGGAGATCACCGTCCGCGAAGACCTCTGCCTCGTGGACCTGCTCACGAGCCCGCACCACGCGGTGGACCCTCGCCGCATCTACGAATCGCCCCGCGTGCATGGCGCCTACCTCTTCGACGCCGCCAGCGGCGCGGTGGAGGCGGTGCTGGCCACACGCACGGTGCTGGCCACGGGCGGTCTCGGCTACCTCTATCTGCACACCACAAACCCGCCCAGTGCCACGGGGGATGGGCTCGCGGCCGCCTACAGGGCCCACGCGCGCATCGTGAATTGCGAGTTCGTCCAGTTCCACCCCACAGCGCTCTACATTCCCGGGAAGCCCCGCCAGCTGCTGACGGAGGCCCTGCGCGGCGAGGGCGGCCTGCTCATCGACAAGGCCGGCCACCGCTTCATGCAGAAGCACGCGCCGGAGCAGATGGAACTGGCGCCCCGCGATGTGGTGAGCCGCGCCATCTTCCAGGAGATGGCCGAGA
Organism: Holophagaceae bacterium; assembly: GCA_035687325.1. Classification (GTDB taxonomy): domain Bacteria; phylum Acidobacteriota; class Holophagae; order Holophagales; family Holophagaceae; genus JAFDVN01. The sequence continues at coordinate 7,123 of DASRXV010000057.1, forward strand.
GCGGCGAGCCCTGCATGTACCTCGACCTCAGGCCCGTGGCGGCGAAGCTGGATCTCGAAGCCCACTTCCCTAACATCCTCGCCGCCTGCCGGGCGGAAGGCATCGAGCCCTTGAAGCAACCCATCCCGGTGGTGCCCGCGGCCCACTATTTCTGCGGCGGCGTGCTGGTGGACCTGGATGGCCGCACGAGCCTGGAAGGGCTCTTCGCCGCCGGGGAAGTGGCCTGCACGGGCCTGCACGGCGCCAACCGTCTGGCCTCCACGAGCCTGCTGGAGGGCTTGCTCTGGGGCACCCGCGCGGCCGAAGCGGCCGCGATGGACATCAATGGCGGCGCGCAGGCGCCGGACCCGGCCGATTTCCATCCATGGCAGGGCGCGCAGGACCCTGAGGACACGGACCCCCTCCTCATCGAGCAGGACTGGAACCAGGTGCGCTCCACCCTCTGGAACTACGCCGGCATCGTGCGCTCCAAGGACCGCCTGGAGCGCGCCTACAACGACTTCGGCTACCTGGGCCACCGCATCGAGACCTTCTACCGCGAAGCCCGCCTGAGCCGCACCCTCCTGGAACTCCGAGCCGGCATGCTCTGCGCCAAGCTGATCATTAAAGCGGCGTTGCAGAATCCCGAATCAAGAGGGTGTCATTACCGCGTGGATTGAACGGATGCTGGCTGGAGAGGTCTCGCGTATCGCCCCAGGCGATACCGAGAGAGCGGCGTTGCAAAATCCGGAATCTAGAGGATGTCACTACCGGGTGGATTAAGGCCGAAGAGCCTACACTGGTCCTATGGCGATTTCCGTCTTCGACCTCTTCAAGATCGGCATCGGGCCGAGTTCGTCGCATACCGTGGGGCCTATGAAGGCCGCGCGGGGGTTCGTGGAGCGGCTCCAGGCAGATGGGCTGCTTGATCGCGCGGCCCATGTGAAGGCGGAGCTGTTCGGCTCCCTGGGCCTCACGGGCAAGGGCCATGGCAGCGACAAGGCCGTGATCCTGGGCCTCATGGGCGAGACGCCGGACAGGGTGCCCATCGAGGCGGTCGAAGGCCTGATGGCGAAGGTCCGAGACGAGAAGAAACTCATGTTGATGGGCACACACGCGATTCCCTTCGTGGAGGGCGAGGACCTGGTGCTGCACAAGCGCCGGTCGCTGCCTTTCCATCCCAACGGCATGCGCTTCACGGCCTGGGATGCGGATGGCGCGGAGCTACGATCGGGCGTCTTCTACTCCGTGGGTGGCGGGTTCGTCGTGGATGAGGCCGCCGCCCAAGGCGAGGATCCCATCAAGGCCGATGACATCGCGCTGCCCTGCGCCTTCCACAGCGGTGACGAATTGATGGCCATCTGCGCGGCCAAGGGCTGGTCCATGAGCCGCGTCATGCTGGAGAACGAGAAGGCCTGGCGGAGCGAGGCCGAGATCCGCTCCGGATTGCTCCGCATCTGGTCTGTCATGCAGGCCTGCGTCCAACGCGGTTGTGAGACGGAGGGCATCCTGCCTGGCGGCCTCCATGTGCCGCGCCGCGCCCACGCGCTCTACGCCCGCCTGAAGAGCCGCCCGGAGGCAGCGTTGTGCGATCCGCTCACGGTGCTGGATTGGGTGAACCTCTACGCTCTTTCCGTGAACGAGGAAAACGCTGCCGGGGGCCGCGTCGTCACCGCGCCCACCAACGGCGCGGCGGGCATCATCCCGGCGGTGGCCCACTACTACTGGCGCTTCACGCCCAGCGCGAACGAGGACGGCATCGTGCGTTTCCTGCTGACGGCTGGGGCCATCGGGGTGCTCTACAAGGAGAACGCCTCCATCAGCGGCGCGGAAGTGGGTTGCCAGGGCGAAGTGGGCAGCGCCTGCTCCATGGCGGCGGGCGCGCTCTGCGAGGTGCTGGGCGGCACGCCGGAGCAGGTGGAGAACGCCGCTGAGATCGGCATGGAGCACAACCTGGGCCTCACCTGCGACCCCATCGGCGGCCTGGTGCAGGTGCCCTGCATCGAGCGCAACGCCATGGCCGCCATCAAGGCCATCAACGCCGCCCGCATGGCCATGGCGGGAGACGGCAAGCACTTCGTGAGCCTCGATAAGGTCATCAAGACCATGCGCGACACGGGCCGGGACATGAAGGACAAGTACAAGGAGACCGCCCGTGGCGGCCTCGCCGTGAATGTCCTCGAAGTGCCGAACCTGAGCGTGAACCTGCCGGAGTGCTGAAAAGCCGGAACCGCGAATGACGCGAATGTTCGCGAAGACTTGATGAGCGTTCGTATCTACCAGGCATTCCTCGGCCCATCTCCAAGTGGGTTTTTGAATTCCCTACCTACCTGTTAAGATTAGGGTGCCAAAATATACTGAATTCAAATTGGAGGGCGGTTATGCCGGAACATGCGGGTTGCTTTTCTCTTCTGGCTGGTGGATGCGGGGGTAGCATTATCCCCTTACTTATTCTTTTTCTATTCCAAACTATCGGCAAAGAAAAGAAGTACAAAATTCGCTACAGCACCAAGGAAAAGATGATCGACCTTGGAATATGTGCAATAGTGAGCACCATATTTTGTGCCTTTGTTATTTTGTTCTCATCTAATACTTCTTCGAGTCAAATATTTTCACCACTTTCTATTATTTTTATTTTCGTAGGTATCTGGCTAATTGTTTATTTAGTCATTAAACGCCGTATCAGTAGAAAGCTTGAAGATCCACTTAGGGAATATCGAAGCCCGAGATGATCGCCGTCCTCGCTGTCCACCGCAGAGGGCACAGAAAAATTCCGTGCCTTCCGCGCAACCTCTGCGCCCTCTGTGACCAGCTTCTACACCGGCCACGCCCCCGCGCCTTCGCGCACGAGGAAGGGCTCGTCGCCGGTGAGATCCACGATGGTGCTGGGCTGGCCGCTGGGCTGGCCGCAGTCCACCACGAGGTCGAGGGCGTGGCCCAGCTCCTCCTCGATCTCCCAGGCGGTTTGCAGCGGTGGTTCGCCGCTGCGGTTGCAGCTGGTGGTGACGATGGGCTCGCCCAACCGCTTCACCAGTTCGCGGCAGAAGGTCTGGTCGGGGATGCGCAGGCCCACGACGGGATGGGCCTTGCCCTTGGACTCCAGCCAGTTCGGGACTTCTTTGCTGGCGGCCAGGAGGAAGGTGTAGGGGCCCGGCAGGCAATGGCGGAGGATGCGGAAGGTCGGCTGGTCCAGATGCCGCGTCATGCGCGTGAGCATGGCCATGTCGCCGCAAAGGAGGCTCATGGGTTTCTTGCCATCGCGGCCCTTGAGCTCCGCGATGCGCGCCACGGCCCGCTTGCGGCTGGCCAGGCAGCCCAGGCCGTAGAGCGTGTCCGTGGGGTAGGCGATGACGCCGTCCTTCTGGAGCAGCTCCATGATGCGCGCCAGGTGGCGCTCCTGTGGGTCGTCGGGGTGGAGTTGGAGGATCACAGCCGCTCCCAGCGGGCGCGGCCCTCGCTTGGATGCTCGGCGGGTTTCTGGAAGAAGCGCTCGGCGAGGCCTGCTTCCATAGGCACAGTGATGCCGCCGCGGCGAGTCTGCAGGGCCAGGAGCGCCGCAACAGTGAGGGAATCGGCGATCTCGCCGGCCATCACCCGGCGAAGGCAGTCAGCGAAGGGCTCGCGGTGCAGGGCCAGCTCTTCATCGTCCTCAGCATGGTGGCCATCAAAGGGCGAGAGATCCGCCGCGAGAAAGAGGAAGGTCTCCTCGTCCGTGGTGGAGTTGCTGGGATTGAAGTAGAGCAGGGGCTCCCAGACGCGGGCCTGGAGGCCGGCCTCCTCCGCCAGCTCGCGGCGCATGGCGTCGAAGGGGCTTTCATGCGGATCGCCGCCGCCTTCGGGGATCTCCCAGGAGTAGCGCTCCAGCGGGTAGCGCCACTGGCCCACGAGCACGACGCGATCCTGATCATCCAGGGCCAGCACGCCGCAGGCGGTGCGGTGGAACCCCACGACCGTGTAGGTGCCCTCCGCGCCCGCGCGGTGGCGGAACTTGTCCTTGCGGATGCGGATCCAGGGACAGTCGTAGAAGGCCTCCCGCGAGATCACCTCGTAGGGATCGGGAGAGGCGGGGATGGGTAGGGGCTTCAGAGCCATACTTCGAACCTAAACGAAAAACGCCCGCCGGTGGCGGGCGTTTCCATGAGGCGGACCGGAGCTTAGCGGCGCAGTCCGAGGCGCTCGATGAGCGTGGCGTAGCGGGCGGCGCTCTTGCGCTTCAAGTAGTCCAGCAGGCGGCGGCGCTGGCCGACCATCATCATCAGGCCGCGGCGGCTGTGGTAGTCCTTGCTGTGGGTCTTGAAGTGCTCGGTGAGGTCGTTGATGCGCTTGGTGAGGATGGCGACCTGGACCTCGGGCGACCCGGTGTCGGAGTCGTGGGTCTTGAAGTCGTCGATGATGATCTTCTTGCTATCGGCGTTGAGGGACATGGTCCGCAGCCTTTCGGGGTTCCGCCCGTCACCCGCCCCTCAGCCCCGTGCCGATGGGAGGTCGTAGTCCGGTGAAGGGCCGGACGCCCTTGTCAAAGTCGAAACCGGGCGCCGAGGCGTTCCAGTTTCATCGTGGTGGCGGCGATGCCGCCATTTCCGGGCTGTGCCCGGAAACCGCAACGCGATCTGCGATCGCGTTCGGCCCTACTCTCCACAACGCGCTTCGCGCGTGTGTCGAATGGTGGTGCGGATAGAGGGACTCGAACCCCCATGCCCTTGCGAGCACTAGGACCTGAACCTAGCGCGTCTACCAATTCCGCCATATCCGCAGTGAAAGAACATTCTGGTCCCCGAAAGACGCCAGAACGGAAATCCTATCGCGGGAAGGACCGGGTGGCAAGCGTTAAAGGCTGGGGTCACCAGTCCTTGTAGGGGATTCCGTTGGCGCCCTTGGCGGGGGAGAGGCTGTAGACGTCGTAGACGCTGCCGCCGCCCCAGGAGGTGCTGTCGGGCTCGTCGCTGACGCTGCGCAGGCCCCACTCGGCCTTACCCGTGAAGGGGTCCAGGGGGACCCGGCGGAGGAAGCGCATCTTGCGCGAGGGGCTGCCGGTGAGCGGCGCGCCATCCACCATGGCCTGGAGGCTTTCGGGGTAGCCGTTGGTCTCCGCCGGCGGCGCCTTGATCTTCTGCTGGTCCACGGCCGCCTTGTAGGCGTCGATGGCCATGCGCATCTCGCGCAGATCGCGGTGCAGCTCCAGCTCCTTGTCCCGCCTCAGGCTGTTCTTCGCCAGAGGGATGATGGCTGAAGCCAGGATCAACAGCACCGTGGCCGTGACCACCAGCTCCAGGAGCGTGAAACCGGAGGCCCGCTTCACCTACTGCACCGTGAAGAGAGCGTTCACCCAGCGGGCGCTGATGGGGCTGGTGCCAGCGAGGAACTGCCCACCCTGGATGAGGAGGGGCTGGTTGCCGCTCTCCAGCGCCTGGAGCGTGATGGACGCGAGGATGCCGCTGTCCTGGCCCGCGCTGGAGCGGCTGAAGGAGAGCCGCACGGTGCCATTGGGACCAGGCACCTGCTGGACCTTCCCGCCTCCGAGGAAATCGCCGGGCACGACCGTGACCAGCTTCAGGCCCGCGGGGATCTGGAGGTCCAGGTAGCCGGTGCTGAGGCCCTGGCCGCCGCTCACGGAGAGCGTGGCCTCCACCTTGTCGTTCTTCATGAGGTTCGCGGTGGAAGGCGAGATGAAGAAGACGAGGTCCGACGCGTCCGGCGGGCGCTGCGCGGCCCCGGGTCCTTGGCCGCTGACGGCGGGGCTGGGAACGGCGTTGGCGGCGGGCGGCTGAGCTAGGGCTGCGGGCTGGCCCGGCTGCGCGGTGGTGGTTCCGACGGAGCCGCCCTCGTCCTTCTTCGGCGCGGCCTTCTTCTTCGGGGCGAAGGGGCCGGATTTCACGGCGGCGTCATCCGGGTTGAAGGCGTCCAGATCCTGCTGGGTGATGCTTGGCTTGCGCACCAGCACGCAGCGCAGGGTCATGATCACATCCGTCTTGGCCTTGGTCGTGTTGGTGTTGCCGAAGAGGTGGCCGAGGATGGGGATGTCCGTGAGGCCCCAGATGCCCTGGAGCTGCTTCTGCTCCTCGTCCTTCAACAGACCGCCGAAGATGGCCGTCTCACCATCCTTGAGGCGCGTGACAGTCTCGATGTCGCGGTTGCCGAGGTCGGGCCGGCCCGGTGTGGACCCGGCCTTCAGGGTGGTGACGGAAGCCTTGATCTTGAGCGTCACTTCGTCGTTGAAGTGGACCCGCGGCGTGACCTCGATCTTCACGCCCACATCCTCGTAGTTGTAGGAGGTCTGGCCCACGGCGCCGGTGATGCCTCCGAGGCCGCCCGCGGTGCCGCTGGTCCCGGTGCTGCCGGTGGAGCCGGGGATGCCGATGGAGCTCTGCGTGGTGCTCACCTTCTCGCCGATGTTGATCTTGCCGGTCTCTCCGCTCAGCACGCGCACATTGGGATTGGCCACCAGGCGCGCGTCGCCGTTGCTCTTGAGGAAGTCGAGGGCGAGATTGGGGAAGAGGAACTGGATGTTCGACCGGGGGATGTTCAGGTTGCCGGTGCTCGTGTTGAGCCCGCCCAGGTTCACATTGGTGGTGGTGGCGCCCATGCGGTAGGTGCCGCTGCTGTCCGTGGGGCCGATGACGGGCAGCAGGCCCACCTTGGCGAGGTTGCTCTCCGTCACCTCCATCAGCTGCACATAGACCATGACCTCCGGCAGGGACTTGTCGAGCTGGCTGATGACGCGGTCGGCGATGGCCAGCTCCAGCGGCTTGGCCTTCACGATGACGGCGTTCATGCGCTTGTCCGTGAAGACGCGCAGCTGGGGCATGAGGGCCGTGAGCGACTGGCGGATGTCCTGCGGGTCGGAGTTGGAGAGGTAGTAGGTCTTGATGATCTGGTTCTCGTACTGCTCGCGGTTCTGCGGCGTGTTCTTGAACACCATGATCGTGTTGGTGTCCACGACCCGGAAGAAGAGGTCGTTCTGGAGCATCAGCGTGTCCAGGGCTTTCTGGAAGGTGAGGCCCTTGAGATCGATGGAGGTGGACGCGTCCTGGAAGCTGGAGTGGAGCAGGATGTTCACGCCCGAGGCCTTGGCCAGGGCGCTGAAGATTTCCCGGAGGCTCGTGCGGCGGGCGAAGGTGAGGTCCACGCCCTCGATGGAGCGAGGGTTGATCTGGAGCGCGCCCTGGGCGTCCGCGTCCTGCTTCATCTGGTCCAGATCCTCCGCGGACACGGCCTTGGCGCGGTCCTGGCGATCCTTGATGCGGAGCAGCCAGTCCTTGGCGATCTGGTTGTCGATGTTCAGGATGAGGGCCTTCTCCAGCTCCATCGTGATGTCCGCGTCGCTGCCGCCATGGGCCTCGATGCTCTTCGCCTTGTCCACATGGGTCTGGGAGGCCAGCTCCGAAGTGCGGCGGAGCCCGATGCGCGCCTTCACATCGTTGGGGTGGTCCTGGACCACCTGCCGGTAAGCCTCGTGGGCGCCCTCGTAGTCGCCGCTCTCGAAGAGCGCGTTGGCCCGGTGGAGCGAGCAGCCGAGTCCGGTGGCGAGCAGCAGGACCGCGGCTGCGGCAGGGAAAAGAGGGGATCGGCGTCGGGTCATGGGATCACTCGTCATCTTCGGATCGGGTGCGTATCAGGCGGATCAGAAATTGTTGGCCACGGGGGCCGCGCTGCTGTCGGTGGCGTTCAGCGTGGCCGTGAGGTCGGTGTATTTCGTGTTCTGGAACTGGGCGGTCAGGTCGGTGACGGACACGAGCTTCCAGTCGCCCAGGTAGGTGACGCCCACGGTGAGCGTGACGGGCTCCTCGCCTTTCATGAAGGCGCCGACGGTGCCCGCGGGCGATCCCTGCAGGAAGCCGATGTAGCGGAGGCTGCCGTTCACCATGGCCAGCTCTGATTGCTTGTCCTGCGCGATGCGCTGCTGCTCCAGCTGTTCCGGCGTGGGCGGAGGCGGAGGCGGAGGCGGCTTCACGGGCGGCGGGGGGGGCTTGGGCGCGTCGAAGACGAAGAGGTCGCGCACCAGCTTAGGCGGGGGCGGAAGCTCGCCCGCCTTGTCGAGGGCCGCGAGGTCCGGCAGTTTCTTCAAGGCCTGCACCTGGCGCGGGTCCAGCGAGCCCGAGACAGCCGTGTTCTCTGTGGCGCGGCGCTGGGGCGCGTCACCCCCCCCGAGCGTCCAGATCATCCAGCCCAGCACCAGCACGAAGCCGGCCACGGCCGCCTGGGTGCGGCGGTTGGTCTTGAGCTCCTGGAGCAGAGCCTTGGTGTCCACGGATCCGCCGCTCATGCGCCGTCCTCCGCGTCCTTGACGACCGCCTTGCGGAAGGCCCGCAGGGTGCCCGTCAGCCGCGCGCCCTCGGGGCTTTCCTCCAGCCGCGCGTCCTCCACGGCGAAGGGCAGGCCGGAGCCCTCCAGATCGCGCATGAAGGTCTTGATGCCGGGATAGAGGCCCGAGACGGTGAACTCCACCTGCATGGCCTCCAGGCCGGTGCCCTTGGATTCTTCCTTTGAAGGCTGGCCGTACTTCACGGACTGGAGCTGCACGCCGGCCTTGGTGCTGAGGTCGTGGAGCACCCCGCTGAGCTGCCACTGGAGTTCGCCCGCGCTGCCCTGGGGCAGGCGCGCCTCCAGGTCGGCGAGGGCCTGCTGGCCGCGCGCGATGCGGTCCGCGAGATGCTGGAGTTCGCCCAGGCGGTCCTTCTGGCGGTCCCGCGCGGTCTCAGCCGCCGTCTTCGCGCGGAGCTTCTGCTCTAGGGTGGTGGAGGCGTCCGGAAGCAGGAACAGCGCCACGACGATGGCGAGGACCATGAGGACGCCGCCCGCGATGAGGCGGCCCCCGCTGGCCTTGAGGGTGCGGCTCAGGAGCGGGCTCATGACGCGCCTCCCGGCTGGGGACGGCGCTGGATGGCGGGCGCGGGGCGCGCACCGCCGGAAGCGGGGCGCTCCACGACGGGTCCCCGGGGCCCGGTGGCCGCGCCGAACTGGCGCGGGGAAGAAGGCGTGGCGGGGTGGACTGTTTCAGGCGCTGGAGCCGCGCGCGGTGCGGGCACGGACGCAGGCGCGGCCGCTTGAGCGTGCGCTGGTGTCCTGGTCTTCATCTCAGCAGTCACAGGCGCGAAGGGTGGCGGCAGCGGCACCACGGGCAGGCTCAGGTCGAATTCCCAGCCTCCGCCGGGCTGTTGCGCCTCGCGCTCCAACGCCACCTGCGTGAAGGCGGGATCTTTGCGCAGGTTCTCGATGAAGCCGGATTCCGCATCGCGGCTCCTAGCCTCGGCCTTCACCTTGAGGAGCAGGGCCTGGTCCGCGCCGCGGGTGCGCTCCATGTTCTTGATGCGGGCCCCGTCCACGAGATTCTGCTCCAACTCTGCCGCGAGGCGGGACCAGGGCGCGGCGCGCTCGGAGAGGATGCGTTCCGCCAGGCGCCAGCGGGGCAGCTCCTGGTCCACATCGACCTGCTGGAGCTGGGAGAGCAGCTGGCGCTCCTGCGTGGCGGCGAGGTGCGTCTGCGCGTCGGCGCTGACGGCGGCCTTGCCCGCCTGGCTCGCGCGCTGATAACTCCAGGCCGTGTAGCCGGAGACGCCGAGGAACACGGCCGCGCCCAGGGCCAGCGCGGCCCAGCCGAAGGCGATGTGCTGCTCGCGCCAGAGAGACGGCTCCGGGACGAGGTTGAGCTTGATGGACGGGATACCCATCAGGCCACCTCCTCCGCTTCATCCAGCATGCCGTCGTCGAGGCGCTGCACCGGAATGCCGAGGTAAGGCCACTCGCCTTCCGCGCCCCAGATGTGGATCATCTGCGGGCTGCGGGATTCGCGCTGGAGGAAGGCGGCGCTGGGGGCGATGCGCTCCTCGCTCCAGCCGCTCGCGGTCATGGGCTCCTCCCACTGGCGGAGCAGGCAGAGGCCCCGCCCCCAGGCGGCCAGCGTGCCCGCGTAGCGGCCATCGCCGGCCGGGCTCAGCGAGAGCAGCATGCCGGGCATGTCCAGCGTGGGGGCGAGCCGGTTGAAGAGCCAGAGCCAGCGCGGTTGCAGCGAGACGATGGGGCGGTTCAGCCGCGAGGCCAGGGCCGCCCAGGCGTCGCGCGAGGATTCGGCGAGCCCGCTGAGGAGCCAGGGCCCGTCTTCCAGATGGACGGCCTGCACGGCCCAGGGCGTCTCCGCGCCGAAAGCCTGCTGGAAGCGCCAGCGGAAGAAGGCTTCCCGCGCTTCGCCGCCGGAAGGGAGTTCCACGATGTCGCGGGCCAGCAGCGCCGGAGCCCAGAGATCATCCACCACCCAGGCGGAGGCGCCTTCCGGCAAGGCCGTGAGGGCCTGGGCCATCTGGTCCTCCGTGGGCCGGCCCCGAAGGGGGCGGCGGTGATGGCCCGCCACGAGGCGGTGGTTTTCCATCCAGAGCAGGGCGCGGGCGCGGCGTCCGAGGTTCATGACTGGCCCTCGTGGCTGTTCTCATCCCGCTTCGCCACCAGCCGGGCGAACTTGCGCTCGGCGCGGTTCTGCCCGAAGTACCAGCCGTAGCAGAAGATGGCCAGGCCGCCGAGAACGTGCAGCCACCACCATCCCCTTCCGAGGAAGCGCATGGATTCAGGGAGGGGTGGCATGGGGCTCCGGTGGTCTGGGGGAAACCTCTGATTCTAGCGGCACGGACCAGGACTCCCAAAGCCGTGTATTGGACTCTCCCGCATGGTATGAAGTGAGGAGGCCATTCGTTCCCGCCCGGTCTCCGGAGCCCTTGAACCCTTTGCGTCTCGTCTCACTCGAACTCCACGGCTTCAAGTCCTTCGCCGACCCGCAGAAGCTGACCTTCCCGGTCGGCATGACGGCCGTCGTGGGGCCCAACGGCTGCGGCAAATCGAACATCTCCGACAGCCTGGCCTGGGTGCTGGGCGAGCAGCGGGCCAGCCTCCTGCGCGGCGCCGAGATGTCCGATGTGATCTTCGCGGGGGCGGGCCAACGCAAGCCCATGGGCATGGCGGAGGTGAAGCTCACGCTCGAGATGCCCGACCCGGCCCTGCCCGGCGCATCGAAGGAAGTCGTCCTCACCCGCCGCCTCTACCGCGACACCGGCAGCGAGTACCGCGTCAACGGCCGCGAGACGCGCCTGAAGGATGTGCAGGACCTTCTCCTCGACACGGGCCTCGGCACCCGCGGCTACACCTTCATCCAGCAGGGCCAGATCGACCTCATCCTCAGCAGCAAACCCAAGGACCGGCGCTCGCTTCTCGAAGAAGCGGCGGGCATCACCCGATACAAGCTGCGGCGGCAGGAGGCCGAGAAGCGGCTGGACGAGACGAAATCGAACCTGCAGCGCCTGGAGGACATCCTCCACGAGCTGAACAAGCAGATGGACAGCCTGCGCCGCCAGGCCGCCAAGGCCAAGCGCGCGGCAGAGCTGGACGCGGAGATCCGCGGCACCCAGCGCGTGCTGCTGGCAGGCAAGGCCGAGGAGCTCGATCACGCGAAGCAGGCGCTGCTGGATCAGCTCGACCAGTTGGAACGCCGCGTGAGCGAGCTCACGGCCCAGGCCTCGGAGAAGGCGTCCGAAGTGGAGCACCTCCGCCTGCACCTGGACGAGCTGGAACAGGCCCAGGGCCGCCGCTCCCGTCAGGTGCTGGGCCTGGAACAGCGGCTCACGCTCGCGGAGCAGGAGCGCGGTTTCCAGGAAGAGCGCCGCCGCGAAGCGCTGGAACAGAAGTCCCGCGCGGTGGAGCGCATGGACGAGCTGGCCCGCCGCTTGGAAGAGGGCAGCCAGGCCCTCTCGAACCTTGAAGCTGAACTCGCCGTGGCCGCGTCCGCGCTGGCCGCGAAGGAAGCCTTGCTCGGCCAGTCCGAAGAGGCGGTCGCCATGGCTCTTGGCGCGCTGCGCCACGAGGAAGGCGGCCTCCACGAGCTGCGCCGCAAGAAGACCGAGGCCGTCCAGGCCGCGCAACAGCGGCAGAAGCAGCGCCTCTCCTTCCAGTCCCAGATCGCCCAGCTCGAAGGCCGCTTGGACGCCCTGAATCACGAGGAGTCCGTCCGCGCGCCGCGCCTCGAGGGTTTGCAGACCGAA
>DASRXV010000058.1:0-31359 GCA_035687325.1 Holophagaceae bacterium
GGGGTTCACCAGCTTCATCTTGAAGCGGTGGTTGTCCCACATCTGCTCGATGGGTTCGCTGGGGACATTCGGCTTGAGTTCCATGACTACCTCAGCGGATGAAACCGGCCAGGACGGCGACGGGGAAGGAGATGTTGGCCATGACCACGACTGTGGTCATGGCCCAGGCCAGCTGCTTGCGGAGCGCGTTGTAGCGCGGGTGGTTCCAGCCCATGGTCTGCATCAGGCTCCAGATGCCGTGGCTGAGATGCCCCGCCAGCGCGATCATCGCGACGATGTAGAGCGCGGACACCCACCGCACCTGGAAGGTGCTCACGAGGTTGCGGTAGACCTCGCCCTTCACGAACGCGCCGCCCGGATGGATGTCGCCGGTGGTGAGGTTCAACAGGTGGAAGACGACGAAGAAGAGGAGGATGAAGCCTGTCACGCGCATGTAGCGGGAGGCCCAGGTGGAAGCCTCGTGCTTCACCTGGCGGTAGGCCACGGGGCGGGCCGCGGCGTTCATGCGGGTGAGGCTGACCGCGGCCCAGATGTGGAGCGCCACGCAGGCCAGCAGCACGATCCGGGCGATCCAGAGCCCGCCGCCATGGAGCATGTGGTGCAGGAACTCCGAGTAGGCGTTCAGCGCCTCGGAGCCCATGAAGATCTGGAGGTTGCCCACCATGTGCCCGATGACGAAGAACACCAGCACGAGTCCGGTGACGGCCATGACGATCTTCTTTCCGATCGAGGAGCCTAGGAAGGTGGCATCGGGTTTCATCAGGCCTCCGGAGTCGGGGGTTCGTTGGGGGCTCTTGAGGCCGTGCGGAACCGCCGCGCAGGCCATCCGGCCCCCTAAATCCATTCCGGCACCAGTATGTTCGGGATCGGTTGCGATCCCAAGCGGCAATTCAGCGCCGGAGCCCCGATCCACGGCCTTTTGAGGACTATCCGGCTGAGCGCCTTCCTTGTAAGCTGGCCTAAATATCCCCTGTTCTATCCCAAGGAGCCATCCCATGCTTTCCCTCGTTTTTGGCGCTGCGGTAGCCGCGCTTCTGGTCGCGCTGTTCCTCGCGAACCGCGTTTTGGCCGGTTCGACCGGAACCGACGCCATGCGCCGCATCTCCGATGCCATCAAGCAGGGCGCGGAGGCTTACCTGAGCCGCCAGAACCGCACCATCGGCATGCTGGCCATCTTCGTCGCGGTGGGCATCTACCTCGTCTACCACGGGCAGGCGGGCGCCAACCCCTCCCGCACCGCGCTGTGGACGACCATCAGCTTCGTGCTGGGCGCCGGTTGCTCCGTCATCGCCGGGTACAGCGGCATGTGGATCTCCATCCGCGCCAACATCCGCACTGCCGCCGCCGCTGAGAAGGGCCTCAACGCGGGCCTCCAGATGGCCGTCCGGGCGGGCGCCGTGTCGGGCTTCATCGTCATGGCCATGAACCTCCTGGGCATCGGCGGCCTCTACACCTTCTTGACCGGGGTCGTGCATGTTCTGCCCCAGCAAGTGCCGCTCCAGATCGTGGGCTACGGCTTCGGCGCTTCCTTCGTGGCCCTTTTCGCGCAGCTGGGCGGCGGCATCTACACCAAGGCCGCCGATGTGGGCGCCGACCTCGTGGGCAAGGTCGAGGCCGGCATCCCCGAGGATGACCCCCGCAACCCCGCCGTCATCGCCGATCTCGTCGGCGACAATGTGGGCGACTGCGCGGGCCGCGGCGCGGATATCTTCGAGTCCACCGCCGCCGAGACCATCGGCGTCATGATCCTGGCGGGCGGCTCGGCCCTGTTCCCCGTGTTCGGCATCCGGGGCATCCTCTTCCCGCTCGTGGTGATCGCGCTGGGCCTGCTGTGCAGCGTCGTGGGCGTGTTCACCGTGTCCGTGAAAGAGGGCGGCGACCCCATGAGCGGCCTGAACCGCGGCTTCTATGTGACCGCCGCGCTGGCGATGGTGGCCTTCTGGTTCGCCACGGCCAAGCTGCTCCATGTGGACTTCGCTCCCAACGCGTCCCGCTACTACTTCTACTGCGGCCTGCTGGGCCTGGCCACGAGCCTGGCCTTCGTCTACATCACCCAGTACTACACGGAGAGCAAGTACCGCCCGGTGAAGGCCATCGCCGACGCCTCCAAGACCGGCCCCGCCACGACGATCATCGAAGGCCTCGCCGTGGGCCTGGAGTGCACGGCCATCCCCGTGATCGTGATGGTCTGCGCCATCGTGGGCTCCTACTTCCTGGGCAAGGCCAGCGGCATCGAACCCGGCCATGTGGGCCCGCTGGCCATCAGCGGCCTCTTCGGCACGGCCGTGGCCACGCTGGGCATGCTCGGCCCCGCGGGCTACATCATGGCCATGGATGTCTTCGGCCCCATCGCGGACAACGCGGGCGGCATCGTGGAAATGGGCGAGTGCGGCGAGGACATCCGCAAGTCCACGGACGTGCTGGACGCGGTGGGCAACACCACCAAGGCCCTCACCAAGGGTTATGCCATTGGCACAGCGGCCCTGGCGGCCTTCCTGCTGTTCAGCGCCTTCATGGACGCGGTGCGCGAGCACACGCGCACGGCCTTCGACACCGTGAACCTGGCCAAACCCACTGTCTTCGCGGGCGCGCTCCTGGGCGGGATGCTGGTGTTCCTCTTCTCCAGCTTCGCCATCCGCGCCGTGGGCCGGGCGGCCTTCGATGTGATCGAAGCCGTGCGCAAGCAGTTCCGCGAGAAGCCCGGCATCATGGCGGGCACGGAACTGCCGGACTACGCCGCCTGCGTGGACATCGTCACGCGCGGCGCCCTGCGCCAGATGATCGCGCCGGGCCTCCTGGCCGTGGGCATGCCCATCGCCGTCGGCCTGGCTTTCCGCACCTTCATCACGGCCGCTGATCCCACCGCGGCCGCTGAAGGCGTCGCGGCTTTCCTGATGGTCGCGACCATCACGGGCATCCTCCTGGCCCTCCTGCTGAACAACGCGGGCGGCGCCTGGGACAACGCGAAGAAGTACATCGAGACCGGTGTCCACGGCGGCAAGGGCTCCGAGGCCCACAAGGCCGCGGTCGTGGGCGACACAGTGGGCGATCCCTTCAAGGACACCGCGGGTCCCAGCCTCCATGTGCTCATCAAACTGCTGGCCACGGTCACGCTCGTCATGGCGCCCCTGTTCCTCTAGGACGCGCCCAGCTAGACTGAAAAGGAGCGGCCAAAAGCCGCTCCTTTTTTGATGGGCCCATGGATCTCAAGGCAGAAATCGCCCGGCGCCGCACCTTCGCCATCATCTCCCACCCGGACGCGGGCAAGACGACGCTCACGGAGAAGCTCCTTCTCTATTCCGGCGCCATTGACCGCGCGGGTTCCGTGAAGGGCCGCGAGGGCGCGGGCCACGCCCAGTCGGACTGGATGAGCATCGAGCAGGAGCGCGGCATCAGCGTGACGAGCGCCGCCATGCAGTTCGACTACAAGGGTTTCGCCATCAACCTGCTGGACACGCCGGGCCACCAGGATTTCAGCGAGGACACCTACCGCGCGCTCACAGCGGCCGACTCCGTCGTCATGCTCCTGGATTGCGCGAAAGGCGTAGAAGAGCAGACCAAGAAGCTGTTCCGCGTGGCCAGCGAGCGCAAGCTCCCCATCTTCACCTTCGTGAACAAGCTGGACCGCCCGGGCCGCGAACCCATCGAGCTCATTGATGAGGTGGAGGAGCTCTTCGGCCTTCACGCAGTGCCCGTCACCTGGCCCATCGGCAACGGCCCGGACTTCAAGGGCGTCTATGTGCGCGCCACGGGCCAGATCCGCCTCTTCGAGCGCGCCAAGAAAGGCCAGCGTGCCCGCGAGACGGGGCAGGGTGGTCTTGATGATCCCGAGATCCAGGCCCTGCTGACGGCGGACGAGCTGCAGCGGTTGAAGGACGACATCGAGCTCATGGACACGGTGCTCCCGGCTTTCGATGCGGCAGCCTTTCTCCGGTGCGAGCAGTCGCCCCTCTTCTTCGGCTCCGCCGTGAACAATTTCGGTGTGGCGGATTTTCTCGACGCATTCCTCGAATTGGCCCCGGCACCCGCGCCGCGGCCCACGGCGGACGGCGGGACCATCGAACCCGGAGGCAAGGCCTTCACGGCCTTCGTTTTCAAGGTGCAGGCCAACATGAACAAGGCCCATCGCGACCGCGTGGCTTTCGCCCGCGTGGTGAGCGGCAAGTTCGAGCGGGGCATGGACGCGCTCCATGTGCGCGGCGGCAAGTCCATCCGCCTGAACTATCCCCACATGTTCTTCGGCCGCGAGCGGGCCATCGTGGACGAGGCCTACCCCGGCGACATCTTGGGCCTCATCAATCCGGGCCTCTTCCGCATCGGCGATGTGCTCAGCGCCGCGGGGCCCGTGGACTTCCACGCCGTGCCGCGCTTCAGCCCGGAGCAGTTCGCGTCCGTGCGGCTCGTGGACCCCGGCGCCCGCAAGAGCTTCCTCAAGGGGCTCCAGCAGATCGCGGAGGAGGGCGTCGTCCAGGTCTTCTGGCCCAAAGGCGGCGCGCCCCTGCCCGTGCTGGGCGCCATCGGACGCCTGCAGTTCGAGGTCTTCCAGCACCGCCTCAAGGACGAGTACGCCTGCCCCGTGATGATGGACCCCCGCGGCTTCCAGATGGCGCGGTGGATCACGGGCGGCTGGCCCGAGACCTCCAAGTTCTGGGGCGAGCTGGTGGAGGATGTGGACGGCAGCCCCGCCATCCTCTTCGAGAACGACTGGCAGCGGCGCAACACGGCCGAGAAGAGCCCTGGGCTCACCTTCCTGGAGCACCCGCCCCGCTGAAGACGGTTGTCAGAACAGCGGCCGCAGGAGGTGCAGGAAGCCGGCCGCGATGAGGGCGGACATGGGGATGGTGAGCACCCAGGCGACGACGATGTTGCCGGCCACGCCCCAGCGCACGGCGGAGACATTCATGCTGGCGCCCACGCCCATGATGGACCCTGTGATGACATGGGTGGTGCTCACGGGGATGCCCAGGTGCGCCGTGAAGAACAGCACCGCCGTGGCGCTCGTCTCTGCCGCGAATCCGTGGATGGGCCGCAGTTTCACGATGCGGGAGCCCATGGTCTTGATGATGCGCCACCCGCCGGAGGCGGTGCCCAGGCCCATGGCGGTGGCGCAGGCCAGTTTCACCCACAGCGGCACGGCCACGGTTGTGCCGTGGGCCCCTAGCTTCCCGTAGGTGATGAGAGCGAGTGTGATGATGCCCATGGACTTCTGGGCGTCGTTCGATCCGTGGGCGAAGGCCATGGCGCCCGCGCTGACCATCTGGAGGCGGCGGAAGACCTTGTTGACCTTGTGACCGCTGAAATGGCGGCAGATCCAGAGGATCACCACGATGAGGATCATGGCGATGAGGAAGCCCAGGAAGGGCGAGATGATGAGGAACTTGCCGACCTCTTCCAGCTTCGCGGTATGCAGGTGGGTGACGCCGACATCCGCCACCACGGCGCCAGCCAGGGCGCCCACGAGGGCATGGCTGGAACTGGAGGGGATGCCGAACCACCAAGTGACGAGGTTCCAGGTGATGGCCGAGAGCACGGCGGCGCCGACTACCGCTGGAACGACGAATTGGGCGTCCGCGATCCCCTTGGCGACGGTGATGGCGACCTGGGTGCCCATGAGCGCCCCGCCGAAGTTGAGGATACCCGCGAGGACGATGGCGTAGCGCGCGGGCATGACGCCTGTGGAGACCACGGTGGCGATGGCGTTGGCGGAATCGTGGAAGCCGTTGGTGTAATCGAAAACCAGCGCGGCGAAAACGATGAGTACGAGGGCGGTGATCATGCCGTCCGCGCCGTTCAGGCGTTGCGCATGACGGTGGAACCCACGGTCTGGGCCACGAGCTCGATGCGGTCGGTGGCGTCCTCGATGGTCTCGAGGATCTCCTTCCACTTGATGAGCTCGATGGCGTCCTTCGGGGCCTCGAAGATCTGGGCCAGCGCCGCGTGGTAAAGGCTGTCCGCCTTGTTCTCCAGTGCGTGGACATGGCGGATGCGGGTGCGGATGTCGGCCACATTGTCCATGCGGCGGAGGCTGGCCACCAGCTTCACCAGGTCCTGCGACCCTTCCACGATGACGCTGGAAAGCTCCATGGCCGCGGGCATGATCGTGCCGATGCGGTAGAGCACCAGGCGCTCGCAGACGGCGTCGATCCGGTCCGCCACATCATCCAGGCAGTGGGCCAGGGCCAGGATGTCCTCGCGCTCGATGGGGGTGACGAAGGTCTGGTTGAGCCGGTCGATGATCTCGTGGGTGATCTCGTCGCCCTTGTGTTCAAGGTCCTTCATCTGGCGGCGCAGTTCGGCGAAACGGGTGGGATCCCCGCTGCGGAGCTCCCGGTCGAAGAGCTGGGCGGCGTCCAGGATGTTGGCCGCGGCGCCTTCGAGCAGGTCGAAGAACACCATTTCGCGCGGCTTCAGCCATCGCATGAGCGAATTGAGGGACATGGGGGCTCCGTTCCTGGCAAACGGCTCCATTATCCAGCCCGGGAGCCCTCGCTGGAAGGAAACAGTTACTTCTCGACGCTCCCGAGCCTGTAGCCCACGCCCACCACGGTCTCGATGAGGTCCGCGGCGGGCCCCAGCTTGGAACGCACCCGGCGCACATGGGCATCGATGGTGCGGCTCTCGCCGAGGTATTCCAGGCCCCAGACCTGTTGTAGAATGCGCTCGCGCCCCAGCACCCGGCGCGGGTTCTTGAGGAAGTAGGCCAGCAGCTCGAATTCGCGGCGGGTGAGCTCGATGGCCTCGCCCTCCACCCGCGCGATGTGCATGTCCAGGTCCACGGAGAGGGCGCCGAACGCGAGCACCTGGCCGTGGGCCGTGTCCTCGATGAAGGCCGCGCGGCGCAGGATGGCCCGGACCCGCGCCACGAGTTCACGGACGGAGAAGGGCTTGGAGATGTAGTCGTCGGCCCCCAGCTCCAGGCCCAGCACGCGGTCGATCTCCTCGTTCCGGGCCGTCACGAGCACCACGGGCAGCGAGCGCAGCGGCCCGCTCCTGATGGCGCGGAGCACATCGAGCCCGTCCATGTCAGGCAGGGTGAGGTCGAGCAGGGCCACATCGAACTTCGCGCCGGAGGCCTGGAGCGCCTTAAGCGCGTCCTTGCCCTCGCCGTAGGCGGCCACCGTGAAGCCCTCCCGCTTGAGGTGCTGGTCCATGCCGGCGCGGATGTCGGCATCGTCTTCAAGCAGGAGGATGGATGGCATGGGCTAGGTGTGCTCCTGGAGGTGCGGGTGCTTCACATTGCGGCCTTCGAGGATGAAGAGGACCTCTTCCGCGATGTTGGTGGCCTGGTCGGCGATGCGTTCCCAGTTCTTGGCTACCAGGATGAGGTGGGAAGCCCTCTCGATGCAAAGGGGATCGCTCAGCATGAGCTTGAGGAGCTCCCGGTAGATCTCCATGTAGAGGTTGTCCACCAGGTCGTCGGCGGCGATGACGCCCCGGGCCAGGGACGCGTCCCCTTGGACGAAGGCGTCCACGGCCTGGCGCACCATGTCGCGGGTCTCCTTGCCCAGGCGCTCCATGGCGTCGCCGGGGAGGATCCAGGGCTGGTGGTTCAGGAGCTTGGCGCGCCGCGCGATGTTGCAGCAGTGGTCGCCGATGCGCTCCATCTCGGGGATGATCTTGAGCGCGCTGGCCACCAGGCGCAGGTCCTTGGCCACCGGGGCGCCGAGGGCCAGCAGGTCGATGCAGCTCTTGTCGAGCTTCAACTCCTGCTCGTCCACGCCCGCGTCCAGCGCGCTCACGCGGTCCGCCAGGTCGTCGCGGCGCTCCAGCAGGGCGCGGAGCGTCAGCTCCAGCATCCATTCCACCTGTCCGGCCATGGCCGTGAGGCCTTCCCGCAGGTGCCTCAGCTCTTCGTCGTAGTGGCGGGTCATCAGCCAAACCTCCCGGTGATGTAGTCCTCGGTCATGGGTTTCCTGGGGTTCGTGAAGATCGCCTCCGTTACGCCCTCCTCCACCAGCTCGCCCATCCAGAAGAAGGCGGTGCGGTCGCTGGCCCGGGCCGCCTGCTGCATGTTGTGGGTGACGATGACGATGCTGAGGTCCTGCTTCAAGTCGAAGATGAGCTCCTCGATCTTCGCCGTGGCGATGGGGTCCAGCGCGGAGCAGGGCTCGTCCATGAGCAGCACTTCCGGCTGGACGGCCAGGGCGCGGGCGATGCAGAGCCGCTGCTGCTGGCCGCCGGAGAGGCCCAGGGCGGATTCCTTGAGGCGGTCCTTCACCTCGTCCCAGAGCGCCGCCTTGCGGAGGCCGTCCTCCACCGCCGCGTCCAGGTCCGCGCGGCCGCGGAGGCCGAAAAGGCGCGGGCCGAATGCCACATTGTCGTAAATGGATTTCGGGAAGGGATTGGGCTTCTGGAAGACCATGCCCACCCGGCGGCGCAGTTCCACTTCGTGGAGCGCCATCAGGTCGCGGCCGTCCAGCTCCAGGCGCCCGCTGACCTTGGCGGGGCCGCCCAGCTCATGGATGCGGTTGAAGCATTTGAGGAAGGTGCTCTTGCCGCAGCCGGAGGGGCCGATGATGGCCGTGACCTGATTCAGGGGCATGTCGAGGCTGATGCCCTTGATGACCTCCTTCTCGCCATAGGCGACGCGGAGATCCACCGCGCGGAGCTTGGCGCGAGGGGTATCCGTCCGCGTTTCCGAAGGAGCCGGCGGCGCGAGCAGGGCGTTATCGGGCATGGCGTTTCAACCTCCGGTCCACCAATCGGACCATGATGTTCAGCACGAGCAGCACCAGCACCATCACCGCCGCGGTGCCGGCGGCGATCTCGCGGGCATCGGGGAGCGTGCCGTCCGAGACCACATACCAGAGGTGCACGGCCAGGGTCTCACCAGGGGCCTTGAGGCTGAAATCCGGCGACATCATGCTCGTGTTGGTGCCGGCCGTGAAGACCAGCACAGCGCTTTCGCCGAAGGCGCGGCCCGCGGCCAGCACGGTGCCTGTGAGCAGGCCCGGCGCGGCGGCAGGCAGCAGCACCCGGAGGATGGTCTGGAGCTTGGTGGCCCCCAGTCCGTAGCTGGCCTCCTTCAGCTCGTGGGCGACGCCCCGGATGCTCAGCTCCGTGACACGGGCGAGGACGGGGATGTTGAGCAGCGCCAGCGCCATGGCGCCGGAGCGGATGGAGAAGCTCCAGTCCAGGGCCTGCACGAAGACCATGAGGCCGAAGAGGGCGATGACGATGGAGGGCGTGGCCGCCAGGGTCTCGATGCAGAGCCGCAGGAAATTCATCCAGCGCCCCTCCTTCGCGTATTCAGCCATGTAGATGCCCGCGCCGATGCCGATGGGCAGAGACGCGGCCAGGGACAGGGCCACGAGATAGAGCGAGTTGAAGAGCTGGGGGCGGATGCCGCCGCCCGCGTCGAGCGTCTCCGGCATCTTCGTGAGGAAGCCCCAGTTCAGGACGGGCCAGCCCTGCTTCAGGATGGCGCCCATCACCACCAGGAGCGCGGCGATGAAGGCCAGGGCCACGGCCCAGAGCGCGGCTTTCATGGTCCGGTCCATGATGCGCGCGGAGAGGCGGGGGCGGAGATCCAGCTTCTTCATGCGCGCCTCCGGGACAGGCGCCGCGTGAGCAGGATGGAGCCCATGGTGAGCAGGTAGAGCAGCAGGCCCAGGGCGAAGAGGACATTGTTCCATGCCGAGTGCGCGGCCGTGTTCGGCAGCTCCTGCACCAGCTCCGTCGTCAGCGTGGACGCGGGTGTGAAGAGGAACCGCAGGACGGGCGTCTTGTCCGTGAGGGTGCGCATGAGGCCGATCCACTGCGGGTTGTTGCCGATGACCATCTGGATGGCCATGGCCTCGCCGATGGCGCGGCCCATGCCGAGCACCACGGCCGTCACGAGCCGCGGCCACGCGGCGGGGATGAGCACCCGGGCGATGCTCTGCCAGGTGGTGGAGCCCAGGGCCCGCGCGCCTTCATCCAGGGAGCTGGGCAGGGCCTCGAAGGCGTCGATGGAGAGACTCACGACGGTGGGGACGATCATCACGGTGAGGATCAGCGCGGAGGCCAGGAAGCCGGCGGCGGGCTGCTCGTCGAGCCAGCCCTTGCTGAGGAGGGGCAGCAGCGTCGCAAGGCCGAAGATGCCGTAGACCACGGATGGGATGCCCACGAGAAGGTCCATGGCCTGGCGCATGACCGCGCGCATCCAGCGCGGCGCCACCCGCGTGACGAAGACGGCTGTGAGGATGCCCAGGGGCCCGGCCAGCGCGATGGAGAGCCCCACGACCGTGAAGGACCCGAAGATGAACGGCAGCACCCCGAAGCGGTCCTGGCTGGGGCTCCAGTCCAGGCCCAAGAAGATCTCCCGCAACGACAGGATCCGCCCGGTGTTGCCGGGGATGGCCACGAAGGCGCCCGCGCCGCGCCAGGCCAGGAAGCCCAGCAGGCTGAAGATGAGCGCCACCAGCACCAGGGTGCAGACGAGGAAGACCGTACCAGCGCCGCGATCCGCCAACAGCGCCCAGGGGCGCTTGAACTTGAGCGGAGCGGCCGAGGCCTGCGCCGGCAGGATGAGGGCTTCGTCGGTCACGGGTCCGTTCCCCTCCAAGGCCACCGGCCGGACCGCCTCTGTCAGCGGTCCGGCCGGGGCATTCGTGTTGCGGAAATCCAAATCAGAGCTTCGTCTTCAGCTTGGCGGCCAAAGCCATGGGCATGTAGCCGGCCTTGGGCACGACCTCATCCTGGAAGGAGGCGCTGAGGATGAACTTCAGGAAGTCCTCCGCCACGGCCTGGGTCTGGGCATCGGCCTTGGCGGGGTTGGTGTAGGCGTGGCCGTAAGAGAAGAGCGGGTACTTGCCGGCCTTCACATTCTCAGGGCTGCAGGCGGCGCCGTTGTAGGAGACGGCCTCGATCTTGCCCTTGTTCTTCTCGGCGAAATCCAGTTCCACGAAGGCGATGGCGCCCTTGGTGGTAGTGGCGGCGGTCATGACGGCGCCGCTGGAGTCCTGGATCAGCTGGTCGCTACTGAAGGGCTTGCCGTTCAGGACGGTCTTCTGCTGCACGGCGCGGGTGCCGCTGGACTCGGGACGGTTGATGCGGATGACCTTCATGTCGTCGCCGCCGACCTGGTTCCAGTTGGAGACGGAGCCGGTGAAGAGGGCCTCGGCCTGCTGGCCGCTGAGGTTGCGCACGCTGACAGAAGGGTTCACCACGAGCGTGAAGGGCTCGATGACGATGTCGTGGTTCTGGATGCCCGTCTTCTGCTGGTCCTCGGTGGCGTAGACATCGGAGATGCCGATGGTGCAGTTGCCGGCCGCGATCTGGTTGAGGCCGGTCATGGAGCCGCCGCCGCTGATGGCGATCTGCACGCCGGGGTGGGCCTTCATGTACATTTCGGCGGCGCGCTTCACGAGCGGGCCGAGGGCGGTGGAGCCCATGACGGTGACGGTCTGGGCCTGGGCGGCGGTGGCACCGAGCGTGGCAGCCACCAGGGCGAGGGTCTTCAGGTTCATGTGCAGTTCCTCCTGGAGACAAGGTTCTGAAAGGATCGGAACACCCCAGGGGCTTGGATGTAAATTCCATGTGACATGAGGCCTTGGGGTGAAAGCCCCGCCTTTGCAGGGCTTAACAACCGGCCTTGCTTGCACCCTCCGGCTGGACCGTGCATACTGCCCCGGTCGGACAGGCCGGAGCCGGTTCCCCGCGCACCCCCGCCCGACGCCGCGAGATCCCCCTGAGGGAGCCCACCGGCGGGAAAGCCCGCCCCTGGGAACTCAGGCCCCCCATCCCCAACCACAATCTGCATGCCGCTGTCCCCGGGAGCCGGGGTCCGGCAGGGCCCATCCAAGGAGCCCCCTTGAGCCGCAAGACCATGCTCATCAACGCCACGGATCCAGAAGAGATCCGCGTAGCCACGCTCGTCGATGGAACGCTCTACGACTACGATGTCGAGTTCATCCACAACGAGAAGATCAAAGGCAACATCTACAAGGCCCGCATCGTGCGGGTGGACACGGCGCTCCAGGCGGCCTTCGTCCATTTCGGCGGCTTGAAGAACGGCTTCCTGCCCATCGGCGAGCTGCCTCGCGACATGGTGAGCCCCGATGGCCGCCGCGGGCGCATCCAAGACCTGCTCCACAAGGATCAGGAGATCATGGTCCAGGCCGTGCGCGAGGAGCTGGGCTCCAAGGGCGCCATGATGACGGCCCAGATCAGCCTGGCCGGCCGCTTCCTCGTCATCACGCCCGGAAACCCCGTCAACGGCATCAGCCGCAAGATCGAGGGCACCGACGAGCGCCGCCACTTCAAGAAGCTCATCGACGAGCTGGAGATCCCCAAGGACATCGGCGTCATCGTGCGCACGGCCTCCATGGGCGTCACCAAGGAGGACTTCCAGCGCGACCTGGAGTTCCTGCTGGATTCCTTCAAGGAAGTGAAGAACCGCTTCGCCCACCGCTCGGGCCCCGGCCTCGTGTGGCAGGAGGACGATGTGGTCACGCGCACGCTGCGCGACAGCTGGTCCCCCGACATCGAGGAAGTCCACATCGACGACCTGGACACCTACCACGACGCCCAGTCCTTCTTCCGCCGCACCATGCCGCAGCATGTGGACGCCCTGCGCCACTACACGGGCAAGAAGCCGCTCTTCTCCAAGTTCCAGACTGAGGAACAGATCGACCGCGTCTACGGCCGCAAGGTGCCTCTGCCCAGCGGCGGCGCGCTCGTGATCGACCAGACCGAGGCCCTCGTCGCCATCGATGTCAACAGCGGCAAGACCGCCGGCGACAACCAGGAGGACACGGCCTACAAGACGAACCTGGAGGCGGCGGAAGAAGTGGCCCGCCAGCTGCGCCTCCGCGACCTCGCGGGCCTCGTGGTCATCGACTTCATCGACATGCGCCGCGAAAGCCACAACAAGACGGTGCAGGACAAGCTCGTGGAAGGGCTCAAGGCCGACAAGGCCCGCATGGAGGTGGGCAAGATCAACCGCTTCGGCGTGCTCGTCATGACGCGCCAGCGCATCCGCCCCAGCCTCCAGCATGTGACGCACGAGGCCTGCCCCATGTGCCAGGGCGGCGGCAAGGTGAAGAGCATAGAGGCGCTCGTCATCTCCGTGGTGCGCCGCCTCAAGGCCATCACCGCCCGCGGCGATGTGAAGGCCGTGAAGGTGCGCCTGGCCCCGGCCATCGCCACCGAAGTGCTCAACGCCAAGCGCCGCGACATCGCGGAGCTGGAGGAGCGTGGGGACATCGAGATCCAGATCCTGCCCGATGCCGCCATCCCCTACGGCGACATGCAGGCGGAGATCGAGCGCCGCGAGGAGGAGAAGGAGGCCAAGCCCGAAACGGCGCCCTCCAAGGCCCACGAGCCCCGCCGCAAGCGCGAGGACGAGACGGTGGTGCTTGGCGGCGACAGCCCCATCTCCTTCGAGAAGGCCCTGCCTGAGCCCAAGGCGGACAGCGGCAAGGATGGTTTCCGCTACGACCAGCGGGACCTGCAACGCGCGGCGCTGGATGAACGCGAGCGCCTCCGCTCCCTCTTCGAGAGCGCCAAGCCGGAAGATGACGAGGAAGGTGAAGAGGGCGCCGCTGGTGACGAAGACGACGCCAAGGGCGAAGGCGAGGGTGGCCGCAAGCGCCGCCGTCGCCGTCGTCGCCGCGGTGGCAAGGGTGGTGACCGGCCTGAGGGTTCCGCCCCGGCCGAAGGCGCCGAGCTGCGCAACGATGAATCCACGCCCGAGCCCCCGAAGCTCAGCGGCGATGTGCTCGCCAGCCTCATTACGCCCGTCGCCCGTCCCAAGAAGTTGGCCGCCTCCGCTCCCAAGACGGAACTCGAGGCCGATGCCAAAACGGAAGCCGCGCCGAAGAAGCGCGCCGTGAAGAGTCAGTCCGTCTCGGCAACCGGCAAAGCCGGTTCCGAGAAAAAGACCTCCGCCAAGACGGAAGACGGCGAGGCGAAGCCCAAGGCTCCCCGCGCCAAGAAGGCGGCCGAGCCTGCCGCTGAAGGTGAAGCCAAGGCCGCGCCGAAGAAGCGCGCCGCCAAGCCGAAGAAGACCGAAGCCTGATGGAACTGCTCCGCCTCTCTGTCCTGGCCGCTCTGGGATCGCTCCTGGGCGGCTGGGCGGTGGTGCGGTTCCTCCGCGACCGGGCCTCAGTCATGCGCCTGGTGTCGGGCGTCGCGGCGGGATACCTGCTGGCCGTCGCGCTCATGGGCATCCTTCCGGAATGCCTGGCGCCGGAGAACGGCGGCCACGCCAACGCCATCTGGATCGTCTTCGGCTTCCTGCTCGTGCACCTCATGGAGCACGGCATCACGCCGCACTTCCACTACGGCGAGGAGACCCACGCGGGCACCCGCATGAGCGGCGTCATGGCGCTCGTGGGCCTGTCGCTGCACAGCATGATGGACGGCGTGGCGCTGGCGGCAGCGATCTCCGCGCAGGGGAACCTGAAGATGCTGATGTTCGCGGCGATCCTCGTGCATCGCATTCCAGAAGGCGGCACCATCGCCAGCATCTTCCTCGCCCGAGGTTTCGGCGCTTCCGGAGCCATCATCGCCGCGGGTGTCCTCGCGCTCGCCACGCTCATTGGCGCCTGGGGCCAGGAGCTGTTACGCATCCCGCCCGGCCCCACACTGGCCGCCGCGGCCGGGCTCGCCATCTATGTGGCCAGCTCCGACCTGCTGCCGGAAGTGCAGAAGGAGCCGGGGTGGAAGAGCACGCTCGCCATCGCGGCAGGACTGGGGCTCTTCCTCGTCTCGACCCGCTTCCTTCCGCATCCCTGAGCCGCGCATGCCGTGGGGATCGAGGAGGCGCGCTGGGGTCCTTCCGGTCCTCGCACTGAGGCTCTCGGCCCAGGGCCTGCCATCCATCCCTCAGTCCCAGCCGTTGCAAGCGCCGCCGCCAGAATTCCTGCTGCCCTACCGGCCCTTCGAGATGGGACCGTCCACTTCCGGAACGGCGCTGCCCTTCTCCTGGCGCGGCCAGCGTGTGGTGCAGGAGGGCGACCAGTGGACCCTGGAAGGCGGCGCCATCCAGGGCGAGGGCCTGCTCCTGCTGGCGGACCGCATCCGCTATGACCTGCGCACGGGGCAGATCACGGCTGAAGGCCGCATCCGCCTGGAGGCCCAGGACCTGCGCCTGCGCTGCGAGAAACTGGAGATGAACTGGCGCTCCAAGTCCGGCCAGGCCTGGATGCTGGAGATGGACCTGCCTCCCACCTGGACGCTGAAGTCCGGCCGCGTCGCCTTCGAGACTCTGCGCATCTGGACCTTCGATGCCGTGGAAGTCACCTCCTGCCCCGAGGAGAAGCCCGGCTGGCGCGCCAAGCTCTCCAAGCTCCGCGTGGACCTGGATGGCTACGCCCAGCTCTGGAACCTCCGCGTGCTGCTGGGCCATCTGCCTACGCACATCTACCTGCCCTACGGGGTCTATCCCGCCAAGCTGGAGCGGGCCTCTGGCCTCCTGCCGCCGCAGCTGGGAACTTCTTCCTCCTTGGGCACGAGCCTCGGCATGGGTTACTACCAGACACTGGGCCCCAGCGCGGATGCGACCCTCAACCCGGAATGGTTCTCCAAGGAGGGCGTGCTGTGGGGTGGCGAGGCGCGGTGGAAGCCCACCATCACGCATGAGGGCTCCTTCTCCGGCCAGTGGATCCACGAGCGGAGCCTCGATCTCGACCGCTATCGGTACGGGCTCAAAGAGGTGTGGCAGGGGGAGAACGGATGGCAACTGGCGGTGGATGCCAACGATGCCTCTGACAACCTCGTGGATGCTGATTTCGGCCGGGGCCTGGGCCAGCTGGGGCAGACGAATTTCAACAGCAACCTCTACTTCGGGAAGGCCTACACCTGGGGCAGCCTGGCCTTCACGGCGGGGCGCGAACGCACCTTCTTCCTCACTCAGAACCAGGGCGATCCGTTCTACAGCCCCGTCTTCCCCAGCTCGCTGGAGCGTCAGATTCTGCCGCAGGCGGACGCGCGGATCTTCCCCGTCTCCATCGGGTCGTCGTTCTACCTGGATGGCGGCGTGCAGCTCTCCCGCTTCGGTTACCGCCTCTCGGGCAGCCTTAACGCGCCCAGCGCCACCTACACCTGGGACCGGGGCGACGCGGACCTGCGCATGTACGGGCGCCTGGGCCAGTTCGGGCCCTTCCGCGTGGATGGCGAGGCCATGGTCCGCGGCACGCGCTATGGCGCCACGCTGGATTCCCCCATCTTCGCCGTGGACCAGGTGAGCAACGGCCAGAACCTCGATCCGTCCGCGAACCCCGCCTACGATCCCTTCCGTGTGGATGGCGCCGCCACGAACCGGATGCTCGGTTCGGCCCACATCCGCTTCTCGGGGCCCCAGCTGGGACGCACCTTCGCGGGGCTTTCAGCCTTCGGCTACAACGGCGACATCAAGCATGTGGTGGAGCCCTTCTTCGGTTTCACGCGCACCAGCGGCTTCGCGGACGCCGCTTACCTGCCGCGCTTCGACGCCCTCGACAGCCGGCCCGGCGTCAACGACAGCGCCTCGAACGAGGAGAGCTTCGAGTTCGGCATCAAGCAGTACTTCTTCGGGCGGGGCGGGGCGGGGGACGCCTTCACGAACCTCGCGCGGTGGACGCTTTCCACCCGCTACCATTTCAACCCCATCATCCTGCCCGACGGCCGCGTGAAACAGGGCTGGGCCAGCCTCGACAGCGATGTGAGCGTGGAGCCGTCGGATGTGGTCCGCGTGAGCTTCCGCACCTCGTCCGACATCGGCGCGGGCGGCACGGACCAGAGCCTCTCCACGGACCTCAAGGCGAAGGACGGCAGCCGCCTGAGCCTCGCCTACTTCAGCACAGGCCTTAACCAGTTCCTCGTGAAACAGAGGGGCATCCAACTGGGCGGCCTCAAGCGCTTCATGGACGACCGCCTGCGTTTCGAGGTGTCCGCCAACTATGACTTCGGTAACCAGACCCAGTCCAAAGGCTTCGCCTCGAGCACGGTGGCCCTCACCTGGGCCCAGCCCTGCGTCGCCTACATCCTCCGCTACACCCATGTGGCCCTGAACTCCGGCGGCACCAGCCTCAGCAAGGAGGACCGCGTGGACCTGACGATCTCCCTGCGGAGCATCGGGGATCTGTTCAGCTTCAGGAGGTGATCAGTCCAGATACCGGCGCGCAATGCGCCTGTGCAACGCGCAGGTGAGCTCGTAGGGGATGGTGCCCAGCAGCTGCGCTAAGCGTTCCACGCTGTTGGGAGCTTCGGAGTCGCTGCTGAAGAGGACCATGGGATCGCCGGGAGCGGCTTCGGCTTCCAGGGGCAAGGCGACGGTGAGGTAGTCCATGGAGACGCGGCCCACGACGGGGTAGGCATGGCCGCGGTGGCGAGCCACGGCGCGGTTGCCGAGGTCGCGGCGGTAGCCGTCGGCGTAACCGCAGGCCAGCGTGGCGATCTGCATGGGCTGGGGTGTCACGAAGGTGCGGCCGTAGCCTACGGTGGTGCCTGCGGGGACGGCCTTCACGCGGGCCACTTCCGCCACCAGTTCCAGCGCAGGCTCCAGGCCGAGCACGCGGCCTTCGGGCAGGTTCGTGAGGCCGTAAAGCACGAGGCCCGGCCGCACATGGGTGTCCTCCCCAAAGAGGTGGCGGAGAATGCCGTCGCTGTTGGCGTGGTGGCGCTGCGGTGGACGGATGCCTGCGTCCGACAAGACCGAGAGGCACCCGTCGAAGGCCGCGCGCTGGCGCAGGGCGAAGCGGGTGTCGGGATCATCCGAGGTGGCGAAATGACCCATGGCGCCTTCGATCCAGGGTGCGAGGGCTTGAAGGCCTGGCAGACAGCCGGACAACTCCGAAGGCAG
Organism: Holophagaceae bacterium; assembly: GCA_035687325.1. Taxonomy (GTDB): domain Bacteria; phylum Acidobacteriota; class Holophagae; order Holophagales; family Holophagaceae; genus JAFDVN01. The sequence continues at coordinate 17,768 of DASRXV010000058.1, forward strand.
CAGGCCGAAGCGGCCCATGCCCGTGTCCAGTTTGAGATGGAGCTTCACGGGGTGTGAAGGCAGCAATCGCGCGTAGTCGGTCAGATGCTCAGGCCCCACTACGGCGACATCGAGCCTGTTGGCGGACGCCAGAGGCAGGGCTTCGGACCTTAACCCGCCCAGGATGAGGACGGGGATTCTAATGCCGCCTTCGCGCAACTCTAGACCCTCTTCGAGGCTGGACACGGCGAGGCCGGACGCGCCGCCATCCTGCAGCGCGTGCCCGATGGGAACGGCGCCGTGGCCGTAGGCATTCGCCTTGATGACGGCCCAGATGCCACGGCCTTCCGCCGCGCCTTGGACGCGGACCAGATTGCGCTTCACCTTGGCGAGGTTGATCTCCGCGCGCAACGCGCGCCCTTCGGGCAGCTGCGGCAGGGGCGCGAGAGACTGGTCGGACGGCACCAATCCAGCCTACCCGGTCTTATTCCGAGAGGCCCTGCTCGGCGAGCCAACGCTCAGCGTCCATGGCGGCCATGCAGCCGCTCCCGGCGGAGGTGATGGCCTGGCGGTAGACATGGTCCTGCACATCGCCCGCGGCGAAGACGCCGGGGACGGGCGTGCGGCTCGTGCCGCCCTCGACCTTGAGGTAGCCCGTCTCGTCCATGGGCAGCTGGCCTTTGAAGAGCTGGGTGTTGGGCTCGTGGCCGATGGCGACGAAGAGGCCCTGGACGGGCATCTCGTGCGCGCCGCCGTCCTTCGTGTCCTTAAGCTTCAGCGCCTTGATCTTCTCTACCTTTTCGCCCAGCGGGGTCATGACTTCCTCGGTGATCACATCCTCCACGGCGCGGTTCCAATGGAAGACGATCTTCTCGTTCTTCATGGCGCGGTCCTGCATGGCCTTGGAGGCACGCAGGTGGTCGCGGCGGTGGATGAGGTTCACCTTGGTGGCGAACTTCGTGAGGTAGGTGGCCTCTTCCAGCGCGGTGTCGCCGCCGCCCACCACGGCGATCTCCTTGCCGCGGAAGAAGAAGCCGTCGCAGGTGGCGCAGGCGCTGACGCCGCCGCCGCTCATGGAGAGCCGCTTGTCCTTCTCGATGCCCAGCCACTTGGCGGATGCGCCCGTGGCGATGATGACGGCGTCCGCCGTGTACTCGGCCTGATCGGTCTTCAGGCGGAAGGGCCGCTGCTTCAGGTCCGCTTCCAGCACCGTCTCGGGCCGGATCTCGGTACCGAAGCGCAGCACCTGCTCGCGCATCTCTTCCATGAGCGCGGGGCCCATGATGCCTTCGCGGAAGCCGGGGAAGTTCTCGACCTCAGTCGTCGTCGTCAGCTGGCCGCCGGGCTGCGCGCCCTCGAACACCAGCGGCTTCAGGTTCGCACGGGAGGTGTAGAGCGCCGCCGTGTAGCCGGCCGGGCCTGTTCCAATGATTACAACTTTGTGATGGGAAGCACTCATCGCAGCCTCAAAGAACAACCTGTCCAATCCTTCGATTCTATCAGGCCAGGCCGCGTTCCCTGAGCAGCGCTTCCGCGGGCGCCACATCCGAGGGCGTGTCCACCCCCAGCGAGAGGTAGGGCGTGTCCGCGACGCCGATGGCCATCCCCGCGGCCAGGGCTCGCAGTTGCTCCAGCATCTCCAGCTTTTCGAGGGGGTGAGGAGGCAGGTTCGTGAAGGTGCGCAATGTGTCCGGCCGGTACGCGTAAAGGCCCAGATGGCGCTTGAAGGCCTGGAGCTGCACAGCTTTGGCCCAGGGACGGAAGTCGGGCTCGAAGACCGTGGAGCTGCGGATGTAGGGCAGGGCGCTGCGGCTGAAGTAGAGCGCGCGCCCTGCATCGTCTGTCACGACTTTCACGGCATTGGGGTTGAAGACCTCGTCCCAGTCCGCGAAGGGGCAGGCGGCCGTGCCCATGGGCAGATCGGGGTGCGCGGCCATGAGGGTGACGACGGAAGCCACCGTGTCGGGGTGCATGGCGGGCTCGTCACCCTGAATGTTCAGCACACAGTCGTAGTGTTCGCCTTTGGCCTCCAGCGCCGCCAGGGCCGCCGCGGTGCGGTCCGTGCCGGAAGGCAGGGCCGCGTCCGTCATCACGGCTTCGCCGCCGAAACCGCGCACGGCCTCGGCGATGCGCGCGTCGTCGGTGGCCACCACGACCTTGTCCACGCCGGGCGCGCGATTGGCGGCCATGAAGACCCGCTCGATCATGGGCTTGCCCGCGATGAGGGCGAGGGGCTTTCCAGGGAAGCGGGTGGCGGCGAAGCGGGAGGGGAGGACGGCTAGAGTCTTCATCGCTCCAGCTTGCCAGTTATCGCGCCATAAGGAACCGCCGCTGGAATGGAAGGCCATCCCGGGCCACAATCGAAGCTTCGCCCTGGGCCTGGCCTTTGGCGGCAGGAGGATCCCTTGACCCGTCGTTTGGCGCGCCCCGTCGGCATCACGGCCACTGGCCAGCACTACCCGGACCGCGTGGTCACCAACGACGACCTCGCCAAATTCATGGACACCAACGACGAGTGGATCCGCTCCCGCACGGGCATCAGCGAGCGCCGCTGGGCCGAAGCGGGCCAGGGCGCCTCGGACCTGGCCGCGCCCGCGTTGAAGATGGCCCTGGACCGCCGCGGCATCGGGGCGGATGAGCTCGACGCCATCATCATCGCCACGGTCACGCCGGACACCTTCTTCCCCTCCACGGCCTGCCGGGTCCAAGAGAAGCTGGGCGCCACCAAGGCCTACGGCTTCGACCTCTCCGCCGCCTGCTCCGGCTTCCTTTACGCTCTCACCACGGGCGCGGCCATGGTGGCCAGCGGCACCCACCAGAAAGTCGCCGTGGTGGGCGTGGACATCATGAGCTCCATCATCAACAGGGAGGACCGCTCCACGGCCGTGCTCTTCGGCGATGGAGCGGGTGCTGTGATCCTGGAAGCGGTGGAAGAGGGCAGCGGCATCCTCGACTTCGAGCACTTCATCGACGGCTCGGGCGGCTGCTACCTCTACATGCCCGCCGGGGGCAGCGCCAAGCCCGCCACGGCGGAGACGGTGGCCAACAAGGAGCACTTCGTCGTCCAGCATGGCCAGGATGTGTTCAAGAAAGCCGTGCGCGAGATGGCCGAGATCAGCCGCCTCATGCTGGACCGCAACGGCCTGAGCCCGGCGGAATTGAAGCTCTTCGTGCCCCATCAGGCCAACCTCCGCATCATGGACGCGGCCGCCAAGCGCCTGGAGCTGGACGCGGGCCGCATGATGGTGAACATCGACCGCTACGCCAACACCACCGCGGCCACGATCCCCACGGCCCTCCACCAGGCGCAAGAAGAGGGCAAGCTCGAGAAGGGCGACACTGTGGTGCTGTCGGCCTTTGGCGCCGGATTCACCTGGGGCGCGGTGCTCATCAAGTGGTCGTGCTAAGCCCGTGCGCGTCATCGCGGGCAGCCTGAAAGGACGGCGCCTGGACGCGCCTGAGGATGGCGATTTGCGGGTCCGCCCCACTTCTGATCGCGCGAGGGAAGCCCTCTTCTCTATCCTCCTGCGCTGGCCGCAAGGCGCCTTCCTCGATCTGTTCTCCGGGACGGGCGCCGTGGCGCTGGAGGCCTTTTCCCGGGGCTACGGTCCCGTGACGGCAGTGGAGCAGGGCGAGCCGGGCTGGAGCTGCGTCCAACGGAATCTCCGTGGGACAGAGGTGCTGGCCCTGCGGAGCGATGCGCTCGCGCTTAAGACGGAGGCCTTCCGGGGGCAGGCAGTCATCTTCGCGGACCCGCCCTACGCTCAGGCGGCGCAGGCCTGGGAAGCCCTGGCGGCAAGGCTGCTGGACTGGCTGGAGCCCGGTGGCGTCCTGGTCTGGGAGACGGAGTCCAGCCTCACCTTGCCACCGGCGTCGGGCTGGCGGCTGGAGTCTATCCGCGACTACGGGCGCGTGAGATTCCACATGCTCGTCCCTGAGGAGTAGCGGCGGACCGCGCTTTCCGTCAGGCTGGACCCGACCCCTCACCTGCCAATGCTGAGAATCTCGATCAAGACCAAGCTGACCGGCCTCATCAGCCTGCTGGTGCTGAGCTTCCTCGCGTTCAATGTCTTCTACTACCCACGCCAGGTGCGCCGCACCATCCACGAGCAGGCCCTGCATAGCGCCCAGCAGGTGGTGGAGACGGCCAGCTACGCCCTGAGCCACGCGGTGACGGCCCGGGACGCGCGGGAGGTGACCAAGGTGCTCCAGGGCGTGCAGAACATCCCCAACTTCGCCTTCAGCGTCGTGTTCGACTCGAACGGCAAGGCGCTGGACTCCTCGCCCTCCACGCCCGGCTGGGTGTCCCAGTACGCGAAGAACAACGGCGTCACCCAGAAGGACGACAGCCACGAAGGCGTACTGGCCGTGGCCGCGCCCGTCTTCTACGAAGATCCCGACACGGACAAGGTGGGCACGCTCGTCATCGGTTTCACCACCGAGGACACCCGCCGCGCGGTCCAGCAGAATGTGCGGGACAGCCTGCTGGTGGGCTTGGGCACGCTCATCCTGGGCATCGGCGTGGCTGTCTTCCTCTCCAACCGCTACCTGCAACCCGTCGTCCAGCTCACCAAGGCGGCGCAGGAGGTGGCCTCGGGCCAGCTGGACAATGTGGTCGTGCCTCCGGCGCGCACCCATGACGAGCTGGAGGAGCTGGGCCGGGCCTTCCAGGTGATGACGGACAAGCTGCGGGTCTCGCGGGACGAGATCGAGCGGCAGAACCGGCTCCTGGAGTACCGCGTGCAGGAGCGCACCCGTCAGCTCATGGAGACCATCTGGGAGCTGGAGGAGATCCGCTCCAACCTCGAGCAGCTCGTGCAGGAGCGCACGCGGGGCCTGGAGCAGAGCCGCGGCGAGCTGAGGGCCTGGGCCGCGACGCTCGAGGAGAAGGTGCAGGAGAAGACTGTGGAGCTGAAGCAGGCCAACGCGAGCGTGCTGGACAGCTACGAGAAGCTCAAGGAGGTGGACCGCCTCAAGGACGAGTTCCGCGCCAACATGAGCCACGAGCTGCGCACGCCCCTCAACGCGATCATCGGGTTCTCCGGCATGCTCATGCAAGACCCTTCGGGCCGCATGCCGGAAGACGTGCGCGAGGATTTGCGCATCATCTACGAGAACGGGCAGAACCTGCTGGCCATGATCAACCAGGTGCTGGACCTCTCGAAGTTCGAGGCCGGCAAGATGCAGGTGGAGCTGCGGGAGATGGATCCCATCCCCGTGGTGGAGGATGTGCGCGCGCTGGCGGCCGGTCTCGTGCAGGGCCGGCCCGTCCGCATGGTCTACGAGCGGCCGCCTTTCCCGGTCCGAGTGATGGGCGATCCCGACCGCCTCCGCCAGGTCTTCACGAACCTCGTGGGGAACGCCGTGAAGTTCACCGAGGAGGGCGAGGTGGCCATCGAGCCCTATCTCGAAGGCGGCCACTTCAAGGTCCGAATCCGCGACACGGGCATCGGCATGACGGAGGACGAGGTCCAGCGCCTCTTCCAGCCCTTCCAGCAGGTGGATGGCAGTGTCACGCGGCGCTTCGGCGGAACGGGCCTCGGCCTCGCCATCAGCCAGCGCATCATGGAGTTCATGAACGGCGAGATCCTCGTGGAGAGCGGGAAGGGGAAGGGCTCCTCCTTCACCGTCACCATGCCCGCCCTGACCTCGCATGGAGGACTCGCCCGATGAACACGCCGCCGCGGGTCCTGTGCATCGAGGACAACCCTATGAATTGGCGGCTGGTCCAGCGCCTGCTCAGCCAGGGCGGTTTCGAATCCCATTGGGCCAGCGAGGGCCTGAAGGGCTACGACATGGCGCTGGAATTGAGGCCGGACCTCATCCTGCTGGACATCAACCTGCCGGGCCTGTCCGGTTTCGAGATCGCCACGAAGCTGCGCCACGCCAGGGAGCTGGAGGGCTCCATCATCGTGGCGCTCACGGCCAAGACCATGTCCGCCGACCGGGACACGGCGCTGGTGACGGGCTGCGACGGCTTCATCTCGAAACCCATCGACCCCTTCCGCTTCCTCGAACAGGTGAACGATTACCTGGCGGGCCGGCGCGATGTCATCGAGGCGGACCGCGAGGGCGCCACGCTCCGGCAGTTCAGCCAGCAGGTGGTGGAGCATCTCGAGGACCAGCTGCGGGAACTGCAGGAGAGCAACCGCAAGCTGCTGGAGGCCCAGGGCGCGCTGGAGCTGCGGAACCGCCAGCTCTCCGGCCTGCTGGATCTAAGCCAGGCGCTGCTGCCGCTGCACGATCCCGCCGGGATCCAGCAGAAGGCGCTCCAGCGGGCGGCATCCGAGCTGGGCCTCAAGCGCATCGCCCTGCTGCGGCTCCACGAGAGTGGCGGCTTCCTGGAAGGTCTGTCGCTGGAGAACGGGGCCTTCCGCGAGCTGCCGCCGCTTGCCACGGACCATCCCCTGGTCAAGCGCCTCATGGACGCGGGGCCTTCCGCCTCGCCGAAGCCGGAGGCCCTGGGCCGCGGCGCGACCTTCGACGAAGGCGTCCCCCTGGGTTTCTGGGAGATGCGGGACGCGGCGGGCCTGGTGCCGCTGTGGAGCCGCACGGAGACAGGCCAGCTCTGGGGCCTCGTGCCCTTCTCGCGCACCGGCGGCGATCCCATCTTGCCCTTCGAGGGCGAACTCATGGCGCTCTACGGGGGCCTGTTGCGGGCGAGCCTGGAGAACGCGAGCCTCATCTCCCACCTCAACGAAAGCTCCCGCGCCCTCGGCGAAAGTTTCGAGCGCATCGAGAGCGCTTACCTGGATCTCCAAAGGGCGCAACGGGCCCTGGGTCTCACGGAGCGGAAGGTCCTGCTGGGCGACCTCTTCCTCAAGATCGCGCTGCGCTTGCAAAGCCCGGTCGAGGGCATCCGCGACCATCTCAAGACGCTCGGGCGCCTGGTCCAGGACGCGCCGGAGATTCGCGACGAGGCACTGCTCAGTCTGGACGCCATCCAGGGGTCCGTGGGGCAGATGGACCACCTGATGCGGTCCATGCTGCGCCGCGCGGGGCAGGCCCAGGCGGGCCAGCCGGAGTGGATCGACCTCCATGACCTCATCTATCAGGAGCTGGAACTGCTCCAGGCGGAGGGCTCCCTGCCCGCTGACACGAAGCTCCGCCTGGAGCTGAGTTCCCGCCGCGCCCGGGTGTTCGGGGTCTACAGCGATTTCGCGGAGGCCTTCGGGCACTTCGTCGTCCATGCCAGCGCGAGCGGCGCGAGCCCCTGGGTGGGCGTCCGGACCTCCGATGACCGGGAGGGCCTGCGACTCGAAATTTCGGACGAGGGCGGCGCGATTTCAGCCGAGCTCGCGGCAGAGGCGTTCCAGCCCTTCTCCCTGCTCCGCGACCAGGCCAAGGGCCGGATGCCGGGGGCCGGTCTGCCCTCCGCCGCCCAGCACCTCACAGCCTACGGGGCGGAGCCGCTGATGAAGGCCACGGAGCGCGGCACCTGCGTCCTGGTCCACATCCCCCGCGAAGACGAGCCGAGGACGGGATCCCTTTCTTAGCGCGTGACGATCTTCTCGATGCGCTTCTCGTAGTCCGTCCCAAGCACCAGCCGCTGGACGAACACGCCCGGTGTGTGGATCTGGTCCGGGTCCAGCTCGCCGACCTCCACGATCTCCTCCACCTCGGCGATGCAGATCTTCCCGCAGGTGGCGGCCATGGGATTGAAATTGCGCGCGGTCATGCGGTAGACGAGGTTGCCGAGCCGGTCCGCCTTCCAGGCCTTCACGAGGGAGAAGTCCGCCTGGATGCCCTGTTCCAGCACACACTCCCGGCCGTTGAAGAGCTTCGTCTCCTTACCCTCGGCCACCTTCGTGCCAGCGCCCGTGGGCGTGAAGAAGGCGGGGATGCCCGCGCCGCCGGCCCGCATGCGTTCGGCCAGCGTGCCCTGGGGCGTGAGCTCCACTTCCAGCTCCCCGGCCAGGAACTGCCGCTCGAACTCCGCGTTCTCTCCCACATAGGAGCTGACCATCTTCTTGATCTGGCCCTTCTGGAGCAGCAGCCCCAGGCCGAAATCATCCACGCCCGCGTTGTTCGAGTAGCAAGTGAGGCCCTTCACGCCCCGGCGCACCAGGGCCGCGATGAGGTGTTCCGGAATGCCGCAGAGCCCGAAGCCGCCCACGGCGAGATGGGCGCCGTCGAAGATGTCCTTCACGGCCTCATCGGCACTGGCCACGCGCTTGTCGATCATCGGGCACTCCAGAAAAGCCAGTTTGCCATGGCACACTGGACCCATGAAACCCGCAGTGTTCCTGGACCGGGACGGCACCCTCAATGAGGAAGTGGGCTACTTGGCCCGCGCCGAAGATCTCAGCCTGCTGCCGGGCGCGGCAGCGGCGGTGGCGAGGCTGAACGCCCGCGGCATCCCCGTCGTGGTCGTGACGAATCAGAGCGGCATCGGCCGCGGCTACTACGGCTGGCAGGATTTCGCCACCGTCATGAGCCGCATGGGCGCGCTGCTGGCCATGGAGAACGCGCATCTCGACGCCGTCTACGCCGCGCCCCATCACGAGCAGGGCGTGGGCGACTACGCGGTGGCCGACCACCCCGAGCGCAAACCGAACCCCGGCATGCTCCAGCGGGCGGCCGAGGAGCACGGGCTCGATCTCGCGGGCTCCTGGATGGTGGGGGACAAGGCCATCGATGTGGAGGCTGGGCGTCGCGCCGGTTGCCGCACCTGCCTCGTCCGCACGGGCTATGGCGCCGATGAGGACGAGTGCGGCGCGGATCTCGTGGCCGCGGATCTCGCGGAGGCCATCACGCGCATCCTCGCGGACTGGCCGTGAGCGCCATCCTCACGAAGACGGGACTCGTCGAAGGCCGCCTCATCCAGCGCTACAAACGGTTCCTGGCGGATGTGGCGTTGGCCGACGGGTCGGTCGTCACGGCCCACTGCACGAACACAGGCTCCATGAAATCCTGCTGGGAGGCAGGCGACCGCGTGCTGCTGGAGCGGGCCGCGAATCCGGACCGGAAGCTGGCGTTCACTTGGCTGGCCTGCGAACGGCCCGGCGGCTGGGTGGGTGTGGAGACCGGCATGCCGAACCGTGTGATGGCCGAGGCCGCGCGGCGGGACGCCATCCCCGGCCTGTCCGGGCTGCGGGAAGTGCGGACGGAAGTGAGGTACGGCGCGGAGCGCAGCCGCATCGATGTGCTGGTGCGCGACGCGGAGGGCTACGAGGTCTTCATCGAGGTTAAGAACACCACCCTTAAGGAAGGCGAATTCGTCCTCTTCCCGGATGCTGTAAGCGAGCGCGGGACCAAGCACCTGAGAGAGCTGCGGGCCATGGTGGGCGAGGGCCATCGCGGGATCATCGCGTTCTTCATCCACCGCACGGATGTGTCGGCCTTCGACGCGGCGCGGGAAGTGGATCCGGGTTACGCGGCCGAACTGGACAGGGCCGCGGCCTCAGGCGTGCTCGTGTTGCCCGTCCGCGTGGACATGCGGGCCGCGAAGCAGGCCGATGGCAGCTGGTCGTTGGACTGGTCCCTGCCGGGGCTCCTGCCCTGGACGCGCCGCTGCAGCTGCTAGCCCTGCATCGTCCCGAAGATGCGGGTGATGCGGCGCCCGTGGCGCATCACATCCAAACCGAGCACCTGATCCTGCGGTCCGCCGGGCCACACGGCGTCGAAGTGGAGCAGGACGCCCTCACCCGTGAAGGATTGCGACATGATCTGCGCCTGGTGGCCGTTCAGAGCTGGATTCGAGAAATCGCAATCCTGGTTCAACTGCGGCGCGCTGGATCGCGGGAAGACCCAGAGGGCGAGCTGTGCCGAGTCCTTGTACTTGTAGGCCGGGATGAGTCCCACCGTGCAGGTGAGGCGGCCAGGACGGTCGTCGGGCTTGGCGGGATCCGGCGGGGGGCCGAATTGGAGATTCGCCTCCGCGAACTGGCTGGTGGGGGCGGGGCCCTGGGTGCCAGGGGATTTGGCGCAGCCCATGGCGAGCAGCGCGCATAGGAGCAGGGGGAGGGATCGCATGGCGGAAGTGTAGCGCTCCGGTTTCGGAGAGGAAGGCCTTATCCTGGGGGTTCTGGAGATCCGCATGACCGACCTCAAGAAGACCCCTCTCAACGCCGCCCACCGCGCTCTGGGCGCCAAGATGGTGGATTTCGGCGGCTGGGACATGCCCGTCCAGTACCCGGCCGGCATCATCGCGGAGCATCAGGCGGTGCGGACCCAGGCGGGGCTCTTCGATGTGAGCCACATGGGCGAGCTGCGCGTGAAGGGGCTGGACGCCCTGCGCTTCCTCGACTGGCTCACGCCCAACGCTGTCGCCAAACTTGAGGTCGGGCAGATCCACTACACGGGTTTCCTCACGGAGCGCGGCACCTTCGTGGACGACCTCCTCATCTACCGTGAGGCGGGCGACGACTTCCTGCTGGTGGTGAACGCGGGAAATATCGCCAAGGACTTCGCCTGGGTGAAAGAGAAGGCCAAGGGGTTCGAGGCGGCCGTCACGGATGAGAGCGACGCCACGGGCCAGATCGCGCTGCAGGGGCCGGAAGCCGAGGCGATACTGCAGGGCCTCACGGACTTGAAGCTGGTGGACATCGCTTACTACTTCTTCAAGCGGGGCACGGTCGCGGGCCTGCCCTGCCTCGTGAGCCGCACGGGCTACACGGGAGAGGACGGCTTCGAGATCTATTGCCGGGCCGAGGACAGCGAAGCCGTCTGGAACGCCCTGCTCGCGGCGGGCAAGGACAAGGGCCTCATCCCCGCGGGACTGGGCTGCCGCAACACGCTGCGCCTGGAATCCAAGATGGCCCTCTACGGCCACGAGATCGGCGATGAGATCCACGCGCTGGAAGCGGGGCTCGGCTGGACCGTGAAGTTCGACAAGGGCGATTTCCTGGGCCGCGAGGCGTTGCAGCAGGCCAAGGACGCGGGCTTGCCGCGCAGGCTCGTGGGCTTCCGCACGCTCGAGAAGCGGGACATCGCCCGGGACGGGATGCCGGTCGTGAAGGACGGTTCCCGGGTTGGTTTCGTCACCAGCGGCGCGCCCTCTCCGACGCTGGGCCAGAATATCGGCCTCGCCCTCGTGCCCACCGTGGACGCCACGGCCGGCACCCGCATCTTCATCGAGATCCGCGGCAAGGCCGCGGAAGCCGAAGTCATCCCCACGCCCTTCTACAAGCGCAAGTAGCGCCCGCTCATTTACACTTAGGACCGGAGGCCCCATGTACCCAGCCGAACTGAAGTACACCAAGGACCACGAGTGGGTGAAGGATCTCGGCGACGGCACGGCCCTCGTCGGCATCACCCATTTCGCGCAGGACGCCCTGGGCGATGTGGTCTTCGTGCAGCTGCCCGAGGCCGGCTCCTCCCACCAGCAGCACGACGAGTTCGGCACGGTGGAATCCGTGAAGACCGTCTCCGAGCTGTTCATGCCCATGGCCTGCGAAGTGGTGGAGGCCAATGGCGAGCTGGAAGGACACCCTGAGTTTGTCAACGAAGATCCCTATGGCAAGGGCTGGATGCTGAAGGTGAAGATCGCTGGCGGCCTGCCCGCGGATCTGCTGGACGCGAAGGCCTACGAAGCGCTCGTGAGCGCGGAAAGCCGCTAGCGGGCCCGGATGGTCCTCACCCGGCTCGCGACCCTCGTCGTCTGGGGCGCGGCGGCCCTCGCGCCCCAAACACCGCCTGCGCCGAAACCGGCGACTGTCCGAATTCCGGCCACCGCTCCTGCTCAGACCGCGCCGCAGACCGATGCGGAGCGCGTGGCGAAGCTCCGCGAGCTGGTGGAGGCCTCCGAAAAGGCCCTTGATGCCGAGGATGAGGAAGGCGCCTTCGATCACGCCGATGAGGCCGAAGTGCTCGTGGCCGATTGGGACGAGGCGCTCCTCCAGCGGCCGGATGTGCAGATCCTCCTGGAACGCCTCAAAGGTGTGCAGAACCAGGTGCCCCAAGGTGGCGCGCCAGCGGCTCAGGGGACGCGCCAAGTCCAGGAGCCCCAGGCTGGCCTGAAGGAAGCGGGCCAGGTGACGATCCTCCAGGGCAGCGAGCTCAGCAGCGAGCAGGCCAAGGTTCAGGCGGCGGACCAGGGTGCCACCTACGATTTCCCCATCGACCTCAACGACAAGGTGCTCACCTGGGTGCGGCTCTTCACCACGGAGCGCCGCGGATACATGGAGCGCACACTGGCCCGGGGCGCGGCCTACTTCCCTATGATCCGGCAGGTTTTCGCCGAGGAAGGGGTTCCGCAGGATCTCGCCTACCTGGGCGTGGTGGAGTCCGGCTACATCAATCGGGCGAAAAGCTACGCCCGCGCCGTGGGCATGTGGCAGTTCATGCCATCCACGGGCCGTCTCTTCGGGCTGAAGATCAACCGCTGGGTGGACGAGCGCCGGGATCCGGTGAAGGCCACGCATGCCGCGGCCCGCTACCTCAAGCGGCTCTACGACCTGAGCGGCGACTGGTACCTGGCCCTCGTGGGCTACAACGCCGGGCCCCTCACGACCCAGAAGGCCCAGGTGAACCTGGGCACCTCGAATTTCTGGGACATGTACCGCTCGCCCTACCTGCGGAACCAGACGAAGAACTATGTGCCGGAGATGTGCGCCGCCGTCCTCATCGGCCGCAATCAGGAGAGCTACGGGTTCCAGGCTTCGCCCGACGCGCCCTTCGTCTACGAGACGGTCCAGGTCCGGAGCGCCACGAGCCTCCGCGTCGTGGCCCGCAACGCCGGGGCCAGCGAAGCCGCCATCAAGGAATTGAATCCGCAACTGCTGCGCGGCACGACACCGCCCGGGCCCTACGAAGTCCGTGTGCCCGTGGGCAAGGGGCTCGAGACGCAACGGAGGCTTGGCGGGCTTCCCGCCAGCCAGCGCGAGGATCTCGGGAGCTACAGGATCCGCAAAGGCGACACGCTGGCGAAGGTGGCGAAGCGTTTCAATGTGGAGCCGGACGAATTGCTGCAAGCCAACCGCATCTCGAAGTCCGGGTTCCGGGCCGGCCGCCGCATCGTCATCCCGCCTCCCGCGGCCGCGGGGGAGCCCGCTCCCCGCGAAGGGGAAGAGAAACCGCCCGTGAACAGAACACCGCTGGATGCGATCCCCTCCATTCCGGGTGGATTGGCTCAGGCCCAGACGCCGCCCGCCCTGGCGCCTGCGGACATCAGCTACCGCGCCCGTCCTGGCGACACGCTCGCGAGGATCGCGCGAGCCCAGGGTGTCTCCTTCTCCGAACTCGTCCGCCTGAATCCAGAAGCAGTCAAGCATCTGGGGGTGGGCGATGTGGTGACCCTTCCTGGGAAAGAAGGGGCCAGCGCGGCGGCGCCGGGGGCGCCAGGCTCTCCAGTCCTGAGGCCGCGCATCTACACGGTCCAACGGGGCGAGACGCTTGCCGCCATCGCCGACCGATTCGGCGTCACGATCCCGGAACTCAAACGGTGGAACCGGCTCAGGTCGGCGCAGGTGCGCGCCGGGCAGCGTTTGTGGCTCGCGCAGCATTGATTTTTTGGGCTTGCCGCGCCCCATGGGCCATGGCATTCTTGATGTTCCCGATGGGGCTTTAGCTCAGCTGGGAGAGCGCTTCCATGGCATGGAAGAGGTCATCGGTTCGATCCCGATAAGCTCCACCAAACAAGGGCCGCCGCAAGGCGGCCCTTCGACTTTCGA